>JAYUBF010000285.1:0-3597 GCA_043741435.1 Myxococcales bacterium
CATGGTCAAGAAGGCATGGTGAGGTCTTCGGTTCTCCAAGCAGCAGCATCCACCAACGCGCTGTCGCCTAGCACTGCGTCGGGTCGCCCTCGGACGCAATTATGCCGAGTCCCGGATTATGCGGAGCGGCCGTCCCGTCCTCGTCGCGGCTCGCGGTCCGGGACTTCGCATAATCAGAGGCGCTGAAGAAACGCGACCAGCCGCGGCTGCGCGTTGGGTCGCGGTCTCCGAGCTGTTGGTGAATCCAAACGGTCGAGAGCGCGCCTCTTGGTCGCAAGGTCGGCGTCGAGGTACTGATGCGTGGTCTCGATGCTCTCGTGGCCAAGCCACATGGCGATCACCGAAAGATCGACGCCAGACTGCAGCAGGTGCATCGCCGTGGTGTGCCGGATCGTGTGGGGCGAGAGGTGGAGCTTACGGAGCTCGGGATCTTTCTTCGCGGCGCGTTCAAGAACGACCGCCAAGCGATGTTCGATTCCCGACCGGGTCATGTGCCCGCCACGGGAATTCGGCAGCAGCGGCGCATCGGACGTCGCCCCGGTCTTCTTGAGCCAAGCACGCATGAGACGTACCGACTCGCGCCAGAGTGGAACTGTCCGCTCCTTGCGTCCTTTCCCATGAAGGTGAACGGCCCCGCCCGTATCGAGCCGGAGATCTCCGACCTTGAGACCGGCGAGCTCCGAGACACGAGCACCGGTGTTGTACATGAGCGTCAGCAACACCCGATCTCGAAGCCCTGCGCGGGTTGACACATCCGACGCGTCGAGCAGGGCTTGAATCTGGCCCGGTTGCAGGTAGGCGACTACTCGGCGCTCGAACCGCTTGCTCGGGATCGCCAAGATGCGCTGCGCGATCGGCAGCAGGAGCGGGTCGGATGCGGTCGCGAAGCGAAAGAATGATCGGATTGCCGCCAACCGCGCGTTTCGGCTTCGCGCGCAGTTGCGACGGGCGCGTTCGAGGTCGTCGAGAAACGCCAGCACGCGGTCGGCGTCGATGCCCTGCACGCGAAGATCGTCGGGCTTGATGCCGAGCTTCCTATCGAAGAACGCCAAGAGCAGCTTGAACGTGTCCCTGTACGCCGCGACCGTGCAATCGCTGAGCCGCCGTTGCTTGATCAAGTAGTCGCAGAAGAAGCGCTGCAGAACAGGGCCGAGCAGAGTCCCTCGCCCGACGTCGGCGGTCTTCATGGCACCCTCCGGGGCCGAGTAAAGCGCTCGAACCTGGCGCCGGCCGTGCCGAGGAGATCGCGAGTGCCGGTGAGATACCAGTAGGTGTCGCTGACCTTGCCGTGGCCGAGGTAGGTCGAGAGCGAGGGGATGGCCTGCTCAACATCGACGCCCTCGTGATACCAGGTGAGCAGTCGACGGACAGCGAAGCTGTGCCGCAAGTCGTGAATTCTCGGAAGCGGCAGGTCGCCGTTTCCTCGCCAGCCAAGCATCGAGCAGATCCGACGGAAGGCGTGATGCACGGACCTGTGGGGCAGTCGACCGTCACCACGCCCGAGAAAGAACCAAGCAGATGAACGTGCACGAGGATCTCGGTCCCGCTGAGCTGCGTAGCGCCGCATCGCTTCGGTCACCGTCGGGTGCATCGGCACGAGCCTCGACTTGCGGAACTTCGTGTTCAAGACGCGGAGAACGCCACCGTCGAGGTCGACGTCGGCAACGCCAAGGCTGAGCGGCTCCGAGACGCGCATTCCTGTGCTCGCAAGCAGTCCGAAGAGGGTCGCGTAGCCGATCCGGCGAAGCGGATCCGCCGATGGGAACGCAGCCGCGGCATCGAGGAGCTGACGAAGTTGCTCGTCACTGTAGATGTGCGGTTGGCCGCGGCGAAACCGGCCTCCAAGAAGCCGTTGATCTGGAACCTCGCTTTCTCCGTCTCTCGCCGCGAGGTACCGCGCGAAGCCACGCACGATGGAGAGACGCTCGGCCTGGTACCGCGAGGAGTGCTCGACGTGGTCGGTTGCCCAGCGGAGAATGAACTCGGTGGTAAGCGGGCCGCGATGACCGGCGCCCTTCGCGAACGTTACGAAGTCGCGCAGCACGACCTCGTTCGTTTCCAACCCGAATCCGAGAGACCGGCGGTGCACAAGGTACTCCTTCACATGCGCGCCCAGCGTGCTTCTGCTCGTCGCTGTCATCGGCCTGCTCCTGGCCACGGCATAGACACCGCCGCCAGCGACCGCACGTCCACCTTCGCGTAGATCGCGGTGGTGTCGATGCTTCGGTGGCCGAGCAAGTCGGCGATGTCCTTGATCGATGCGCCGGCGTTGATCAGGGAGCTCGCGACGGAATGCCGGATGACGTGAGTCCCACGGATCACGTCCGCCATGCCCGCTCGAGCGGCGTAACGCACAACGATGCCGCGGATTCCGATTGGCCTGAGGGGCTGCCCGATCGGTGCACGATGGATGACGAACAGCAGTCCCGAAGCGGACTGCGGGCGCCCTTCACGCAGGTAGCGCCGCAGAGCGTGCCCCAGCCGCTTCGTCATCGGAAGCTCGGTCACCCGGCGTTCCTTCGCGTGGCTCAGGCGCAAAACACCACCGGGCACGTCGACGCCATCGGCAGTGATTGCTGCGACATCCGACGCGCGCAGACCGAGATCAACCATGCAGAGCAACGCTGCACGATCGCGCATGCCGATCGGCGTCGCGGGATCGACGGCAGCGAGCAACTTCTCCAGGTCCTTGCGCTCGACGACAGCCGGCAACGAGGCGAGGCGCCAGTTGGCGAACGACGGAACCGCCGTCGCGAGATCGCGGCGAACCAAACCCTTGAAGAGCAAGAACCTGAGGAAGCTTCGGACCGACGAGGCAAGCTGCTGCCCGCTACCGGGCTTCCACCGCCGACCCGTACGCGCAACGTAATCGGCGAGCTCGGTCGGCACCCACCCCTTGAGCTGGCTGGCTCGCCGCACCGCGAACTTCTCCAGCAGGTCGCGCGCGTGGCGGAGCCGGTAGTAGGCAGTCGATTCAGCGAGACCCGCCACGACGAGCAGATGGGTCTTGTACGCGCACAATAGACGACTCACGATTGCTGGCACCACGGCGTCGGGTCGCGACAGCCCACGCATCTCGAGCAGGCGATTCAGGGCGGCGCGGACGCAGTGGCTGGTGCACGGCGCGGGCTTCTTGCAGCGACACGTCGGGATGTGGCTCGCCAGGAACCGGTCGACCGATTCGTGGCTGATGGATCGCACCCCCAACCAATTTCCGAAGTGCTCGACGACGAACACGTACTGATGCAGGCTGCTCGCCTCGTAACCGCGACCCTTGAGGTAATCGACGTACTGCTGAAGAACGCGGCCGAGTGGGTTGCCGAGAATTCGAGCCCGCACCGTCTTGCGCCGAAAGATCTGATCCATGCTCGAAGGACGGAGCCGCACCAAGAACGTTAGCCAGGATTATGCGGAGCGCGCTGCGTCCAACCCCGAGCCGCCCCGCCGCTGACGGCACCGGTCACTGTCGAGACTCGGCATAATCCGGGACTCGGCATAATTCCGCGTGAGCGCGGCCCGGACGTGGAGGCGCTCGACGATTCCGTTATCCGGCGGCACGAAGCCGTAGTCGAGGAAACGGCCGAGCGCGACCTGGTG
>JAYUBF010000286.1:0-11518 GCA_043741435.1 Myxococcales bacterium
ATTCCTACTGGGATGCACGGGGGCTCGTTTCGATCACGCACCGCTGGCGAGAGATGCAAGAGCACATGGTCGTCCCCACCCAGCTCACGCTGGCGCTGGCGCTGGGATAAGCGAGGTCGTAAACCGGCCGGTTGAAGGGGTCACAACCTCCAACCCCGACGAGCCGTATGTGACCAGCACAAGTACGGTTCTGTGAGAGGCGCCCTCGGCAACGAGGGCGCCTACTCGATCTCACGCGAGCGGCGGGAGGCTTCGCCGACCAGAGCGAGCCGGGGGGCCCGGGGGGGACGGTCCGCCGTCCCGCCCCGGATACCATTGTGGCTCCTCTCAGAATCGAACTGAGAACCTTACGCGTATGAAGCGTCTGCTCTAACCAATTGAGCTAAGGAGCCGCGAAAACGCGACTTCCGTATCACTTCGCCTTCGCGCCTGTCAACGTTCGTCGCGGGATTCTTCCCGTGGCTCACGTCGGGGTGGGCCCTAGTCGCGGGCTGGGCAAATGCAGTAGCGTACAGTCGCTGATACCAACATGGGCGCGTTCACCGACACGGTCTCGATAGCGGGCGAGCTCGTCTCGCACGATCCCGCGACACGCGAGGTGCTCGGCAAGGTGCAGTGCGCAACGCCCACCGAGGTGCGTGCGGCCGTCGAGCGAGCGCGGGTAGCGCAGACGTTCTGGGCCGAGCTGCCCGTGCGCGAGCGCTGCCGTCGCGTCGCTGCCTTTCGGGATGCGCTGCGCAACGACGCCGAGGGGCTCGCGACGCTGCTGAGCCGCGAGTGCGGCAAGCCTCGCTTCGAGGCGCTCATGCAGGAGGTGGTGAACCTCCTCGACCTGCTCGGCTACTTCGTCGACCGCGGGCCGGAGATCCTCCAGCCGAAGAAGATTGCGCTGCACCTTCTACGGCATCGCGCGAGCTACCTGCACTACCTGCCTCGGGGTGTGGTGGCGGTGATCTCGCCTTGGAACTATCCGTTCGCGATCGCCGGCGGCACGATCGCCATGGCGCTCGTCGCTGGCAACGCGGTCGTCCTGAAGCCGTCGGAGGTCACGCCCCTCATCGCCGATCGCATGCGCGCCTTGTTCCTCGAGGCCGGGCTGCCCGGCGATCTGTTCCAGGTCGTGCACGGCGCGGGCGACGTCGGCGCGGCGCTCATCGCAACGCAGCCCGACTACGTGCACTTCACCGGCTCCACGGCGACGGGACGCAAGATCGCGGCGGCCTGCGGGGAGCGCCTCATTCCCTGCGCCGTCGAGCTCGGTGGCAAGGCGCCGGCCATCGTCTGCGCGGATGCGGATCTGCATCGTACCGCGCAGGCGCTCGTGTGGGGCGCCTTCTCCAACCAGGGACAGATCTGCGCGTCGGTGGAGCGCGTGTATGCGCACGCGGCGATCCATGACGAGCTGGTGCAGCGGGTGATCGCGCTCGCCAAGGATCTTCGCCTCGGCGATCCGCGCCAGCCCGAGATCGACGTGGGCGTGATGACCTGGGAGCGGCAACGCGACATCGCCCACGCGCTGGTGCAGAGCGCGATCGCGGACGGTGCGAAGCTCGAGCTCGGCGGTCAGACGCACGGCAGCGGGCTCGGCTACGCACCCACGATCCTCACCGGCTGCACGCAAAACATGGCGGTGATGCGGCGCGAAATCTTCGGCCCGGTGATGCCCATCATGCGCGTCGCCGACGAGGCCGAAGCCATCCGGCTCGCCAACGACAGCGACGTGGGCCTCGTGGGATACGTGTTCACCGGCGACGCCGAGAAGGGGAGGCGCCTCGCCGAGCAGATCGCCTGCGGCACCGTCATGGTGAACGACGTGCTGGCCACGCACGGCGCGCCCGAGACGCCGTGGGCAGGCCTCAAGGGTTCCGGCTTCGGCCGGGCGCACTCCGACGAGGGACTTCGCGATCTCTGCCAGGAGCGGCACGTGAATCACGAGCGGTTCTCCGTCCCGCGCGAGCTGTGGTGGTATCCCTACTCCGACAAGATGTACAAACGCGCGCTCGCAGCGCTGAGGTGGTGGTTCAAATGAGCGAAGCTCTCCCGCGCACGGTCGACAAGCCTTGGGGCCACGAGCTGATCTGGGCGGTCACCGATCGCTACGTCGGCAAGATCCTGCACATCAAGAAAGGCGCGAGCCTCTCGCTCCAGTACCATGTGAAGAAGGACGAGACGGTGATGGTGCTGCGCGGGAAGATGGCGTTCACCCACTACCGCGAGGGGCAGGAGCCGCAGATCTCGGAGCTGCTGCCGAACCAGCCGTTCCGCGTGACCCCAGGTCTCATCCACCGCATGACGGCGATCGAAGACTGCGACGTGGTCGAGGTCTCGACCACCGAGCTCCACGACGTGGTGCGCCTCGAGGACCAGTACGGCCGCAAGGGAACCATCGCGCCATAGAAATAAAAGAAGCTCCGACGGGGACACCGTCGGAGCTTCGCTGGGGTTTTTGCTTTAGCGCTTCTTCTTGTTGGCGGCTTTGGCTGGCTTGGCCGCAGTCTTGGCTTTGGGAGCGGGCTTCGCAGCCTTTGCCTTTGGTGCCGGCTTTGCTGCCTTGGTCGCAGCCTTGGCTTTTGGAACGGGCTTCGCAGCCTTGGGCGCGGGCTTCGCTGGCTTCGCCTTCGGAGCCGGCTTCGCCTTCGGAGCCGGAGCACCCTTCTTGGCAGCCGCGGCCTTCGCGGCTGCCGGGGCAACAGGCGCCGGAGCCGCCTTAGCGCCTTTTTTACCTTTGGCTGCGGGAGTCGCATCCATCATGCCCAGACGCGCAACCGGCAAATTGAGACCCTTGCGGTTGTGGATGAGCACGCGCTTGTCAGCCTGGAAGGTGACTTCGATCTTGTCGTTGCCGATGTTCTCGGTGACGTAACCTACGCCGAACTTCGGGTGGGAGACGAGCTCCATCTCCTTGAAGTAGTCCGCGATCCCGTAGGGCCTTGGCGGCTTCTTGGACTTTTGCATCATCTGGTCCCAAGTCGGCTTTTGCTTCGCTGCTTTCTTCTTGGTAGGGGCCACGGTCTCCGCTTCCTCGTCGTCGCGTGGTTTCTTGTACGGGTGTACATGACCACACGCCGTGCATTGAACGCGGCGTACCTCGTCTTCGTACTTCGAGACGATGGTGTGGCTGGTGGAGTGACATTTCGGGCAGTGCGCCTCGATATCGGCGCCCACATCGTTCATCTCGTCGTCGAAAATGAACTCCTCCATTCGCAATCCCTCGCGCCCACTTATATAGAACTAACTAGAAACACTTGAACCTGAAACACTTGTCAATCTTGACCCCGGACAACCACTGACAACGTTTGCAACAGCTGCACCAATACAACCGACCAATACAACCGACCGAATGGGTAAGCACCTATCACGGCAATATAAAGTCAGCAAACAAAAAATGTTGGGCGGGTGCTACTCTGCTGGTCGTGTCGGACCGCTTCGTAGACGGGTCTGGGAGGCCGGGGCAAGGAGAATCCTCGAGGGAGCGCGCTCGCCTCCTGGTCGAGCTGGGCCGTCCGAAGGAAGCGATGGCGCTCTGTCATCGCGCGCGCGCCGCGGGTGACACGGGTGTGGAGCTGGCCGAGCTCATGGGCCTCGCGCTGGTGCGGCTCGACGACCATTCCTCTGCGGTGCAGGTGCTCACCCAGGCGCTGCAGTCGAACCCGGAGAGGCCGCACCTCCACTACTTGTACGCGTTCGCCGCGCGCGCGCTCGGGCAGGCCGCGGAGGGCAAGGCTGCGCTCGAGCAAGCACTCCGGCTCGCGCCGGAAGAGCCGGTGTACCTCCGCGCGCACGCCGAGCAGCTATCCGACGCCGGGCGGCACCAGGACGCGGTGCGGGTCGCCCGCGAAGCCGTGCGCTGCGGGCCCGATCGCGCGGCGAACCACGTCACGCTCGGTTTCGTCGCCTCGGCTGGCGGTGACAAGGCGCTCGGGCGCGCGTGCTACCTCCAGGCGTTGGTGCTCGACCCCGAGGACTCCGCCGCGTGGAACAACCTCGGCTGTCTCGATCTCGAAGCCGGCGATCCCATCAGCGCACGCCAGCGGTTTCGCGAGGCTCTCCGGCTGCATCCTGGCGGTGAGCGCGCGCGGCGAAACCTCGCGCAGACGCTCAGCGGTCGCAAGACCGACGACTTCACCGGCTTCGACCGCTGGGTCAGCGCGCTCGCCGAGGAGCTTGCAGAGCTCGGCGAGCTGCGCTTGCTCGTGGCGCTGGCCGTGGAGACCGATGCCGCTCGCGACGTCTTCTGGGCCACGCTCCGCAGGCCCGGGCGCTTGCGCGCGATCGTGACGATCACCGGTGTGTCCGTCTGGACGCTCACGCGGCTCCTGCGCCTCGGCGGGCCGCTCGCCAAGTTGCTCGGCGCCGGCACCGGTGTCGCGGCATCCGTCGTCGCGCAGCGATGGCTCACGTCGGAGCGAACCCGGCTGCGCGAGCTCCTCGACGAAGCGCGCCTCCAGTTCGAGGCGCTCCGGCGGGCTTGGCTGGACGGCCGCATCGAGCGCGAAGCACGCGACAGCAACGCACGTCTCCTGGTGGAACGTGTCACCTTGGCCTTGTGTAGTCGCGGCGATCCGCTGCGTCCCCAACCAGAAGGACCTCCCGGATGAGCGACGCCGATGATTCGATTGCAGCCCTGACCGAGGCCGTGAGCGCACTCCCCGACAACCTGCCCTTGCGCCAGCAGCTCGCCGGCGAGCTCGAGCAGGCCGGGCGGCCGGAAGACGCGCTGGCGCAGCTGGGGCTCATCGTCACGCGGGCGCCGAACAACGGGGCAGCCCGCCTGGCCATGGCACGCTGCCAGTACGAGGTCGGACGGCACAAGGATGCGCTCGCCAGCTACGACGCTGCGGTCGAGCGCGACGTGGCGCTCGCCGACTCGGCGCTGCGCGAGAAGATCGCGCGCGCCGATCTGGACCCTCGCGCACGCATTCGCCTCGTCGCCGACGGCGCGCCGGAAGAGAAGTCGAGCACCACCACTGTCGAGGAAGACGGCGCCACCGTCGAGAAGCCGCAGGTCACGTTCGCCGATGTCGGTGGCCTCGACGCGCTGAAAGAAAAGATCCGGATGCGGGTCATCCATCCGATCCGTCGCCCGGACCTCTACAAGGCCTTCGGCAAGAAGACCGGTGGTGGGCTCCTGCTCTACGGCCCGCCCGGCTGCGGCAAGACGTTCTTGTCGCGCGCAACGGCCGGTGAAGCGGGCGTGCACTTCGTCGCCGTCGGCGTCGAAGACGTGCTCGACATGTGGCTCGGGCAGTCGGAGAAGAAGCTCCACGAGCTGTTTCGCCTCGCACGGCAAAAAGCTCCGGCCATCCTGTTCTTCGACGAGGTCGACGCGATCGGCGGTCGTCGCTCGGCGCTGCGTCACGAGAGCTACCGCACGCTGGTCACCCAGTTCCTGTCGGAGCTCGACGGAGCAGGTGGCCGGTCCGAGGGCGTGCTGGTGATCGGTGCCACCAACGCGCCGTGGGACGTCGACGGTGCGTTCCGTCGCCCCGGCCGCTTCTCCGACGTGCTGTTCGTGCCGCCGCCCGATCTGCAAGCGCGGGTGGAGGTCATCAAGCTCAAGATCGCCGGTCGACCGCACGAGACGCTCGACATCCCGGCCCTCGCGCGACGCACCGAGCTGTTCTCCGGCGCGGACCTCGAGCACCTCGTCGAGGCCGCCACCGAGGCTGCGCTCGCCGACTCGATGAAGAGTGGCGCGATCCGGCCCATCTCGATGCACGATCTCGAGATGGCCCTCACCCGTCTCAAGCCCACCACCACCGAGTGGTTCTCCACCGCGAAGAGCTTTGCCACCTACGCCAACGACGGTGGCCAGTTCGACGACGTGCTCGAGTACATCAAGAAGCATCGCCTGGGGTGAGTGGTGAAGCGCTGGTCACCATGATCAGGGAGGCGCGGTCGCCAGCCACTCGGATAGTCGCTCGAACGGGAGGTAGCGCGCCTCGATGTGATCGAGCAGTGCCTGCAGCCGAGGGGCCCGCTCGGCGATGTGGTCGGTGATCTCGCACTCAGGGTGAAACGTGTTGATGACGACGTTGTCGTACGGGTTGACCGTCCATGGGCCGATGCGTCGCTGAACCGCCTCGATTGTCGCTTGGAGGTCGTCGTCGGGATCGCCGACGTATGCGAGTGCGCTGAGTGGCCATGCCTCGACCTGGGCTTCGGCAGCCAAAGTCGCCAGCTTCGGATCCTTCGCGAAGGGTACCGCTGTCATGCGGATGCGGTCCTTCCCCGCAGGCATCCGAGCGGTGCGAACCCCCCAGAATTCGAGCGCGACGGGCGCATCGCCAGAGAAGCCTGCGAAGTGCCTTGTCGCTTCTTCTTAGTGTCGGGGGAGGCGCGGCCACCGTTGGATCTGATGCTACCGCACGTGGACGGCATCGAGGTCATGGCCGACGCAAACGACACTCCGTGTAGATTGCGCCGCGTTTTACATTGCTGCGTGCTGGATCGCGTGTTAGCCGTCGTCTATCGTGCACGAAGTCATCGCACTCAGGCGCCGCACCCCCGATGGTGAGCAGAGGCTCTCGGTCGTGCCGTTCACGATGGCCCGCATGCGGGTCGCGCGGTTCGCGACGGTGCAGAAGGCGCCGTGCAAGACGTTCGAGCTGCGCATGAAGCGACCCATCGCGCGCCAGGAGAGCCAGCGCCTGCAGCCCGTCGCCGTGCGCACGGCCGCCGTGGAGAAGTGGGCGCGTCGCGTGGTGCGGCGCGGCAAGATGCGCTTGTTCCGGCTCTGGAAGATGTTCGGCGACGAGGTCGAGAGCACGGCGCAAGTTGCCACGCGTCCCCTGGCCGAGCGGCTCGCCTGGTTGCGCCGCACGCGCCGGCTGTAGGGCCAGCGCGCCGTGGCGACGCCCGGCCTTGCGGTGATCTTGCTGCGCTGGTTGCGGCGGCAGTCTCCACTGTACCTCATCGTTCCGCTCGCGCTGGGCTCGGCGATCGCGCTGTCGCGCACCAGTTATCGCTACGCGGCGATCCAGGCCGAGCGCGCCGAGCAGTCACTCGCCGAGTCGTATCGCCTGCTCGGCTCGGAGACGCTCGAGCGCGTCGACAACTCCATCGTCGACTCCGATCGCCAGTTCTTCGACCTCGTCGACCTCGACCACCTGCAGGACTTCGCGCGGCAGTGGGGCACAATCGTGCGGCTCTCGCCGGCCATCGAAGCCGCGCTGGTGCTCGACGATCAGCTACAACCGGTGCAAGGCGCGTCGGTGAGCAAGAAGAAGGTGGCCGATGCGGAGGCCTTCCGTGGCGTGTTCATGCGTCGCATCCTGCCCGACCTGCCACTCGCCACCCTGAAGCTCGATGCGCATCGCCACATGCACAAGAGCTACGACGGTCACGACTACCTCATCTCGTTCATCAAGCGACAACACGGCGAGCACACGTACTACATCGTCCTCAAGATCAGCCTCGAGTACGTGCTGAAGGTGTTCTTCCCCGACGTGTTCGAGCGCCTGACCGGGCAGGTGCGCTACTGCGTGCGCGATGGCGACGGCGTGGTCATCTACGGCGAGCCCATCCGAGAGCAGGGCCCCGGTCGGTTACTCTTCGAGGGGCGGTTCCCCACCACGCTCTATCGCTGGCGCCTGCAGATGGCACCGACGCGTGCCGCCAGCCTCGTCAATGAGGAGCGGCAGCGACGGCGATCCGACGTGCTGCTCACCACGCTCATGCTGCTCATGCTGCTCTCGGGCATGGGCTTCATGGTGTACGCGAGCTGGAAGGAGTCGCGCGCGAACCAGCTGAAGAGCGACTTCATCTCCAACGTGTCGCACGAGCTCAAGACGCCGCTCTCGGTCATCCGCATGTTCTCCGAGCTCCTCGCCACCGAGCGCGTGCACAAGCCCGACAAGGTGAAGGAGTACGGCGGCACCATCACGCGCGAGGCCGAGCGCTTGTCGCGCCTCATCGAGAACGTGCTCGACTTCTCGCGCATGGAGCGCGGCGGCACCGCGTACGAGTTCCAGAAGGGTCACCTCGATGCCGTCGTCGAGCGCGCCATCGATGTGTATCGCCATCGCATCGAGCGTGAGGGCCTGCAGCTGGTCACCAAGATCGACGCGGATCTGCCGGCGCTCTCCATCGACGAGAACGCGATGACGCTGCTCCTGCTCAACCTCCTCGAGAACGCGGTGAAGTACGGCCGCGGCGAGATCACCGTGTACCTCACGCGCGTCGGCAACAACGTGCGCCTCGTCGTCGGGGACCAGGGGCCTGGCATCCCGCGCGAGGAGCAGCGCCGCATTTTCGAGCGCTTCTATCGTGCGCAGGCCGCACGGCGTACGCACGTGCGTGGCTCGGGCATCGGTCTGTCGCTGGTGAAGCACGTGGCCGAGGCCCATGGTGGCGTCATCACCATCGACTCGGAAGAAGGCAAGGGCGCTGCGTTCGTCGTGGACCTTCCCATCGGTGGATCGCAGGAAATTCCGCTTTCGACCAAGCGCTAGCTGGTCTAGGTAGAGAGAGCTCGATGTCGGACGTCGCCCCCAAGAAACGCCTACTCATTGTCGAGGACGAGCCCGACATCGTGCGCGGCCTCACCGATGCGCTCGAGTTCGAGGGATTCGAGGTGGAGTCCACCGGTCTCGGCGAAGAGGGCGTGCGCATCATGCTGGAGCGGCCGGCCGACTGCGTGATCCTCGACCTCATGTTGCCCGACCTCAACGGCTACCAGGTGTGCGAGGCTATGCGCCAGGCCAACACCGTGGTGCCCATCATCATCCTCACGGCGCGCGGCCAGGAGTCGGACAAGATCCGCGGCCTCGAGGCCGGCGCCGACGACTACATGACCAAGCCGTTCTCCATCGGAGAGCTGCTCGCGCGCATCGGCGCCATCTTTCGCCGGCTGCACCGTGTGCCTACGGAAGAGAAGATCAAGATCGGCGACGCGATCATCGATCTGAAGAAGCACACGCTCACCCGCGCCAAGCGCGAGACGCAGCTCACCTTCTACGAGGTCGAGCTCCTGCGCCTCCTGTGGGAGAAGAGCGGTCAGCCGGTCTCTCGCGACGAGATGCTCGACAAGATCTGGGGCATCGAGGCCTATCCATCGAACCGCACCGTCGACAACTTCATCGTGAAGCTCCGCAAGAAGGTCGAGCCCGACGGTCAAGATCCCCGCCACATTCTCACCGTCTACGGTTTTGGCTACAAACTGGCTCCGTAGCGTTTGAAGCTTCGTTCGCTGCGGGTGCCCGGTGGTGTCGAGTACAGTTGCCGGCATGGCGACAACGAAGCGGAGCAAGGCGAAGAACAGGTCATTGAAAAAGCCCTCGGCCAAAGTCGCGCCCAAGAAGGTCACTCCCAAGAAGGTCACTCCCAAGAAGGTCGCGTCCAAGAAGACCGCGCCTAAGAAGGTCGCGCCCAAGAAGACCGCGACGAAGAAGCGTTCGCCCAAGCAGGCATCGCCGAATCGGGGTTCGCCGCCAAAGCTTGCTCCTCGAAAGACGTCGCGGAATGTCGCTGCCAAGCGCGCACCCGCCAAGAAAGTGCAGACGCGCATCGAAGCATCGGAGCCGTGGCGTGCGGTGCTGGCGCATGCGGGTCACCTCGATCTCGCGATCGGACAGAGTGCGGACCAAACGCTAGCCGAGCTCGCGCGACGCAGCTCGCGCGGTTCGGCGCCGCTCGCAGCCTTGCGCTCACAATGCGTGGAGCTGCGCGCGCGGCCCAAGAGCTCGAGCGCGCGAGCGCAAGCGGTGGCTTCGTTGCGATTGGGTGCGATTGCCGCTGAGTGCTTACGCTCGCTCGGCGGCGAATGGACGCAGTCCGGCGGGATCGCGTCCACCCTCGGGCTCACGTATACAGTCGGTAACTCGGAGATCAATTTCATCGGTAAGGCGCTGAAGGTCGTCGAAGATCCGAACGGGCTCGACGACCTCGAGCGCATGGTGCAGCACTTGCTCGGCAGCTTGCGGCCGGCAGCGAAGAGGGGGGCGAAGGCGGACTCGCCCCAAGTCGCAGCGCCCAGCGGGTTCGTTCCGGTCTCCGCGGAGCTCGAGGATGGCTGCGCCCAGGTGCGCAGCTGGAAGTGTCCGACTGCGCTGTTGTTCGCGAAGGGGAGCGCTGAGGCGTACGCGTCGTTGGCGCTCGGCCGCGCTTGGGCGCTCTTCGGCGCGCCGCAGATCGTCGAGTACTGTCGGTTCGCATACGTGCTCGAGCATCGCGCGACGGGTCGGATCGTGGCTATCAACTCGGTCCACGGCGACATCGCGTTCTGCGCCAAAGGTCCCGAGCTCCACCCAGTGATCGACGCGCTCGAACGCGAGCTGGAAACGGCCCATCCCGTCGACTGCGTGCTCGAGGTCGAGTTCGACGGCGCCAGTACGCGCATGGGCTATCGCAACGGCCAGCCGTTCATGGAAGACATATAGCGGGTCGACGCCATCCGCGTCGTTGAGGCAAGTCATCGGGGCTGGTTGAAGCCCGCGCCGAAGCTCGAAGCCGCTCGAAGCCGCTTGATCGCCCAGCAATGGGCGCGCATCTTGGGCAGGTGCAGCACCATCGCCTCGCCGAAGAGCGCAGCCTCGCGTATCACCATGCGGTCTGCGAGCGCCTGGAGGGAAACCTCGTGCTGCTGGCTCTCGCGCGTGCGCAGGCGTGGGTGCTAGAGGGTCGCAGCGCGAGCTATGCCGCGCGATGGGCCGAGCTGCTGGCTGGACCCCGCGATGCGCTGATATGCGCGATGTTGGACCCGAGCGATGCAGGGCGCGCGCTTCGTCAATGCACGCCATTCGCCGGAGCGCTCCCCCCCGCAGAGCGGTGGCTCTTGTGGAGCGCGGTTCGGAAGTCTATCGAGTCTCGATGAGGCGGCGGGACCTCGAACATTTGATCCGCGCCGCAGCCGACATCGCTGACGACGATGAGATCATCGTCATCGGCAGCCAGTCGATCCTCGGACAATATCCAGATGCGCCGGCAGCGCTGTGCGTCTCGATGGAAGCGGATGTCTTTCCGAAGAACCGTCCCGAGCGTTGGGATCTCATCGACGGCACCATCGGTGAGGGTTCGCCTTTCCACGCCACGTACGGGTACTACGCGCAGGGCGTCTCCGAAGACACCGCCGTGTTGGCGTCGGATTGGAAGACCCGGCTGGTGCCTATCTGCAACGCGAACACGAGGCAGGCCGTCGGGTTGTGCCTCGAACCGCACGACCTGGTGCTCTCCAAGTACGTCGCGGGGAGGGAGAAGGACTTCGTTTTCAACAGCGCCGCGTTCGCCGCCGGTCTGGTGAAGCCGAAAATCTTGCTCGATCGGCTCGATACGCTCGTTCTCGACGCGGTGCGGAAGGATCTGATAGGCGCGCGAATCCGCGCCGATGTTCGTGCGTAACACACCGCCGTAGGCCCAATGCCGATCACTTAAGTCTAAGTGATCAATCTCGCTTGGCGATTCGTCTGTTTCGGCAACAGGCGACAGGCGACAGGCAATTCTGAAATTTTTCAGAGCGTCATCGACGACGCGAGCGGTTCTACTCCGAACATTTCCTGTCGCCGGTTGCCGGTTGCCGGTC
>JAYUBF010000287.1:0-31171 GCA_043741435.1 Myxococcales bacterium
TCCACTGCCACTCGCTCATCAGTTCCATCCTCCTGTCATCGCAGAAGGGCGGACATTTTCCCTGGCCTGTTAAGCGGACATTATCGCTGGCCTACAACAGTTGCGGTACGCGGCAGCGCGCGACTACACGACTATACGGGCGCGGGCGCGCGAGCGCGCTTCAGGTATACGGGCGCGCGAGCGCGCTTCAGGGTGCGGCGCGCCAAGTTGCGACGCTCGGCGGCCTCGTCGGGATCGACGACATAGTTGCGGCGTCGTTCGAGCCGGCGGCGCTCGCGTTCGAGGCGCTCGACGAGCTCGCGCTGGTTCTTCACGCGCGGGCGCGTCTTGTCGGCCAGGAAGCCACAGTTTTGGCAGGTCACAACGCGACCGTCGCCGAGCTGCGTCCAGCGCAGCACCACGCGACGTTGTTCATCGCAGGAGCAGCACTTCGCATCGGTCGGAAGCTCGGTGCCCCGCCACGCGCGCAGATAGCAAGCTCTGCACATCCCGCGGCGCAGTGCGCACCCGCGAGGCAGCTGCTTGCAGCTCTGACAAACGGTTTCGGTGCTGCGCTCTTTGCTGCTGTCGCTCTGCGTGAGGGTGGCCATGCCTTGCTACACACCATCTCCGGTTCTCCTGCATGCGGGCAAGTTTTTGCGCGGCCGAGTCGCACATCAGGAGCCGATCCGACGTGCGGTGCGAGCGCAGCATCGAGCCCGGGGCTTGTCCCCCATCTCCGGGATTCGGGTGATCACCACAAGTCGTCGAGTCTGTTCGAAGAACCGTCGAATTCTGGAGCGCGTGACAAGTTGGGTGGGGGCGTACTCCCCATGTTTGTGGCCAACAGGCAGCGGTCCCGAGAATCACATGCGGCTGAGATCACTCGCGATCAGGCGACTGCGCAAAATGCTGCACTCCCGGCACGTTCCTCGCAAAGAAGCAGACTCGCAATGACTCTCTCGGCTCACAGAAAACTCTTCGCTGCCGCGGCCCTCGCCGCGTTCAGCGCTGGTTGTGTGGGTGCTGCAAATCTCACCGGGCCCGGCCGTGATGGCGATGGCGGCAGCACCCAGGCGAAGCCGGACATGGCGGTCGATGTAAAGGCGCTGTTCGAGGCCAACGTGCAGCCGGTGTTGCTCGGCGACTGCGGCGCGTGCCACGCGCAGCCGGGCGGCGCCTTCCCCGGATTCCTCGCCGCGGTGTCGGGCGCGTCGCTGTACACGACGTTCACCAACTTCCCCGGGCTCGTCGGCACCACGCCGGAGACGAGCCGCATCCTCACGAAGGACCAGCACACCGGGCCATCGTACCACGGCACCGACTCGTACACGCCGACGGACGAGCTCAAGGCCCACGCGAAGGTGATCGCGGACTGGATCAGCATCTACAACGAGCAAGGCGGCAAGGGCGTCGCTGGCTCGTCCGACATGGCGGTGAAGACGAAGATCATGCCGATCGTTCCGCAGATGGGCGTGTCCAACACCTTCCAGCTCGGCGAGCTCGATCCGGCCTACGGCGGCATGACGGTGACATTCACCCCGTCGCTGGTCGGCACCACGCAGATCAAGCTCGACCAGGTGAAGCTCAAGGCCACTCCCGGCATGGGCGTGCAGGTGAAGTCGCCCGTGTTCGCTCGCTACGATGCGGCGGACCCGAAGGTCACCATCGACATCGACTACTCGCTGCTCGGCGCGGACATCACCGCCTACATGGGCACCGAAGTGCAGGTTGGCCCGGGCGTGTTGATCTTCCCGTACGCGAGCGGCCAGATGCTCGGTCTCTCGTTCGACACCATCACCGCGAAAGCGGGTGGCGGAGACATGGGCGGCGCGGTCGGCGCGTGCAAGAACGTCGCTGGCTTCACGGCCTTCAAGCCGCAGCTCACGGGCACGGCCGGCATCACCTGCACCAACTGCCACAACGGCGGCACGGGCGGCTTCAGCACGGGTGGCTTCAACAACGCCGCCAACGATGCGAACAGCTGCGCCGGGACGCTGGTGAACTCGAATCCCGCGGATCCGACGAAGAGCATCATCTACGTCACCGTGACGGGCGCTGGCGCTCACGCCGGCGGCAAGCTTCAAGCGGCGGCAGCCACCACCTTCTTGAATGCCCTGACCACTTGGCTGAACGGGGAGAAGTAGAAATGAATCGAGCGTTACTCTCACCAACGGACGGAGCGAGGCCGACCATGCGAAAGAACCTGCATCAGACCCTGGTCGCTTTCACGGCTGGCATCGCCCTTCTCGGCGGCTGCCTCGGTGGGAGCAGCGGGACCAACACCACGGGCGGCGGACAACAGACCGGCGGCGGCGCGATCGCTGACCCTGGGACGGGCACGGGTACTGGAACCGGTACTGGAACCGGCACTGGAACCGGGACTGGCACCGCACCGAAGGACCCGAACCAGGTCAACCTCGATGCGCGCGTAATCGACTACGGTCAAGCGGCTCGCACCGCGGCCATCAAGCTCGTCGGTGAATTGCCGACGGCCGATGAGCTCGCGACCGTCACGGACGCCGCTTCGTACAGCGCGCTCATCGACAAGTATCTCGCCGACGTGCGCTTCACGCGGCAGCTCATGTCCTTCTTCCAGGACCAGATGAAGGTCGGCGGGCCGGCGACCAACGTCGGTCAAAACAACATGCGGCCCAGCAAGGACACGGCCCCCGCCTTCGCCACCGAGCTCGCGGTGAAGGACATGGATTTCCGCACGCTGTTCACCGCCAACACGAACACCTGCCCGACGGTGGATCTCGCGACGGGTACCTTCACCGACGCGTCCTGCACCGCGGACAACGGCCTCACCATCTCCGGCATCCTCACGGACCCAGGCGTGATGTCGGCGATGTTCTCGAACATGGCCTTCCGCCGCGTTCGCTGGCTGCAAGAAACCTTCCTCTGCACCAAGTTCCCGGCCGAGTTCTCGGCGACGGGCGGCGTGCCGAAGGGCTCGGGCACCTTCGTGTCTCCGTGGCCGTTCGAGTCGATCACCGGTGGCACCACCGCCAAGGTGAACTTCCTCGATACGTCGGCGGTCATCTGCGCCAACTGCCACGCCACGATGAACCACATCGCGCCGCTGTTCGCGCAGTTCAACACGGCCGGTATCTTCCAGACCTCGATTCAGGTGCTCATCCCCGTCGCTGGCAACCCGAAAGCGACGTTGGCTGACTACCTCCCGGCGACCGAGACCACGGCGTATCGCTTCAACCAGCCGGTCGCCACGCTCGCCGCGCTCGGCACCTCGCTCGCGGCTGACCCGGCGACCGCGCAATGCCAGGTGGCTCGCGTTTGGAACTGGGCCATGGACAAGGGCGAAATCGTGAACGACTCGTCCGTCGTGCCGAAGAGCAGCATCGACAAGGTCCTCACCGCTTTCACGGCGAGCGACTACAAGTTGAAGGCGGCCATCAAGGCAACCTTTACCCACGACGACTACGTGAAGTTCTAGAGCCACCGCCGGATACGAGAAGAAAACGAGAACAGGAGATATCATGAGCCGGAACTTCAACAAGCTCCTCTCGACGGTGGCGATGGCCAGTCTGCTGGGCGGCGCGGGCTGCCTGAGCGGAAGCTCTGCCACCACAGCCGACACCAACCCGTCGACGAACTCGAGCACCACCAGCAACACGGGCATCGCGTCGCCGAACGATTCGAATCCGACCAACAGCTCGAACACAGCGTCGGGCGGGCCGGACGGCACTTTCGACCACATGAACGACAACACGGTCGACCCGTTCCAGGTGCTCGCTCGCATCCAGGAAGAAGGTCCCCCCGAGGTGTCCACCCGGATGCACTCGTGCGCCAAGATGAAGTACGCGACGATTGGAAACGTGCTGAGAGGCCTCGGTATCGACCCGACCACGGGCGCCGCGACCTCCGGCGGCGGTCTCTACCGTAGCGGCGTTGGCGCGCTCGGTAAGCCCGACTACGCCAATCGCATCTCGGAGGGCGTGGCTCTCTCGACGGCGGGTGCGGTTCGTCTCTACGATATCTTCGTAGCCTCGGCCCCAACGATCATCACAGCAATGCCGATGAACGCACGCTGCATGGTTGCAGGCGCAGCCACCACCATGTTCGACACGAGCGGCGCGGCCTGCACCATGGCCGGCATCTCCTGCCTCACCGGTGCACCGGCCACTCAGGCGCAGAAGGATCTCTGCGACTCGGCGGTCGCCTCGAACACGACGGACAAGGCCAGCGCAGCGACCGATGCGCCGACCGTTGGTCAGGTGGTTGCGGTGGCTTCGCTTCTCGCGGCGGCACACAGCTGCGAGTAAGTTGTCTGAGCGAGTCATCGACCAAAAGAAACCCCAAGCGGTCTTGCGAAGACCGCATGAAGGAGAAGCCCATGGCACCGCGTCGTAAAATCATCGATCTTCCTGATCACGCTCGTCGCGACTTCGTGAAGTGGTCGGTAGGCATCGGCGCCGCGCTGGGCCTCCAGCCGTGGAAGGTCTTCGAGGTCCAGGAGAGCATCTTCGGCTCCGCGTTCGCACAATCGGCTGGCGGCTTGGCCGCGCTCCGCAGCGTGCACATCTACGCCGGTAACGGCGGAAACGCGTGGTTCTCGCAGGTCTTCCCGTTCTACGAGATCGCGGGCGACGTCACGAACGCGGATGTCTCCTACTACAACCCCGGCAAGTTCATCGAGCAGACCGTCGACCCAAAGCGCGGTGACAGAGCATTGCGTCTCGGTGCCGACGCGCCTGCGGCGCTCGCGAAGTACAACAAGCGCATGACCGTGTTCACGTGCGGAAGGAACGAGACCCACACGGGTCAGCCGACCTCTGCCTCGGCGGTCGCGGGCAACGTGGCGATGTGCGCCGCAGCCGCTGCGATCCAGACGGCGCAGCCCACGCTCGTTCCGGCCATCGCCGTCGGCATGATGCCGTACGGTACGGCTGCTGGATCCCCTGCGCTCGCGTCGGTGCCGAACGCAGCCGCCGTCGCGGGTCTCTTCAAGTCGGTCGCGGCCTCGGCCGGTAACGCGCTCGAGAAGCCGGCCAACGCGGCGCTCTTCGAGGCGTACTTCAAGGCCAACCTTGCCCTGCAAAAGGCGGCCAACCGTCCGACGCAGACGCGCTCCCTCATCACCGCCAAGGCGGCGGCGAACCTCCTCGGCAAGCAGCTCGATCTCGCGCCGACGGCGGCCGATCTTCAACGGTACGGAGTCGACGATGCTTCGCTCGGCGCGGCGGGCGCGATGAACAACAAGGGCAAGCTGGTCAACATCGCCACGACGCTCATCCAGAGCTTCAAGGCGTTCCAGCAGAACCTCACCAGCATGATCATGATGCCGGCGATGAACGACGATCCGCACGGCGCATTCAACGACATGGGGACGCTCACCGGTACGGTGAAGACGCTCGGCGCCGTCCTGAATGCGTTCCTCGAAGATGCGATGGGTGCTGCCGACCCGCTCGATCCCACCAAGAAAATCGGCGACAACTTGGTCATCACCATCACCGGCGACACGTTCAAGAACCCGAACAATCGCAACGGCTGGGGTGACGGCACGCCGAGCAACTCGAACCTGCTCATCGTGTACGACGGCAGTGGTCGTCTCGCGGGCGGCGCTTTCGGCACTGTTCAGGCCGACGGTAAGACCACCAGCTTCGATCCGACCACGGGCGCGGAGAAGCTAAACGCCACCGCCGCCGATCACATGGCTGCTGCCGCGCCTTCTGCCGCGTCGGTGCTACACGCCATCTCGAAGGGCGACAAGCGTCGCGTCGCCGACTTCTATCGCGGCGCCGACTACGTGGGCACGCTCAATCCGCAGCTGACCGGCCTCTAACGCCGAGCTCTGCTGCTCCTCGTGCCGATCGTCGGCGTCGCAGGCGCGCTGTATCTCGTGCACCTGCGTCGCGCGTCCACGCCGCGAACGACCTCAGCACGCAGGACGATCCGCAGTATCGCCGCGGTGTCGCCGTGTTGGGCGTGACCGGCCGCACGCGCATCTTCTTCCGCTACGATTGAGCTACGGCAACGCCACGCTGCCTGCAGCGCGATCCACGCCCACGCCGTGCTCGCTGGTCACGCCCGCGTCCGGGCTCTCGCGGTTGTTGATCCAGGAGACGTTGTCGCCGCGGGTCACGTTGGATGTCACCAGATATTGATCATGGCCGCCGATGTCGATGAAGACGCCTGTGGTAGGCACCCCCCGGCGGACCGCGCTGGTGTCCACTTCCGACGATAGATTGCCGACGCCCAACGTGGGCTCGCCAGCAGCTGCATACGTATCGTCGCCGCCGAGGTTGAGCATGACGCCGAGCCCATTGGCATTCCCACCTCCGAGCGAGAGGCCGGGCGCGCGGTAGTTGTCGTTGCCCCCCGAGTCGATATGCCATGACACGGAGAAGTCGTGCCCGACGCCGATCGAGGTGGCGGCGGGCGTGAGCCCGAGGTTGTACTTGTCGTCACCGGCATCGTCGAGGAACACGGCGAGCGCGAAGTGAGCTGCCGAGCCCTGCACGTACCAGAGGCCGTCATACGTGTCGTTGCCGGCCTGGTCGGCGAGGATGCCGGTGCCGAACCAATACCCCGTGGCTTGCGCAAAGACCGCCGCTCGATACACGTCATCACCGCGGCGGTCGCGAAGGACGCCGAGGCCGCCCGACATGTACACGCCGCCGCCGCCGTTGCGACCGAATCCTGCGCCTTGCGCGAAGCTGCCGTTGGCGATGCCCGGCAACTGCGGGCTGAAGTAGATCGGGTCGCCACCGGTGGCCACGTCGCCGGTGTTGGCCAGGTACCGATCGGCACCGGACGAGTCGTACAGCAGCCCCACGCCGCGCACGAAGCCGAACCCTTGGGTGAACGCGTAGGCGTTGTACGTGTCGTTGCCGCTGTCGTCGAAGAGGAGACCCATGCCGAACGTCGCGGCGCCTTGCACGGCCGCCTCTCCCTCGTAGACATCGTCGCCGCCTGCATCGTAGAGGATACCCACACCGACGGCGCCGAAGCCCTGCGACATGCGCAAAGATCGGTAGTGATCGCCCTCGCTGCCGAGATCGAGCAGGAACCCGTACCCGAGCCGAGCTGCGCCTTGCCTCGGTGTGTCCGATAGCGTGACCGGGCCATTGTCTTCGGTGAGAGGCCGCGAAGGTCGATAGCGGCCGGCAGCGTCGGACGGCAAGCGGCCGGTGTCCGCTGGATCGGCGACCGCGGTGTAGCCATAGTCGTCGGCGCCCGCGAGATCGATGGCGACGGAGACGTGGTGGATGCCCGACGTGTCGGTGACCGCATCGACGGCGCCCGTGGGGCCGAGGTATCGATCATTGCCTCCGGTGTCGAGCTGCACCAGCACGGGCTTGCCATCGTCGGCGTAGGTGTCGTCGGCGTCGTCGCGCAAGAGAATCCGACCGATCGGGGTCATCTGATCGAACGAGAAGCCCTTCCGATGGGCGAACGGTGCGAGGTCGTTCGCGTCGAGGCGTGCGGCCAGCTGGACCGCGCCGGCCGTGAGCGCTTTCAGGTCGATCCCCGTGGACAGCAGCTTCACCACGTCGGGATCTGCCAGGTTGGGGAGATCGAGCGCGGTGGCGAGTGGCAGCCGGGACGCGTACGCCAGCGTCTCGCGTTCCACGGTGGACAACGGCGCGATCACGCGATCGAAGTGAGCATTGGCCTCGCCCGCAGCGAGGATGATCGCCGCAAGAGCGCGTTGCAGGTCGAGCGGCACGTCGGCTGCGTCCGCGCGCAACGCGACGAGGTCGGGCTGGCCACCCGAGTCGATCATCACCTTGGCCACTGCCACTACGAGCGGCTGCTGCGCATCGATAGGCAGTCGCGGGGGACAGCCGATTGCGGTCGCCTCGAAGCTCTCCGCGAGGACGGCCAACCTGCCGGCGAGCCGCGGCGACGAGTCGGCTGCTTGATCCAGCCGCGTGACCAGGTCACGTGCGAACGACGGGGCACGCACGGCGTGGTCGTGGACCGCGTCGTACCAGGGCAGGCGGAACGGATCGTGCGTGAGGCTCGGATCGAAGATCGCCCAGTTGGCGGCACTGAAGCCGAGTGAGCAGCGGTCGAGGCCAACGAGGGCCAGCGCTTCATCGAGCGCATCGGAAGGCGGCTTGATGATCGGGCACGCGGGATCCGGAAAGGAGGCTGGTGTGGGTGCGGTCGCGACACAGACGCCAGCATCGAGGTTGCTGTCCGTCCCCGCTTCGTCGTCGCACGCGTTGATGAGCACCAGTAGGCAGAGGAGAAACGTGGCCCGCGACATCAGAACAGCTCACCCACCGCGGCGGGCAGCTCCTCACGGGCGCGGCGCCAATGCGCAAGCGGGTGCTTCGGGATCATCTCGGCAGCTTAGCAGCAACGCGGGCCTGCTAACCAGAGTCGCACGGAGCGCGAGTCAAAACTGAGCAGCCGAAGGATGCGTCGCGGCGAAGTCGCCGCGTGAGCAGGGTGGGACACTGACGGCTCGGCCGGCAGGGCGGGCAGCACGCCGGATGAGATAGACTAAACAGCAACGCAACCTTTGATCTCCGAACAATGCGTTTCTGTTTAGATTGGCGTAAATGTCACGCCCCGAGCTGGAGCCCGTCCTCGTCGACGTCTGTCGAACCCCCATCGGTCGCTTCCGCGGAGCGCTAAAGGACGTCCGCCCCGACGATCTCGCTGCGCACGTGATCCGCGCGCTGGTGGAGCGCAATCGGGTTCCCGGCGACGAGATCGACGACGTGATTTTCGGTTGCGCGAACCAAGCCGGCGAGGACAACCGCGATGTCGCCCGCATGGCGGTACTCCTGGCGGGCCTGCCGCAGAGCGTTCCCGGTGTGACTGTGAACCGCTTGTGCGCGTCGGGCCTCGAGGCCGTGCTGCAGGCGGCGCGCGCGATCCGGGCTGGTGAGGGCGAGCTGTTCGTCGCGGGCGGCGTGGAGTCCATGACGCGTGCACCGTTCGCGATGTCGAAGCCCGCCGTTGCCTTCATCAATGGTGCGCAGACGCTCTTCGACACCTCGCTCGGCTGGCGCTTCCCCAACCCGCGGCTCGAGAAGCTGTTCCCCCTCGAGCAGATGGGCGAGACGGCCGAGAACCTGCGCGAGCGTCATCAGATCTCGCGCGAGGACCAAGATCGCTTCGCCGCGACGAGCCACGAGCGCGCCGTCGCCGCGCAGGCCGCGGGCCGCTTCGCCGACGAAATCGTCGCGATCTCGGTGCCGGGAGAGAAGCGCGGCACAGAGACGAACGTGACGCAGGACGAGTCGCCACGTGCCGACACCAGCATCGAGAAGCTGGCGAAGCTGGCGCCCGCGTTTCGCGTCGGAGGCACCGTCACGCCTGGCAATTCCTCGTCGCTGAACGACGGTGCCGCCGCGCTCCTCGTGTGCTCCGTCGCGCGCGCGACGAAGATGGGCTGGATGCCGCTCGCGCGCATCGTCGCGGGCGCCGCGGCCGGGGTGGATCCCCGCTACATGGGCATCGGTCCGGTGCCAGCCACCGACAAGGCCTTGGCGCACGCTGGTTGGAAGCGCACCGACGTGCAGCTCATCGAGCTCAACGAAGCGTTCGCGGTCCAGGCCCTCGCGGTGATGCGCGAGCTCGGACTGTCGGGCGTGAACGTGAACGTGAATGGTGGCGCCATCGCGCTCGGCCATCCACTCGGTTGCTCCGGCGCACGCCTCGCGGGCACGCTCGCGCTCGAGATGCGCCGCCGCAAGGTCGATCGCGGCATGGCCACGCTCTGTGTCGGTGTCGGTCAGGGCGTGACGGCGCTGCTCGAGCGCTGGGGCTAGGCGGGCCCCGCGTTTGGTGAACAGGGGCGGAGGGCGCTACAATGGGCGGCTGGACGGGGATGGGTGCCCAACGCATCTTGAGGGGGCGGTTCGAGATCGTCGAGGAGATCGGCGAGGGTGGGTTCGCGCGCGTCTACCAAGCGCGTGAAACGACGACCGGGCAGAAGGTCGCGCTCAAGGTCCTGAAGGACGCGTTTCAGAACGACAAGGAAGTCATCGAGCGATTTCGCCGTGAGGTCTTCGCGGTCGCCTCGATCAACAGCCCCCACGTGGTAGGCCTGAAAGACTTCGGCATCTCCGGCGACGAGTTCTTCATTGCGATGGAGTTCGTGGAAGGTCCCACCCTCCGGGACGTGATCGAAGAGCGACAGTGGAGCGCCAGCTCCGTGCACACGCTCATCGGGCAAGTGGGCGCCGCGCTCGAGGCCGCGCACGCGCAGAACATCGTGCACCGCGACCTGAAGCCCGAGAACGTGATGCTCGTCGCTGGGCCGCGCGAGACGATGCTGGTGAAGGTGCTCGACTTCGGTCTCGCCAAGCTGGCCGAGCTAGAGCGCAGCCTCGGGCTCGCGCAGCTCACGCGCGTGGGCATGTGCTTCGGTACGCCGCAGTACATGTCGCCCGAGCTCATCTACGGTCGTCCCGTCGATCGCTCCGTCGACCTCTTCGCACTCGCGGTGATGGCCTACGAGATGATCGCTGGCCAGCGCCCGTGGGACGGGAACACGCCGCAAGAAGTGATGGTCGCGGTCGCCAAGAAGCCGCTGCCGCCCATCACCCGCACGCACGTGTCCATGCGGCCGCGCCTCGAGATCATCAATCGCTTCTTCCAGCGCGCGCTCGCGAAGCGCAAGGAAGACCGTCCCACCGACGTCCAGATGCTGCTACGGGAGCTGTCCGAAGCGATCCTCGGCGAGCAGCGCGCCATCGTGGTGCCGTCGCGACGCGACTTCAACGAAGAGCTGTCCGCGATCCACTCGCGCATCCCGGGCTTCGCGCCACGCCCGGAGGAGACGCAGATCGACAGTCCTGCGGTGGCCCGCGATCATGCCAACGAGACCGGCGTCGAGAAGACCCTCGAGTTCAGCACGGTTCCTCATCATGTGGAGGCGCCCGCGCCACTACCCCGCGCCGATGCGCGCAGTGGTCGGCTGGCGTCCGCGTGGATCCCCTCGATGCCCAACACGCCGTCGCTCTCCGAGGGCACGGAACTGGACTTCCAATCGGTCGACGAGGCCAGCCTCACGCGTCTCTCCGCGAACCACAACACGCAGCCACACTCGTCGTACACCGGTCCTGCGCAGCCGCCGCGGCGCTCACCATGGCTCACCATCGCCGTGGTGGTCGGCATCCTCTTGCTGCTCACCGGCGCGGCGTCCGTTGGCTTCCTCATCGGCCGAGGGCAGTAACCCCTACTTGCGGCGGTGCGGCAGGTCGGCCTCGAGGGCCTGCAGGTAGTCGATCGGCTCGTCGGTGCTGGCCGGCTTGCTGGTGCGACGCACCTCGGGGAGCGTTGCGATCTTCTGCGCGAATGCATGCAGCTTCTCGCGCGACCCGGGCAATTCTCCAACGGCCGGCAGCTCACTCGACAGGAGCGAGCGGCCGAGAGCGACCACGTTCTCGCCGCGCATGCGTCCGCGACGGATGAGGTCCTCGAGCGAGTTGCGCAGCGAGTCGGCCGAGTAGTTGAAGCGGTCGATCATCTCGAGCGCCACGCGCGCGACCGAAGCGCTGGTGAGCATCGCGTCCTCGTGGAGCACCGCGGCCGCCTGGAGATAGTTGTAGACGGGCACGAGCCGCGTGCCGTAGCGATCGAAGCGCGCCGTCGGTGAGTGACGATCGAGGCGGATGAAGATCCGGCGCACCGCGTTGCTCTGCGGCAGCGCCTCCGCCAGCGTCACCGCGCGTTGCGCATCGTCTTCGTAGGTACCGGCGCGCTCGAGGATCTGCTCCAGCGCCGTGCGATCGATCCGGCGCGCCACCACGTCGGAGTAGAGCGAATAGATGAAGCCGTCGGCCTCGGCATCGTCCCCGAAGCAGCTCTCCGGAGTCTCGGCCGGGAGGCCAGCGCGGCCTTGGAGCAGCGCGGGCAGCTTGTAGCCCACCTGCTCGCGCATCGCGCGGAAGCGACCGGTGAGCATGTTGCGCAGGTTCGGCTTGAGGATGAACTCGTCGAACTCGACGCCATCGAGATGCAGCTTCTTCGTGAGGACGCGCCGCATCTGACGCGGCGATCCGGAGATGAAGCAGATGCGCGCCGATCCACCTTGTCGAAGCTCGCGCAGGAGCGCGGAGGCGCCGGGCACTGCGAGCTTCTCCTCGGGCTTCTCGAAGGCTGTCTTGATCAGCGCTCGGATCGTGTCGAAGTCGGTCTTGAGATAGGTCTTGTCGAGGTCCCACCGGTAGACGTGGGTCGGGCCACTCGGGATCTGTGGCGGAATCTGTGTCGTCACGCTCATGCCGACGAAGCACGCCGCTGATCGAACGCTTGCATCGCGCGCTGGATCTCTCCCTGCACGTCGCTGCCCACGGCCTTTGCGGCGACCTTGCAGGCGTTGGTGATCGCACGGGCCTTGCTGCGACCGTGCGCTTTGATGAACAAGCGGTCGAGCCCGAGCAGCGGCGCACCCCCATACTGCTCCCAGTCGGTGACTTCTTTCAGGCGCGAGATACCACCCGACAGCATCATCAAGCCCGCGCGCCACACCAGCTTCTCTTTGTACGCGTAGCCGGCGAGTCGCACGATCGTCTCCGACACGCCCTCGAGCATCTTCAGCACCACGTTGCCGACGAAACCGGAGCACACCACCACGTCGGCGGTGCCACGTGGGATGTCCACGCCCTCCACGTTGCCGACGAAGTTGAGATCCGGTGTGTCGGCGAGCAGTCGGTGTGCCTCGACGATGGACGGTGGTCCTTTGCCGGCCTCGGAGCCGTTCGACAGCAGCGCGACGCGCGGGCGCTCGTTCTTCGAGACACGGGAAGCATACGCAGAGCCCATGAGCGCGAAGCCCACGAGGTCTTCGGCCGAGACGTCGAGCGTGGCGCCCACGTCGAGGATCAGCGAGAACGGATCGTCTTTCTCGCCGCGGCGCATCTCGGTGGGATACACGGCAGCGAGCGCGGCACGACGGACGCCGGGTAGGCGCTTCCATGCGCGCGAGCACGCCATCACGCTGGCGCCCGTGTTGCCTGCGGACACCAGCGCCTCGGCCATGCCGGTGGCCACCAGGTGCGCTGCGATGGTGATCGACGCGTCCGACTTCTCGGCGAGCGCCTCCTGCGGCTTCTCCTCCATGCCGATGAACGCGCCGGCGTGGTGGATGGAGATGCGCTCCGGATCGTGCCTGGCGCGTGAGAGCACCCCCGTGATCGTGGGCTCATCGCCGACGAGGAGGGTCTGCACGTACGGCGCGTCGAGCGACAGCTGCGCGACGCCGAGGATGATCTCGTTCGGCGCGTGATCACCACCCATTGCGTCCACCGCGATCGTGACGGGACGGTGAGGAGTGGCGCTCATCGGGGACAGCAAAATACCATGTACAGTTCGTCGATGGCGACCCAGCTACAGGGCGACGAGCGACGGGTGATCTTTCACTGCGACGGAACCGAGGTGGTCGGCGTGCTCGGCCTCCCTAGAGATCTTGCTGTGGGCGGGGCGGCTGGTGCCACGCGTCATTCAACCCACGTGGGCAAGCACCCGGCGTTGGTGTTCTGTGTGGGCTTCAGTCTGGTGAAGGAAGTCTGGCTCCTCGACTTCGCACGCCGTCTGCGCAAGGCCGGCTTCGTCACCCTCAACCTCGACTACCGCACCTTCGGTGAGTCGGGCGGCGAGCCGCGCTGCCGCCTGTCGCCACGCCTGCAGGTGGAGGACGTCCGGGCGGGCCTTGGCTTCCTCGAGAGCCTTCCCGAGGTCGATCCACTGCGCCTCGGCGTCTTCGGCGTGAGCCTCGGCGCCACTGTCGCTGCCGGCACGGCCGCCGTCGACCCCCGCGTACGCGCCGGCGTCGCGGTGGCGGGCCCCGGCGATCTCGAGCGCGTGTGGAATGGCCTGCCAAACTTCGCCGCGTTCCGCGCGAAGGTGCACGCCGCGCGCCTCAAGTACACAACGAGCGGCGAGGTGAGCTACGTCCGCGTCGAGAAGCTGCTCGCCAGCGATCCCGAGACGGTGGCGCTCCTCGTCGCAGAGCAGAAGCATCACCCGCGGTGGCGCCTCGAGGTCACCTTCGAGTCCCTGGAAGATCTGTTCTCGTTCTCCGCCGAGCGGGGCCTCGAGCGCTCCCGCGGCATGCTCTTCCTCCACCCTGCCGCCGATGAGCTGGTCGGAAAATTCGAATCCATCAGCATGTACACCCGCGCGGGCGAGCCCAAGGCCTACGTCGCCCTCGAGGGCATCCGCCACGCGCAGATCTACGGGCAGGGCGAGGCATTCGAACGCGTATGCGCCGAATCGGAGCGCTGGTTGCTCGAGCAATTGGTATCGACGAGCTGAACGATTCCCGGAGCCTCGTCTTCGATTTCCGAAAAACGCCACCATCGCTCAGGTCGCCGACGGCACCCAGGCGGCGTGGAAGCCGATCGGCACGCGTTGCGGTAATGCGATGCGACAGACCGGTCCGCGCGAGATATCACGCGCATCGAAGATAATCGCTTCGCTGCGGTCTTCCGCCGCGTGGCTGAGCATTCCTATCAGCCACCCGTCGTCTTCGCCTTCGTTGTCTCCAGTTGCATGAGGACGCGGCGCGAAGCACACCTCGGATCCGTACCAGCCCGTCGGGTACCGATGGCGTGAAGAGGTGCCGCGCTCGAGGTCGTACTTGATGAGGCCATCGAACATGAGGTCGGCGCGCGGCGCGAGCGTCGGGTTGTAGCTGTAGCGCAGGCGCTGACCTTGGCGCGCGTCGTTCACCCGCGGGAACTCCGTGGCCACGTCGTCTAGGCGCTCGCCGTGTACGGCGCCGGTCTGCATGTTGAAGCGCCAGCGATAGAGGTGCGGCACGAGCTCGATGAAGTCGAGGCGCGCGATCAAGCCGCCTTGCGCTTGATCGGTGGGGATGGGATCGGCGACGCGACAGGCGACGAGAACGACTTCGTCGCCGGCTTCGTAGGCGTTGATCGTGTGATAGACGTAGCAGGGATCGTGCTCGAACCAGCGCACGTCGCTGGCGTGGCCCAGACGCGGCAGGATGCCGAAGCGGCTGGGGCTCTCGCTATCGAAGCCGATGCGGCGCTTGCCCTCCTTCAGGCGTGCGGGATCCCAGCCGAGCGGGAGGTCGAGCAAGATCGAGTAGCGCTCGGTGATCGCGCAGTCGTGTTGGATGTGCGGTGTCGCGATCTCGAGGGGCTCGTAGCGCACCAGCTCGCCCTCGGCGGACACCACGCCGTAGCGCAGGAATGGCTGCCGCATGATCGAGTAGTCGAAGAAGATCATCTCGCCGGTGCGCGGATCCACCTTGGGATGCGCCGCGAAGCCGCCGGTGAGCTTGCCGCCGAAAGTCTCCGGGCCGACGGTGGAGAGGTCTTTGCGTGATAGCTCGTACGGGGTGCCGGAGAGCCACCAGAGCGCAAGCAGCTTGTCGCGGTGCACCACGAGGCTGGTGTTCGCCGTGTCCTTGAGCGGCACGCCGCCGTGTGGCGTCACCTGCTCCATGATGCCCGTCCAAAGTGCGCGACCCGCTTCGTGCTCGGCCTGCCAGCCCGCGGTCCGGATCCAGCGGTTGCGATAGTCTGCGCGGCCGTTCTCGAAGAACACGCCGTGAACCATGCCGTCCCCGTCGAACCAGTGGTAGCGGCCCTGCGGCCAAAATTGCGGGTTCGGGCTGTTGCGGACGAAGCTGCCGTGGAGCTCGCGCGGCACCTCGCCCGCGATCACGTGCAGCGACTCTGCGTCGAGCTCCCGCGAGACGCGCGCGTGCTCCCGCTCCTGGTAGGCAGTGGTCACGGGACCGTCGGCTGGAATCTCGAGGTGCGCGCGCATGAACCCGAGTTTCGCACGAACGACAGACACCACGCCGGCTATAGTCGCTTCATGCCCGATGCTGTTTTCGTCGTTGCCAGCCACTACACGCCGTTCGCGCGCCATCCGGACCGCGACCACGCCTCGCTGGCTGAAGAAGCGTGGCGCGGCCTCGGTGCTGCCACCACGCTGGGTCCACGCATCGATCGCATCGTGTTCGGCAACTGCGCGATGCACCTTTACGGGCAAGCGAATATCCGTGGCCAGGTGGCGCTGGACGACCTGCGACGCCGTGGCGTCCTGTCGAGCACGGCAGCCGTCATGAACGTCGAGGGAGCCTGTGCGACGGGCGGCATCGCGTTCCAAGCCGCGTTCGAAGCGGTGCGCGCCGGCAATGCAGAGCGAGTGCTCGCGCTCGGCGTCGAGAAGACGTTTCATCCGGAGCCCGCCAAGATCTTCGAGCTCTTCTCCGGCGGCATCGATCAGCTGCAACCCGAGCGTTGGCGCGCGTTCTATGCTGCGGCGGGCGAGGAGATTGGCTGCCCGTTCGAGCCCCACCCGCAGCGCATCGTGTTCCTCGACGTGGGCGCGCTGCAGGCACGCTGGCATCAGCAGAAGCACGGATCTACGGATCGCCAGCTCGCGATCATCGCCTCGAAGAACCACGCGAACGGTGCGCTCAACGAGCGTGCGCAATATCGGCAGGCGATGACCGCGGACGAAGTGCTCGCCGACAAGCCGGCGCTGGCCCCGCTTCGCCGATCCATGTGCGCGCCGATCTCCGACGGTGCAGCCGCGGTCTTGCTGTGCTCCGAGCGCGCGCTCGCGGGCCTTCCGCCTGCGCTCAGGAAGAATGCGGTGCGGGTCCTCAGCGTGGCTTCGGCAGGAGGTCGCTGGCGCGCGCTGGCAGACGAGAGCGTCTCGGCGCGTGCGGCGCAAGCTGCGCTGCGTTCTGCGGAGCACACCATCGCCGACATCGACCTGATCGAGCTCCACGATGCGACCGCCTTTGCGGAGCTGCGGGCCTACGAGGAGCTGGGCTTGTGTGCCACGGGTGAGGGTGGCCGCTACGCCGAGACCGGTGCGTCGGCGCAAGGGGGGGCACAGCCGGTGAACCTCTCGGGGGGCCTCGAGTCCAAAGGCCATCCGCTGGCTGCGACCGGTCTCGCAATGGTGGCAGAGCTCCATCAACAGCTGCTCGGGGAGGCCGGTGCGCGACAAGCCGCACATGCGAGGCGCGCGCTGTTCCACAACGCAGGCGGACAGATTGGCTTCGACGAAGCGCTGGCCGTGGTCGGCGTGCTGGAGCGTTAGCCCAGGTATCTCGCTTCGAGGTGCGCGCGAAAGTGGCGCGCATCGAGGGTCTCGCCGCTGGCGCGCGAGCACAGCTCGTTGGTGGGATAGCGACTCGCGGCGAGCCAGATATTGTCGCGCAGCCAATCGAACAGGGGCGCAAGATCACCGGAGGCGATCTTGCCGTCGAGATCCGGCACGAGGCGACGCACCGTGGCAAACCACTGCGCCGCGTAGATGGCGCCGAGCGTGTAGCAGGGGAAGTAGCCGAACAGGCCGGCCGGCCAGTGCACGTCCTGGAGTGGCCCGTCGGTGAAGTTGCCGCGCGTGTCGAGGCCGAGGAGACGCTTCATCTTCTCGTCCCACAAGGTTGGGATGTCCTCGCACTCGATGTCGCCCTCGATGAGCGCGCGCTCGATCTCGTAGCGCAGCACCACGTGCGCGGGGTACGTGACCTCGTCAGCGTCGACTCGAATGAGGCCGGGCTCCACGCGTGTCATGAGCTTCAAAAGATTCTCGGCTGCCGTCGCGGGCTGCACCCCGAAGGCCTCTTGCACCAGTGGCGCAATGAGCATGACGAATGGCTTGCTGCGACCGAGCTGCATCTCGAACGACAAGCTCTGGCTCTCGTGGATCGCCATCGATCGCCCATCGGACACGGGCTGCCCGAGCAATTCACGAGGCCGACTCTGCTCGTAGCGGCCGTGACCGGTCTCGTGGATCGTCCCCATCAGGCTGCGCATGAACTCGTCGTCGCGGTAGCGCGTGGTGAGCCGCACGTCCTCGGGCACGCCACCCGAGAAGGGATGAGCGCTCACGTCGAGCCGACCTCGGTCGAAGTCGAACTCCAGCACCTTCATCACGCGCTCGCACAACGCACGTTGCGCAGCGACGGTAAAGGGGCCGGCCGGCTGCACCACCTGGTCGAGCGACTGCTTCGCGCGCGCCGCGGTGATGAGCCCCGGCAACCACGTCTTCAGATCTCCGAACACGCGATCGACCTGCGCGCAGGTCATGCCCGGCTCGTAGCGATCCATCAGCGCGTCGTACTTCGAGAGCCCGAGCGCCTCGGCGAGCAGGGTGGCTTCACGTCGCGCGAGCTGCACGACTTCGCGGAACGGCGTCAGGAAGCCCTTCCAGTCGTTCGCAGGTCGCAACGTCCTCCACGCGTGCTCGCAGCGCGACGTGGCCACCGTCATGTCCTGCACCAGGGCTTCCGGCAGCGCGTTCGAGGTGCGCCAAGCGCGCCGCATCTCGCGCAGGTTCGCGCGCTGCAGCTCGTCGAGTGGCTCTTGCTCCGCCACGGTCAGCTGCTGCGCCAGCGACGGATCGGTCCGGATGCGATGCGTGAGCGCTGCCATCTCGCCGAGCGCGGCACCGCGCGCTTCCGAGCCCCCGTTGGGCATGTACGTCGATTGATCCCAGCCCGCGATCGCGGTCACGTGCTCGAAGCGATGCAGGCGCAAGAAGGTGGCGCACAGCTGGTCGTACGCGGGACGAGCGCTCGAGGTCGACATTGTCGCCAGTGTCGCACGAAGTTGACCGCGGCCGTCGCTGACGCGATGCTTCTCCTGGTGCCCGCGTCGTTCCCTCCCGTTTTCCCATGCTGACTGGCAACGAAGCGTTGGCACGCGCGGTCGGCGCGAGTCGTCTGCGGGCGAGCTACGGGTTCGCCGGTCTGCCGCTGCATCGTCTCGCCGAGAGCCTGGCCACGCGACCTCCCGCGGCATTCCGCCACCACCCGGCCCACAGTGATCTGCAAGCAGCCGCGTTGGCCATCGGCGGTGCGCTGCTCTCGGGTGGAGGCACCGCGCTCCTGCTCCGCGCGGGAGGCGTGAACGTGGCGCTCGAGGCGCTCGCGACCTTGGGCCTCATGAACGAGCTGCGGTCCCCGCAGCTCATCGTGGCCGGCTTCGATCCCGGCCCGCAGTCGGCGGCGACCGCGCAGGACGATCGCCACACCCTCGCCTACGGTTGCCAGCTCGCGCAGCTCGATCCGGGCTCGCCCGACGAGGTCTATCACATGGCCCGCTTGGCGGTTCAGGCCTCGCGCCTCGCTGGCATGCCCATCTGTCTCCGCACCGGCAGCCGCGTGCTCGACATGAGCGCCGAGGTGCATGAGACCCCAGCCGACCCCCACGGTGGCGGCGTGTCCATCGCGTCCTTGTACGCACGTTCGGCGGGGCCGTACGTGATGGCGTCGGCGACGTATCGCTACCACTCCGACAAGCGTGAGCATCGCTTGCAGCAGCTCGAGGCGTTGAGCGCGGCGCTGTGCACCGAGACCAGCGGCGGTGGACGCGCCGGCGTGATCCTCGCCGGCCACCTCGGCCCGCGCGTGCAGGCGCGCTTGCTCGCGAGCCACCTACCGTCGCTGCGCCTCGGAGCTACCTGGCCGCTGCCTCGCGGCACCATCGAGCGGTTCCTGCGAGGCCACGACGACGTGCTGGTCCTCGAGGAAGGCCAGCGCTTTCTCGAGCGCGAGATCCGGTCGATCGCGCACGACGTCGGCCTCACGTGCAGGGTGCGTGGCTCGACGACGCGGACGCCCTTGCGACTCGACGATGAATCGCTCGATTCGCAGCTCCGTCCGCTGGGCGTCGCCGCAGGTCCGCACCCGGTGGTGGAGCGCGACCTCGCCGGCTGGCGTCGGGTCCAGGAAGCCCTCATCGCGATCCGGCCGATCGACATGGAGCCGTGGCCGCTGTTCCTCGCGCGCGCACGCAAGAAGCTCTGGGGCTTCGCCACCAACGATCCACGCGCGCAACTGCTCGCAGCGATCCGCGCGGTGGATCGCCCGACGGTGGTGGTCGCCGATCCTAGCGCGGCCGCGCTTCTCGGGTTCCGCGATCGTCTCATCGATGTGAAGGGCGGCTTCGGTCAAGCGCCATCAATCGCCGGTGCTCTGTCCGAGGCGAGCGGCCTCGAGGAACGCGGCGGCGCCTTGCTATCGGTGGCGCTCCTCGGCGACATCAACCTCTATCAGTCGTCGCTGCTCGGCATCGTCGACAACGTCACCTCACGCCGCGACGTGTTGCACGTGATCCTGGTCCGTGAAGAAGCAAGCGGTGCCGCCGACAACGCGGTCCCCGTTGGCGTCGCCATCGAAGGCCAGCTGCGTGCGTTCGGCGTTCCCTTCCTCACCACGCGGCTGGGTGAAGCGGGTGTCGATGCAGCCTTGAAGACGATGGTGGCCGAGTCCGGTCCCCGCGCTCTCGTGTGCCTCGGCTCCGGCCGCGAAGAAACGATCGGCGGATAATGTTCGCGCTCATCCGCTTCGCGTTCTCGTTGGTGATCTTCGCGATCGTCGTATGGTTCGCGGTCACGGTGCCGCTCGGCACCAAGACGCTGTGGGGCCACCTCCGCGCGATCGGCGGCACCCAGGAAGCGCACGAATTTGCCGAAGGCACCAAAGCCGAAGGCAAGAAGGTCGTGGACAAGCTCCTCGGTCACGACGCGGGCACGCCGCCACCTCACGGCAAATCGAGCGCGCCGCAAGAGGACGTCGGCGACGCAGACCGCGCTGCGCTCGACAAGCTCACCAAAAAGGCGAAGAAAAAGTAACGGTTGGTTCTCGGACCCATCAACGCTGGTTGAACCGCGTGCCCATCGCCGTCGGCTCATTCACTGTGCGCGGAACAAGGCGATGTCTGCGATGGATCAGTCTTTGAACCCGGGGCGTTCCCTCGTTATCGGCATTGGGAAGTCGTGCGCGCAGACCTCACGGACGAGCGCCTCACGATCTCCGAAGTGCTTGTACAGCGCGGCGGCGCTGTACTCGATGCGATCGGCGGCGGCACGCATGCTCAGGCCCTCGAATCCGCGCTCACTCATGATCGAGCGCGCAGCCTCGATGATGGCGATCCTCGTCTGCTGTCGTTCTCGCTCTCTGCGTTCCGCCGAACCCATGGATCCGATCAAACTTCTGCCGGTTGGCCAGCGTCCCAGGCTGCCAACTACAGGAAAGCGCCTATGATTCCGATAGTGATCGCTCGTTGAAATAAAAACGTAGCACTCTTTGCTTTGGTGGTATCGAGAGCGACCGACGTTAACTTTGTCCGGCAACGACTATCCGCGACCGGCGAGCGCGCGCTGCACGTGGCACAATCGAATGGATGTTCGTGCGCACCCTGTTCCCGTCCCTCGTCCGGGCTATGGTCGTTATGGGTGTCGTCGTGAGCAGCGTCGTGAGTTCCGTCGTGGGCGGCCTCGCGATCGCGGCGCCCGCGGCCGCGCTTCGCAGCAGCGAGAAGCTGTGGACCGATAGCGCCACCAAGGTGCCCACCGCCGGTGCGCCCAACATGCAGGCGTTCGTGAAGCTGGCCCGATCGCTGGGGCCAGCGGTGGTGAACATCGTCGCGATACAGACCGGGGACGACCCGCGCACGGTGCTCGAGCGTCAGCTCCAGCCCGAGGGTAAGCCTCGCGGCAGCGGCAAAGGCCAGGGCACCGGCTTCATCATCCACAAGTCGGGCTTGGTCCTCACCAACAACCACGTCGTCGACAGCTCCGAGGACATCCGGGTGCGCCTGTCCGATGACCGCGAGCTCTCGGCCCGCCTGGTCGGCCGTGACGAGCGCACCGACCTCGCGCTCCTCGAGATCGACGCGGGCGTCCCGCTCCCCGTGGCACCGCTCGGCAACTCGGAGTCGGTGCAGATCGGCGAGTGGGTCATCGCCATCGGCAACCCGTTCGGTCTCGATCACACCGTCACCGCCGGCATCGTGAGCGCCAAGGGCCGCCGCGACGTGAAGCCCGCTGGTGCCAACAGCGGCTTCTACGACTTCATCCAGACCGACGCTTCCATCAACCCCGGCAACTCCGGCGGCCCGCTCATCAACGCGCGCGGCGAGGTCATCGGCATCAACACGGCGATGAACGCGCAGGCGCAGGGCATTGGCTTCGCGATCCCCGTGAACATGGCGAAGGTCATCATCCCGTTGTTGCGCGCGTACGGTCACGCGCCGCGCAGCTGGCTCGGCGTCTACCCGCAAGGCCTTACGCCGTCGCTGCGCAAGGCCTTTCGCACCGGCGTGCATCAAGGCGCGCTCCTCTCCGATGTGGTGCCCGATTCGCCGGCCGGCCTGGCTGGGCTCAAGCCTGGCGATCTCGTGTACGAGTTCGACAGCCAAAAGGTAGTGCGCGCCGAGGACCTCACCTGGCTCGTGGCCACCACCCCGGCCGGGCGCAGGGTCCACGTGCAGCTGGTGCGCGATGGCGCGGCCATGCACCTCGAGGTCACGCTCGCCGCCGCCCCCGATGACAGCGACGGTCCACCCCAGCCGAAGGCGACACCGGCCCATCGCTCCGCCCTAGGCATGACGGTCTCCGAGATCACGCCCGGCATCGCGCGCGAGCTCGGCAACCCGCAGCTGCGCGGCGTGGTCGTCATGGCCGTCGAGCCCGAGAGCCCCGCGACCGAAGCCGGGGTCGAGCGTGGCGACCTCGTGCAACGCGTCACCGACACCGACGTGAAGGGGCTCGACGACTACGCGAAGGCCATCCGCGCCGTAGGCAAAGGCCAGCTCATCCGCGTGTTGCTGAGGCGCGACGGTCGCAACACCTGGGTCGCGTTCACGAAGCGCTGATCCGATAGTTCGAGCGACGGACCACCGGGGGGCATCCAAAGCGGATGTCTCCCAGTCGTCGACGCTGGTTGCTCGGAAGTGCGCTCGTAGCGTTGCTTGCGATCCTGCGATCGGCGACGAGCGATTCCCGCTCGACCACTTCGTCACCGACGACTTCGGCGTGGACGAGCCGCATCGCGAGGACCTACGGATGCTGGGCGAGACGCGCGTGCGCGGCGCGCACCTCGAGTATCGCGGCATGCTCACCCACACATATTCCAAGCCTCCCGGTGTCGACATGCACTTCGTCGCGCGCAACCTGCGCTCGGTCCTCGCGCACTCGCGCGCGCGAGAGATCGCGACCGGCGATGCGAGCCTAACGGCTCACCTCGCGGGCCCCTTCATCGACGTGCACATCACGGGGAAGGTGCGCGATCTGGAGGTGCCGATCGCGGGCATCACGCTGACCCGGGTGTCGGCGAGCTATCGCCACGCGCGGAAGACCTGGACTGTCGAAGAGATGAGCGCCGACGTCGCGGGCGGCAACGTGGCCGGCAGTGGAAACGTCGACGACGTTCGCTGGGGGGCCGCGATGGATCTGCGCGACATCGACCGCACCAAGCTCGGAGGGCTGCGCTCGGTCGAGGTGCTCGCGTACCTGTCCAGCGTGCCGGGCGGCCTCGTGCGTCCTGGGTCGCCCGAGGTCGTCACGCACCTTCGGCTGCGCGACATCGACATCACCCTGAAGCGCAGGAGCAACGAACGGGTGCCGTTCCACATGGACCTCGCCGGCAAGCATTGAGCGCGGCGCGCGCATTGCCACCCGGTCCGCGTGCGTACACCGTGGGGCGATAGCGTGGATTTCGCACCGCGCTGGTGGCAGTGGCGATGTCGACGATGAAGGCCGCGAGATACACTGCGCGTTCTCTTTCGAGATTTCGGAAGTCGACGCCGAGCGGCGTGGTGCCCGACACGGTCATTCGGTCCGAAATCGGTGCGCCATCGGCCAAGATGCGCGCGCCCGTGCGCCGTCGGAGGGTGGGCTCCGCGCCTCCGCGCGCTTGCATGTCTTCGTGGCCAGGATCTGAACGCAGTCCCACGACCAGCAGCAGGCAAATAGCGACCCCGGCGATGGGAGCCCAGCGGTACCAGTGAGGAGAAGGGGCGACCACGACGCGAACTCCGCGCTCGATCGCAGACAGGACGCTGGCCGCAGCGTCGACAGTGTCGAGCTCGACGAGCGGTGCGCGCACGTCCTCGACGAGCAGGCGCAGCTCGTCGAGCTCGGTGCGACACGCCGAGCAGGTCGCCAGATGCGCCTCGAGCTGCTGCTCTTCATTGCGCGTGACCTCGGCGTCGAGCAAACGAAACCAGGCTGCCGACTCGGGACAGGCGGGGCTCATGGCAGCTCCTCTCGCAAGGCATCGCGCAGCGCGCGGATACCGAAATGGACACGCGATCGAACCGCGGACTCCGTGCGCCCGACGATGCGCGCGATCGCGGGATAGTCGAGCTCTTCGGCGACGCGCAGCACCAAGACCTTGCGCAAGGCTTCTGGCAGCTGGAAGATCGCGGCGAGCACGCGCTGGCGTCGCTCGCGCACGAGAAGCGCGTCGAGGTGTTTCGCGGCATCAGTGGCACCGTCGGCCACGCTCGCGCGCGGATCGATCACCTTTTCCCTTCGACGGCCGGCGCGCGCGTCATTGGGACACAGGTTGCGCGCGGCGGTGAAGAGATACGCCGCGAACGGCTGATCGGCGCGATACCGTTCGCGCGCCTCCCAGGTGGAGAGCCAACAGTCCTGCGCAATCTCCTCCCCGCGCCGTACGTCGCCCACGAGCTTCGCGCAGAAGCCGCGGAGTCGTGCCGTGTGCCGCTCGACCAGCTGCGGTTCTCGATGTCCTTGCCCGCGAAGATGTGCATCCTGTAGCCTCATCGGGCCTCGCTTCATCGCCTACGGGACGCCATTTTCTTCTACAAACACCGACGGGATTGGTGACTGTGTTCGAAAAGCCGATCGTGATGCTGGATTTTGAAACCACGGGTCTGAGTCCTGCGGCGGGTGACCGCATCACCGAGGTCGCGGCACTGCGCATCGCCCGCGGGAGGGTCATCGATCGATTCGTCTCGCTCGTCAATTGCCAGGTTCATGTGTCGGCGTTCATCACGCAGCTAACCGGGATCACGCAGGCGATGGTGAATTCCGCGCCGAAGGCGTCGGCGGTGATGCCGGAGCTCCTGCGCTTCATCGGGAAAGATGCGCTCGCGGCTCACAACGCGAGCTTCGACACTAAGTTCCTTCTCGCGGAGAGCCGTAGACTTGGCCTCGCCCCCGCGCACGAACAGCTCATCTGTTCGCTCAAGCTGTCCCGACGCCTGTTCCCCGGTCTTGGGAGCTACAAGCTCGGGACGCTCGCGGCGGCACTCGGCATCCGCTTCAACAGCGCAGCCCACCGTGCAGAAGCGGACGCGGAGGTGTCAGCCAGGGTCTTGCTGCACATCGGCGAGCACCTTGGGCGGACCTACCAGCTCGCATCGATCGCCCCGAGGCTACTTGAGCGCGTGAACAAAGTGAGCGCCGCGAAGGTGCCGGAGTTCTTGAGCAGGTACAAGGCCTCTGGCTTGATGGGGCGCGCACCGCGCGAGCTACGACGGAGCGCTCCTTCGTAAGGCCGGATCAGCCTCGCTCCATCCCGTTGTGGCGGACGCGCCGAGGCGAGCCACGATGGGGGCGGGTCGATCAGTCGAGAGGGAAAGGCGGGTCGACGCCGTCCGTGTTGTCCTCGACGGTCTCGGGTGCGAAGGCATCGAGACGGCTCATGGCGATGGAGGCGCGTGGAGCTGTCCGAGTGGGCGCGTTGAGCAGGCCCAGGCGCAGAACGAACGCAGCGCTTCCCTTCGTCGAGCCATCACGGCACGAGGCCCTTCGCGAAGTAGATCTGGCTCTTCGTGGAATCGAATGAGTAGGCGATCAGGGTAGAAGTGGTCGCAGAGGCATCTGGGAGTCGGTTTAGGTCGTTTCCGCCCATGAGCAAATCTGTCACGCTGCGCGGATGTCGAAGGACGTGCGACGTCGCAAGCTTCAGGACGCATATCGATTCCCCGGTTTCGTACCCAGTGCAGCTGTTCGCGGGGTGTTCGGCGACCGCACGGCGGTGGTGGTCACGCTCACTCGGCGCCGAAAAAAACAGCGTGCGGTGTGTGTGGGCGATCCCACCGGAGCTACTACGACAAGCGGGTCCGCCGCATCCGTGACCTGTCTTGTGGCGACAAGCGCGTGTACCTCGAATCCTCCTACTTCACCGTAAGCGTTGCGCACATCCCGTTGCACTGACCGGCGGTGACGGTGGCGTGCAGATCGCAGTGGTAGTTGATGACCGTTCCGCTCGTGGCGGCTGCGGGGACGACGAACGTAAACTCGCCCGACGACTTCGTGCCGCTGTCGAACGTGGCAGCCGCGCCCGGATCGGACGTCACGGTGTGCGACGACGTGAACTTCCAGTGGACGGTCGACCCCGCCGCAATCGAGCAGGCGGCAGGCGCGAACACGTGCCCGGCGCCGGCGACGATCGGATTGCCGGCGCTGCCGCAGTCGCCCACGGTGGGGCCCATATCCGCGGCCATGCCGAGCGTGGCGGTAAACGTCGTCGAATCGGAGATCGTCTTGCCGTTCGAATCGACGATGGGCGACAGGTCGTCCTTGTGGAGCTCGGCACGCAAGGTGTGACTGCCGGCGACCGCCGGGAAGCCGGGGCAGTAGTCGAGGCCAGCCATCGCAGTCGTGGAGGAAGCCACGTGGTTGTACGGCTTCGGGTCCGCCGCATCTTCGTGGTTGTTGCAGGTGGTGCCGTCGACGAACAGCTCGACGTGGCCACACCCTGTCGCGCCGAGGCACGCGCCTGGGTCCTTGAGAACGATGCCGCTCGTGGAGAGCACCACGTCGACATCGGGGCTATCGGCGGTGAAAGTGACCGCACCCGCGGAGCCGACACTCGTGATCTTGACGGTGGGCCCGGAGGTCGAGCCTCCACCGCAGCCGAATGCGAAGAGGGTGAGACCGGAGAGGACAACGTACACGGTTCGCATGGGAGCTCCTTGACGGGCCGACGACGGGACGCCGCCCGACACGCCGACATCCGCTACGACGCGCGGGGGCGAACGGGAAGCTGCCTTTTCGGACACGGCCGTTGGCCGATGGGAAATCGAGACGGGGGCGCCGCGACAGCGACGACAGAGCTCCCTTGTCGCGCAGCCTGCGCCACTCGCAAAGATGCGACGAGTACAGTCCTTCCCGCCGCAACAAGGCGCCAATCTCGCCTTCCCCGTTGCAGGCATCGGCTTGCCGTACGTCGGGTACCCGACCCACTGTAGTCGTTTCTGCTATTCTGTACCCTCAAGCGCAAGAGCCACGAACGGGTGCCGTTCCACATGGACCTCGCCGGGAAGCACTGAGCGCTCGTCGGACCTCGCAGCGGCGCTTTCTCCACCGGCCGCCTCCGTGCTAGCAAGCACGACGATGGAGAGGTCCACCACCGTAGGCACCGACTTGCTCGCTTGGGTTCCTCCGTCAATCGCACGTTCGCGGCGTCGGCTCGTCCTCGGGTCGTGGGTGCTCGGATCGGCGCTCGGCGTCGCGGCGATGTTCGCGTGGTCCTCTCTTCATCTGCCGGTGTTGCTCAGCATCGGGCTCCTGTCTGCGTGCACGTTGATCACCGGCCCCGGGGCCGAGCTGCTCACGCGCTGGAGTGCGAACCGACTCGCGATGCGGAGGCTGCGCGGTTGCGTGACCGAGGCGCCACGCCTGCGCGCGTTGTCCGCGCTCTCGGATGGCGAGCTCGTTCGCGTGCAAGGAACCATCTCCTTCACGGCCCAGCAGGCCGAGCGGTCCGCGCTGCCTGCGGGCGTGGCGTTCCTGCGGCAGGTCGCAAAAAATCGGATCAGGGAGCGCGCCACCGACTTCTCGCTCGTCGACGATGAAGCGGGAGAGGTCCACATCGTCGTCGCCGACGCGCGGCTGGTACGGGCCTCGGGCGAGCCCTGGGGCGCGACCCCATGCACCCTGCGCGTCGGCGATCGCGTCGAGGTGCTCGGGAGAAAGACGAGGGTGGTCGACGCGATGCAGAGCGAGCGACTCGAACGTCAAGAACCGATTAGGACGGCGCTCACGGGTAGTCGAGATCTGCCGCTCGTCTTGATCCCACTCGGTCCCGCGCAGCTCTCGGCGCCGGATGACCGGCGTACCTTACCTGCGCCTCTGGGCTGACCGCCGGCTGTCGAAACTCGCGACCAGCTCGTCCACGGTCGGCCTCATTCCCTGTCGCCGGTTGCCCGTCGCCAGTTCCCTGTTCTCTCTCAGAGAATGTCGCCGTCGCCTGTGGCTGCGCCCCCCAAAAGGCCCACCGGAGCTCTCGCTCGGGTGGGCCTTGTTCGTTGCTAGCGGTTACTCGGGGTCGGGTGCTGCTCCATCGGCACGCCGGAGGATGATGAACTCGACGCGACGGTTGGCCGACCAGCACGACTCGTTGTGCGCGGTGCACGGCTTGCCGTTCTTTTCGGCAGGCTTGGTCTCACCGTAGCCGTGTGACTGCAGGCGTCCTGCCTCTACACCCTTCTCGGTCAGGTACGTCTTCACCGCCGCCGCGCGATCCTCGGTCAGGCGCATGTTGTAGTCGTCGTCACCGCGCTCGTCGGCGTGGCCCTGGACCTCCATGAGGAGGATCTGTGGGTTGCCCTTCAGCGTGGCCGCGATGGCATCGAGGATCGGATACGAGATCGGCTTGATGACGGCCTTGGCGGTCTCGAAGTAGATCTTGTCGAGGATCTCGAGCTTGCCGCGACGGATGAGCACGCGGCCCTTGTCGGGGCAGCCGTCCTCGTCTTCGAAGCCGTTGTACGTCTCCGGCTGGTTCGGGCACTTGTCGTCCTTGTCGAGGATGCGATCCTTGTCGTTGTCCGGATCCGGGCAGCCGTCCTGATCCTCGAAGCCGTCCTTGTCTTCCGGATCGTTCGGGCAGAGATCGTCGACGTCGAGGATGCCGTCCTTGTCGTTGTCCGGATCCGGGCAGCCGTCTTCGTCTTCGAAGCCGTCCTTGTCTTCTGGATCATCCGGGCACTTGTCGAGACGATCCGGGATGCCGTCGCCGTCGCGATCGAGATCGAGCGAATCCGGGCAACCGTCTTCGTCCTCGAAGCCGTTCTTCGTCTCCGGCTCGTTCGGACACTTGTCGTCCTTGTCGAGGATGCCGTCGCGGTCGTTGTCCGGATCGGGGCAGCCGTCTTCGTCTTCGAAGTCGTCGATGTCCTCCGGATCGTCCGGGCACTTGTCGACGTCGTCCTTGAGCCCGTCCCCATCGCGGTCGCCGATCGACGGCTCGAAGATGAAGCCGAGGAACACGCGCCATTGCGGCGAGCCGATCATGCCGCCGTCGTCGTGCACGCCGAGCTTGCCCTGCAGCACGCCGGCGCCTCCGCCGAGCTGGAAGTAGGAGTTGCGCGCCATGTAGACCTTGGCGGCCAGCAGTGCTTCGAGCGGGATGCCGTGCTTCTCGCCGTGCACGTCGGCATAGCCGTAAACCTCGCCGAGGAGGTCGAACTTATGGTTCACGACTGCGTAAGAGACGCCGAGCCCGTAGGTGATCTGCGTGCTGAGCGTGCGCGAGAGCCCGGTGCCGCAGGTGGCGCTGCCGGGGACCGCGGCGATGCCGTTCTGCGTGGGCTCGCAGTGCGCGGCGCCGGCGAGGGTAGACGGATCACCTTGGAGCGTTTGGCCGAGGTCACGAAATGTGTTGCCAGTCGGGCGGATGAGCGCGCCCACGTTGATCGCGGTCTTCCAGCGACGGGACTTGCCCCACTCGCGGTCGACGATGATCTCGGGCCGCAGGCTGACCTGGCCTTCACCGAGGAACTTGTCGGACTTGCCGCTCGGCGCGTAGATGGAGAACAACAGGCCGAGACCGACGGGATACTTGGACGTGTTGAGGAAGCGACCCTTGAGGTGGATGCCGATGTCACCGATGAACTGGCCAGAGAACGTGAGGTCGTTGTTCTTGTTCGAGTCACCGCCGGGCGACGTGTAGCCAGGCTCGCGCTTGCCGTACGAGATGCTGACCGGCAACGAGATGCCGAGCTCGACCCACTTGAAGAGGCCGAGCGCCGCTTGCAGCTGCGGGGTCAGGTAGTCGGTCACGCCGAAGCGAGTGTTACCCGGCCCGTTCATGTTGAAGACGTTGCGGGCGTACGTCGCGACGAGGCCGATCGAGAAGTCGAGGTGACCCAAGATCTGCGACGCGTTGACCGTGATGTAGCCCTTCGAGTCCACGGCTGGACGGAAGAGCTGGAGGCCAAAGGCGTTGCCCTGGGTGTTCTGCGCACGCGCAGCACCGGGCAGGCCCAGGAGGGTACCGACGGCAAGCGCGCCGACGAGCAGCAAACGGTGAATGGTCCTGGCTGAACGCAAGGGCGACCCCATGGAATGGAAGACTCCGGGTGGTGGGTAAACGACCGACATCATCGCCCAACGACGGGCGGCATGTCAAAGAAGGCTCCACGCCCAAGCAGCGTACGCGATTGGCCGAAGAGATCGGACCGCACCTCTGCTCGCTGCGCTAGGCTGCCCGCGTGGACCTCACTTCGATAGCAAGCCGCATCGCGATCGCGACCACGTTCGATCGTGCGGCCAAGCTGACGCCGGAAGCGCTCGTCGAGGCGGCCGCGACGCATCTGGCCGCGGCGGGCATCACCGACTCGCGTGCGGGCCTGGTGATCGATGCGCACATCGACGACGAACGTTGGGCCGGTCTCGTGCCGGTGCTGCAGCGACGGCGCGAGCTGCCGGTGATCGCGGTCGAAGCGCGCAGTGGTCTCCACGGCAAAGCGGCGCTCGCGTCGCTCGACAAGGAAGAGTCACGCGTTGCGGTGAGCGATACCGAGAGCATGTTGCGTCGCGCGGCTGCCGTCGGTGCCGCGGCCGTGGTGCTCCGCCTCGGCTGGGTCGAAGGCGCACGCCGCGATTGGACATTCGCGCGCGATTCGTTCCTGCGCGCATCGTTGAGTCCGCAGCTTCAGCGCGGCCTGCAGGAAGCGCGCAACAAGGTCGCGCACGGCCACCTCGATCGGGCGCGCGCTGCGCTCGATCGTCTTTGTCGTACGGCCGACTCCGTCGGAGTGAAGTTGCTCCTCAAGAACGGACAGCGCTACGTGGAGCTGCCTTCGCCACGTGAGCTCGACGTGCTGCGCGAAGAGCTGCGTGGTGCGCCGATACAAGCGATGCTCGATCTTCCCGCGGCGCACCTTCCTGATCGCATGGGTATGATGCCGCTCGCAGTCACCATCGCCAGCTTCGGGGGCGGATCCCTCGCTTACCTCGGCGACGCTTGTGCTGCCATCGGTGCGCTACCGCCAGGCAACGGCGAGCTGGCCAAGGCGCAGATTACAGCGCAAGTGGTCAAGAGCACGGCGCTCGCGTTTCGTCCGTGGCCGCAGCTGCGCGCGACAGAGATCGTGTCGGCGCTCAAAGCATTGGCAGCCTAGCACTACTGCGTCAGGTTCTCCCGTCGCCGTCGCTGCTGCGGGCCTCGTCCGCTTCCTCGCTCCTCCGTCAGTTGCCACCAGCAGCTTCCGTC
>JAYUBF010000288.1:0-3550 GCA_043741435.1 Myxococcales bacterium
GCTTCCAAACCCCTATCGCTGCTCGACATCATCCACACCCAACTCTTTGGTAACTCTCAGACTTCCTCGCCGAGCTGATCTTGGACCCGATCACCACCCGAAGTTGAAGCGCTCGAGGAAATGCGTGTCGAGCTTGCCGGCGATGAAGTCGGGGTGGTCGACGAGCTTGCGATGGAACGCCAAATTGCTCTTGATACCTTCGATCACGAACTCGTGGAGCGCACGACGCAGGCGACGAATGGCGGCTTCGCGATCGTCGGCGTGCACGATGAGCTTCGCGAGCAGAGAGTCGTAGTTCGGGGGCACCACGTAGTTCTCGTAGATGTGCGTGTCGACGCGAACGCCGAAGCCTCCTGGGAGGTTGAGCGCGGTGATGCGACCGGGTGACGGCGCGAACGTGACGGGATCTTCCGCGTTCACGCGAACCTCGATGGAGTGTCCGCGCGGCTTACGGCCCTTGAAGCTCTGCGAGAGCTTGTTGCCGTCGGCGAGCTTGATCTGCTCGCGAACGAGATCAAGGCCCGTCACCATCTCGGTCACGGTGTGCTCCACCTGAATCCGGGTGTTCATCTCCATGAAGTAGAAGCGGCCGTTCTCGTCGAGGAGGAACTCCAGCGTCCCCACGTTCGAGTAGCCGATGGCGCGACACGCTTTTTCGCAGAGCGCGAGGAGCTCTTCGCGTTGTACGGACGTGAGCGCCACCGAAGGTGCTTCTTCGACCAGCTTCTGATGTCGGCGCTGGATGGAGCATTCGCGCTCACCGAGCGCCACCACGTCGCCGTACACGTCGGCTACGATCTGGACCTCGATGTGGCGCGGCGCTTCGACGTAGCGCTCGAGGTACACGTCGGCAGAGCCGAAGCCCGCGAGCGCCTCGGCCCGCGCCATCTCCAGCTGACCCGCGAGCTTGTCGCGCTCTTTCACGATCTTCATGCCTCGGCCACCACCGCCGGCCGAGGCCTTGATGATGATCGGGAAGCCGATGCGATCGACCGCCTCTTCGGCTTGCTCCAGCGTCTCGAGCAGCGCGGTGCCCGGGAGGATGGGCACGCCCGCCTCCACCATTGCCTTGCGCGCCGAGATCTTGCCGCCCATGAGCTGCATCATCTGCGACGTGGGCCCGATGAAGCGGATGCCGCAGCGCTCGCACATCTCGGCGAAGCGCGCGTTCTCCGAGAGGAAGCCGTAGCCGGGATGGATCGCGTCGGCGCCCGTGATCTCCGCCGCGCTGATGATCGTCGGGATGTGCAAGTACGATTGCGGTGCCGGCGCCGGCCCGATGCAAACGCTCTCGTCGGCGAACTTCACGTGCAGCGCGTTGGTGTCGGCCACGGAGTGTACCGCCACCGTCGGGATCCCGAGCTCACGGCAAGCCCGAATCACGCGCAGTGCGATCTCGCCGCGGTTGGCGATCAGGATCTTCTTGAACATCTATCTTGCCGACCTCGCGTCGAGTCGATCCGCTCCCGACCAGGCAAAGCGTGGCCTTCGCTCACCGAGCTTCGCTCCACGGAAAGGTTTCGACGCGAGTCGCACCACCTTCTTACCCTTGGCGGATTTTGAACAGGGGCTCGCCGTACTCGACGGGCTGGCCGTTCTCGACGAGGATCTGCACGATCACGCCCTCGACCTCGGACTCGATCTCGTTCATGAGCTTCATGGCCTCGACGATGCACAAGGCCTGGCCCTTCTTGATCTTGCTGCCTTCGTCGACGAACGCCGCGGCTTCGGGGTTCGGCGAGCGGTAGAACGTGCCGACGAACGGCGACGTGATGTACGACACGTTGCCATCGGTGGTCTCCGTCGCCGTCTCGAGCTTGGCCGGAGGCGACTGCGATGCGCTCGCGGCGCGCGGCGCGGTCGGTGCCGAAGCGCCGGTCAGCACCACACCGCCGCCCGCCACCATGCGGACGTACAGATCACCGCGACGCAGCTCGAGCTCGTGCAGCTCGTTCTTGCGCAAGAGCGCCGCGAGCGTGTCGAGCTCGTCGGTGGACACGAACGTGGCCGGCGCCTTCGTGGCGATGGGCTTCTTGCTAACGGGAGCGGCGCCGCTGGGGCGCTTCTTCTTCTTCGCGGCCATGGGATTCCTCTACACGGTTCGCTGGGAATGCTCGGCTATCCACTGCACGAGCGCAGCCAGCGCGATTTCGTACGAACGAGCACCGAAGCCAGCGACGATACCGACGCAGGCAGGTGCGATGTGCGACACGTGCCTGAAGGCTTCACGTGCTTGCACGTTGGAGAGATGGATTTCGACGGTGGGGAGGCCCACGCCACGAATGGCGTCGCCGAGCGCGATGGAGGTGTGCGTGTAGCCGCCGGCGTTGACGAGGACGCCAGACGCGCCACTTCGACCTGCTTCCTGCACCCAATCGATGAGCTCGCCTTCGCGATTGCTCTGGCGACACTCGAGCTCCACGCCGAGCGTCTTGCCTTGCGCCTTCAGCGCATCGTCGATCTGGGCCAGCGTGGTGCTGCCGTAGATCGCGGGCTCACGCGTGCCGAGGAGATTGAGGTTCGGGCCGTGGAGTACCCACAGCGTGCTGGCAGCGGCCATTACTTGTGACTCGCGTCGGACGCTACGCGACCTCGGCCTGCAACTTGGGCGTGATCACACGCAACAAGTAGCGACCCTTGCCCAAGTTGCCTTCGCCGCGAATGGCGAGCGCCACGAAGTACTCGTGGCTCACGACGCGCACCAGCAGCGTGAGGCGCTCCGCACGGATGGTCACTTCTTGCACCATGCCCAGCTCGAGGATCTCGGCTGCCTTGCGGACCTGGGTGAGGACGAAGGAGAACTCCATCCCGACGGTGTTGATATCGAGATCGATCTGGTTGGGTTGGCTGGGCGACGTGTAGGTGTCGACGGCGATACCGTCGAAGCCCATGAGCAGGCCAGCGACGGCGCCGTGGGTATCGTCTACGAGACGTTTGAGGTGGGCCTGGAACATAAGGGTGGTCTACCTTGCGGGACGGGAGCCCGCGGCGTCAAGCTACGAGGCGGGCTTTGCGTCGGCGCCGCAAAGCAGCGCAGTACCCGAGGTGCAGCAATCGATGGAAAAATCCTGTGCCGGATTGCATGCGTTGCCTTCGCGAGGCGTGGGGTTTTTGTACGTGGTGCACGCGGGAAAGCCCTTGGCCGCGCCCGTCAGGCAATCATTGCAGACGTCGATTGGAAAATCGCTGAACGCGCTCACGACCTGGTTTTCTCCGCGGGTGGCGACCGCGCGGATGTGAGCGAGGATCGTCCCCGGCTGCTCGACCTTGAGCGCGATCATCTGCGCCACGTATTGCGGATCGATGACCTGCGCATTGGCAGCGGCGACCCCACCCGGCAACAAGCGGATCGTCCCACTCTTGTAGTTGAAGCTGCGCATGTTGGGCGGGATCACCTGCTGGATCGGCCCGGTCACGTCGAGCACCACGTCGAAGGAGCTCACGCTGTAGTCCTGCGTGTCGATGCGCGCGCCGGAGATCAGCTGCAGGTTGTTCGACACGACGAAGTTCGCGACGTACCCCGTATGGATGACGTTGGCCATCGCGAGGT
>JAYUBF010000289.1:0-68880 GCA_043741435.1 Myxococcales bacterium
AACATGCGCGGCTTTGGATTGCCCGGCTGCGGCCGCGGCGTGAGCGTGCCGATCTCCACGAAGCCGAAGCCGAGACCGAGCAGCGCACGCACGCCACGCGCATCCTTGTCGAAGCCGGCAGCGAGCCCGAGGGGTCCAGGAAAACGCAGACCCAACGCCTCCACCGGCGCGTGCGGACGCAACCAGCGCGCGAGCGCACGACCGACGAGCGGCAGTGCGAACAAGAACCGCAGCATCGCGAAGACGAGGTGATGCGCCGTTTCGGCCGGCAACAGGAACAGGAGCGACTTCAGCAGCGAGTACATCTCGCGGAGGCCGAGTTAGCGCTTTCGCTTGGGAGTCGCAGCACCGACGAGTGGCGGTGCCTTCGGCGCAGCGACGAGCTTCGGTAGCGGCGGCGCGATGAGCGGCGGTCGCGGAACGACGTAGCTCGTCATCGGTGCAACGTAGGCCGCGTACTGCGGTTGGTAAGCACCGTACTGAGGCTGGTAGTAACCGTACTGCGGTTGATAGTAGCCGTAGCCGCTGTTCGAGTAGCCAAAGCCGACGCCGTATGGCGAGACCGTCACCGAGTACTGCGGCCCCGGTTGCCACGCGTTGCCCCAGTTATTGCCGTAGTAGCTCGACTGATAGCGCTGGCTGAAATATGGGTCGTAGGTAGAGCCCGTGTTCCAGCGGCTCTGCCAGGGGCTGTGGTAGACCGACGAGGACCCGAAGTTCGTCGTGCTGCCCCACACGGGCTCGAGATGCCCACTGTCGGTGATGCGGCTGCGGCTGCCGTCCATGTAGTTGACGTGATCGCCGCGCACGTGGCCGATGAGCTCGCCGTCGGGCGAGTGGATGTGATCGCCGTCGATGCGGCCACGCTGACCGTTCGAGAAGCGAGCAGCGCCACCGTCGAAGCGATCATCTTCGTCGAAGCCGCCGGCCAGCGCAGAGCCGCACGTCAGAAGTAGCGCGAGGGTGCCCGCGGTTCGCAGCATGCGGCTTCGTAACACGATGCCCGCTGGGCTGTCGCGGTGCTCGCGACACGATTGTAAGGTTGGTGTCCGAGCGTGCTGTGCGTCAGCGGATGTCTGCTTCGCACACGCTCGGTCTACTTCGTGCTCGGACGTTGGGCGCGAGTCGCCGTGAAATCGATCGAATTGGCGGCGCGTCCTGCCAAGGCCCGTATTCCGGCGCCTGCCAAGATGCCGATACTCCACCCCGCGGCCTTGAACGGGGTTGATAGCGTGTCCCAGGCCTCCGCTGCTTCCATCCGTTCGTACCGACGACGAACTGCGCTATTGGCCGCATGCTCGACCCGCCGCAGCCCAGCACGGACCGGCGCGACAAAGCCGCGCGCAGTCTTCTTCGTACCCGTGTCGGCGTGGGCCAGCGTTACAAGAGCCACGAGTGCAACGAGCACACGCAGGGACTTCATTGAAGCTCGAATCATCAGGTCACTCTCCGCTGCCCACATGAAGCAGATCCTATGCCAGCGAAGTCCCCGGTCTTGGGCGTCAGGGGCGTCCAGGGTTATCGCACTTGAAAGTGTTTTACTATGGACACTTGGCGTGACCCTCAGAGTTTGAGCGACCACTTTGGAGGCATGAAATTTGAGCGCGAAGAGCCCGCCGAAACCGTCCGAGATGGAGACAAAAGGCCGCTTTTGGGGAGCAAGAAACCCCGGTCGAGAATCTGGCCACTCTTCGCCGTGTCGCCCTCGGCCTGCTCAAGACTGACCGCATGACGCTCGCGATCGATCGGGTTTTTCGCGGCGGCGCTGAGGGCAGCGAGCTGCGACGCGCATCGTTTCTGCTACGTTCCGTTGCTCGATGCACCTACAGGACTGGCTCGCCGAACGTCCGTTCACGCTCACGATGTCGTCGGGCTTCTTCGGCTTCTTCGCGCACACCGGCATGCTCGCCGCGCTCGTCGAGGCCGGGCTTCGCCCGGCGCGCATCACCGGCTCCAGCGCCGGCGCGCTCGTGGGTGGCGCGTATGCGGCGGGCGTAGAGCCGGAGCAGCTCGCCGACGTCTTGCTGTCCGTGAAGCGCACCGACTTCTGGGATCCCGCGCCCGGCCTCGGACTCCTGCGCGGCAAGAAGTTCCGCGCCCAGCTCGACGAGATCATGCCGCGCGCCACGCTCGATGCCGCCCGCGTTCCCACCAGCATCGTGGTGCACGACGTGCTGGCGCATCGCCCGGTCTCGTATTCGACGGGCTTGCTCGCGCCGGTGATCCAAGCATCGTGCGCGGTCCCGTTGCTGTTCCATCCGGTGTGGCTGGATGGCCGTCCATTCCTCGACGGCGGCATCCTCGATCGCCACGGGCTCTCGCCGGTCGCCGACGACGAGCGAACGTTCTATCACCACCTCGCGTCGCGCTCGCCCTGGCGACACGCCGGCTCATCCGGCTTTGTGCTGCCCCAGCGACCCTCGCTCACCGCGTTCGTCATCGATGGTCTCCCGCGCTCGGGGCCGTTCAAGCTCGACGCGGGCCGTGCCGCCTTCGAAGGAGCACGCGCCGCCACGCTTGTCGCGTTGCGTGAGCCGCACGCGCAGAAAATGCGCGAAACGGCTTCGCCGCATCGTTGATCGCCTAATCCCCCTAATCCCCCACGATCTCTGCCGAGGCTGTTGACCCCTCTGATGCACCGTGTTACATGCCCCGCGCCGTCGACCACCGCCTCCTACCGAACATGCACACCGATGTCATCTCAAAGCCCAAGTGGCTCACCGACTCCCGACGACAAATCGTCGTCCCCGGATTCTGGGACCGCGTCGATGTGGCGTCAGGCGTCGCGCTTCAGCTACATCGGGATCTTCTTCGGGGTGGCAGTGGTGCTCGGATACTGGGGCGGTCACTGGGCGGAACGTCGCTGGGGTGGGGCGCCGTGGGTGTCCCTGGTGGGTGTGCTGGTGGGGATCGCCGCGGGCTTCCGCGAGCTGTTTCGCATCGCACGCGCCTACACCAAGGGGAGCCCGCATGAGTAACCCGGTACCCGTCACCACCGAGACGCGCCTCCACGCCGTCGAGCGCTGGACCCTTCTTCTGGGTGCAATGTTCGCCCTCGGTGCATTCGTCTTCTTCGGCGTGCACGTCGGCCTCTCGGTGTCGCTCGGCGCCGGCGTGATGATCCTGAACGCATTCGCGATGCGCCGCGTGGGCGAGAAGATCTTCGCCGCCTTTCGCGCCGACACCCGCGCGCGTCCGCTCCGCGCCATCATCCTCTTCAACTTGAAGATGGGTGTGCTGCTCGTCGGGGTGTACATGATCGTGAAGCACCTGCACTGTAACCCGATCGCCTTGCTCGTCGGTCTCTCCATCTATCCGCTCGCCGCAGTCGCGGTGGCGCTCACCTACGTTCCACCTGCCGAAGTTCCCGTCGAGGATCACCATGGGTGAAGAAACGACGCTGCTCGATCTGTTGCCGGGCATCCACAATCTCAAATTGTTCATGGCTGCGTACCTGCAGCGTGATCACCTGATGGTGGACGCATTCCCGTCGCACTTCTCCATCACGCATGTGCTGTCCACGGCGATGGTCACGCTGTTCGTGTGCATCGGTGCATTCACCTTCTTCGGCGCGATGTCACGCGGTGGGGAAAACGCGATCGTGCCGCCGCGCAGCTTCTCGCTCCGTCTCCTCTTCGAGATGTTCGCCGACGCCGTCTACTCCGTCGCCGAAGGCGTCATGGGCGAGAAGAACGCGAAGAAGTATCTGCCCATCGTCGGCACGCTCGCTTGCTTCATCTTCTTCTCCAACGTGTTGGCGCTCATCCCCGGCATGGCACCCCCGACGGCGGTCCTCAAGACCAACGTCGCGCTCGCGCTCACCGTCTTCGTGCTTACCCACGCCTTCGGCGTGAAAGAAAATGGCCTCGCTTATTTCAAGCACTTCCTCGGTCCGGTGTGGTGGCTCGCACCCCTCATGTTGCCGATCGAGCTCGTCAGTCACATCGCGCGCCCCGTGTCGTTGTCGATCCGGCTCGCTGGCAACATCTCGGCCGACCACAAGGTGGTCGCTGCGTTCTTCGCGCTCGTCCCGCTGCTACTCCCGGTGCCGTTCTTGATTCTCGGCGTCCTGGTCGCGGTGGTTCAGACCTTGGTGTTCTCGCTGCTCACCATGGTGTACATCCAAGGCGCCGTCGCTCACGAACACGACGACGACCATGACGAAGCTCACTTGCACATGGACCCCACCGTAACCGGCGCGATCCGCTAGGGCGGTACTCACCCTTTGGCACTGGCACTATTAGGAGGAATTCAGATGAAGACGGTTGGTAAGACTCTGGCTGGTTTCGGCGCGTTCTTCGTCACCATGATGGTGGCGAGCGCGGCCTTCGCGCAGGAGGCGGGTATCGCCTACGCCGAGCGCGACAAGTGGATCGCGGTCGCGGGCGCCTTCGGCGTCGCCATCGCGGCATTCGGTGGCGCACTCGGTCAGGGTCGCGCGGCTGCCGCGGCGCTCGAGGGCATCGCCCGCAACCCGTCGGCTGCCGACAAGATCTTCACCCCGATGATCATCGGCCTCGCGCTCATCGAGTCGCTCGTCATCTACGCGCTCGTCGCCTTCTTCATGCTGAACGGCAAGATCCACTAACCGGGGGACGTTCCCGTCCCCCCTCACTCGGCAGAGCCTCGCGAGCCTCCCCCCACCGCGCGTTAGTCGCGCGCGTTTCCAGGAGGCTTCGATGTTGCGACGCGGCACCAACGCGCGATGGGTTCTGCTAACAGGGGGACGTTCCCGTCTCTCCTCGCTCGGCAGAGCCTCGCGAGCTCCCCCACCCCCGTGTTCCCGCGCGCGTTTCGAACAGGCTTCGATGCTGCGACGCAGCGCTAACGTGCGGTGGGCAGGTGGCTACGGCTTTTTTTCGTCAGCCTTTCTTCCGGCTGGCCACTCGAGTTGAGGGGGCAACCCCTGTTCACTTCTATCTGATTGATCACGTTACTATCTGACGCGCGCACAGTTCTTGCCTAGTTAGGGAGCATGCGCGTCTCGCTCCCAACGTCGGCTACACTGCTCGTCCTGGCGGCGATTCTTGCATTCTCGCTGCCTGCGGGCGCACGCCCGCAGCAACAGCTGGCCCGGTTACTGACGAGCACGCTCACTCGACGAATGGCACCTGCGACGCGCGCCAGCGTACGATCCTTGGTCCAGTATGCAGGCAATGGAGCCCTCGCCAGCGGCGTGGTGGTCGGTGTCGGCGCCGATGAACGCACCGGGATGCGGCGTGCGTGGGTGCTCACCAACGAGCATGTCGTCGGAGACAATCCGCCCAGCACTGCGAGCATCGCGTTTCGGAGCGGGGCATTGGGCATGAAGCCAAAGCTCATCGCGAAGAGCGATCTCCTCGACTATGCATTGCTCGAGGTCATGGTCCCCGACGGAGGGAGTCTTCACACAGCGAAGCTGACGGCCGATCCGCCGCAAAAGGGTGATCACCTTTACTCGCTCGGCGCAGCAACCTCGTTGTTCGAGTTCAAGGTCAAAGACTTCTTGGCGGTCGGCAAGCAAGAAGGGGCGACCTTACAGCGCAAGGTGGATTCGGGACGACTTGCGATCCACGCCACGATCAGTCGCGGGCGAGCCACCAGCGACGGTGCGACCTATCAACGGGTCAGAGACGGCGAGCGCGTGGTTCGGCACTACGTTCAGCAGACCGATCTAGCCATCGCAGTCGGGGCAAGCGGAGGGCCCGTCTTTTCCTCCCATGCGCACGCGCTCGTCGGAATCAACTCTTCGTCGGGACGCTACCGTAGACGATTCAAGACCGACATAACGACTCTCGTGGATCTCCGCCGCGATCTGGACAAGAAGCTGCAGCGCGGTGAGATCGCAGCTCGCTATCGCGAGCCGGTCGCAGCCTTCATCGCGCAGGACTGACGAGGTCGCCGTCGAGTCGTCAGCCCGGCATCACGGGTGTCCGGCCCCAGCCGAGGAAGTTCACCTTGTGGTCGGAGAGCTGACGCTCTATCGCGCCCGCCACGCGCACCGACGACTGGCCCGCGCGGAACAGGCGCACCGTTCCATCGACCAGATCGCCCATGATCAACACGTCCGTGACGATGGCGACGAGCCGGCCGGCGGCGAGCTCGTATAGAGGAATGCCACCTCAATGACCGAGGACTACCGCGATCCCTGCGAGGACCAGATCGATCTGCTTTGCGGGCAACCGTCCCAGGCGCTCGGTCAGCACAGTCCGATCGAGCGCGATGATCTGCGACACATTCGCGACTGAATCTTTCTTCAGGCCGGTGACCTTCGAGCGGAGCAGCACGTTCCCGGGGGCATCGGCCCAGTGGAGATTGCTCGTGAGCGGCACGCACACCACAGTGCCGATGCGGCTGCGGTTGAGATTGTCACCCTGGACTACCACGACCGGACGTCGAAAACCGGGCCCCGATCCCAGCGGCTCCGGGAGATCTGCCCAGCAGATATCGCCTTGGGAAACTACCACTCGCTGCGCTCAAGGAGCCGTCGGGCTGCAGCCTTCAGTGCCGGTTCGAGTCGGGTGTCGACTTGCTCACACACACGGTTCATCGCTTCCGTGATCTCGTCAGGATCGTGCCGGGCGACGTACTCGGCGAGCGCCTCGCTGTAGAGCTGACTGCGGGACTTCTTCAGCCGGCGAGCGAGACGCTCGGCACCCTTGAAGACCGGGTCGGGAACCGAAACGGCGGTCTTCATACCAAAAGTATGACCGCAGGATTCGAGGTTCGCAAGCGCCTCGGCTACCTGACGGCGGCTGGTCGCACAGCGCACCCGTCGTAGGCAAGCGACGAGTGACGCAGTCACACGGGATGGACAGGGGCGCGTAATTGTAGTTGTCGTCAGCCCGGCATCACCGGCGTCCGGCCCGGCTCTTCCACCGAGCCGTAGCCGTAGCGACGATAGTAGCGACTACGCAACGAAGCCTCGCTGACACCGTTCAGGACCCACCCGAGGAAGTTCACCTTGTGGTCGGTGAGCTGGCGCTCCATCGCGCCCGCCACGCGCAGCGAGGTCTGGCCGGCGCGAAACACGCCCACCATCCCGTCGACCAGATCGCCCATGACCAGGACGTCGGTCACCATCGGGACGGGCGGCGTGTCGTAGATGACGAGATCGTAACGACCACACAACACCGCCATGCACTCACGCAGCTGCGGCAGCTCGATTACCTTGGCGGGCGCCAGTTGGTCGGGCACTTCACCGCACGTGATGACGTCCACGTTGGGGATGAACGTGCGCCGGGGTGCCTGCTCGGTTGAGAGGTGGCCGGTGGCGAGCTCGAAGAGACCGTCGCCGCGGGGGAGGCCGAACACCTTGTGCAAGGTGCCGCGGCGCAAATCGCAATCCACCAAGAGGACGCGCTTGCCGCGCGCCGAGAAGGCCGAGGCCAGGTTCACGCAGCTCAACGTCTTGCCGTCGTTGCTGGCAGGGCTCACTAGCGCGATCGCACGCGGCGGCTTCCCGAGGAAGAGCGAGTACACGGTGGTGGCCAAGCTGTGGCACTGCTCGGCGACCAAAGAGCGCGGATAGCGAACGATATATTCGGCGCGTACGGGGTGCACTTCCGAGCGTCGCACGCCCGGCGGTGCGATCTCCGACACGAAGCCCAGCAACGGTGCGTGTATCCGGCCAGGGGCCTCGTGCGGAGCGCGAATGGTGTCGTCGATCATCTCGAGCAGGAACGAGATCGCGATGGCCATCAACAAGCCGACCACGAGCCCGAGCCCTGCGGCGCGGCCGATGGGACGAGGCAGAGCGCTCGCGCTCCCAGCGGCGTCGAGCCGACGAACGTAGCTCTGCTTGATGCCAGCCTGGATCTCGAGCTCCTTCTCGCGCTTGGCGACCACCTCGTACGACTCGCGGTCTTCGTCGATCTTGCGCTTGAGCCGGTTGTACTCGAGCTCGCTCTGGCGAAGGTCGAGCGCGCGATGGGTCTCGGCGGCGATCGCGGCCTTGAGCTGTGATTGCTCACTCGTGTTGGCGCGCAGTCTCGCCTCGAGCGTGGCATCGCCGGTGCCCAGCTCGGCATCGATCGCTTCGCGGACCGACTTGATCGCCTCGCGGTTCTCGACGAGCTTCGGGTGCTGCGGGCCGTAGTGCGACTCGTAGCCGGCAGCTTGCTCGATGAGCTCGGCGTAGCGCTTCTGGAGGCCGTCCAGCGCCCCGCTCGTGCTGGAGCTGGCGAGCCTTCGACGCAGCTCGGGCTCGCCCTTGGCACCGCGCATCTGCTCGAGCTCTGCGCGAAGCTTGATCCCTGCGCCGAGCGCGGCCGCAGCCTGCGTGTGCAAGGTCTGAAGGTTCGACGAGTAGATGCGGTGGCTCTCTTCGAAGTTCGAGGCCGGCAAGCCATTGCTGCGTTGGAATTCGTAGAGGGCGCGTTCGTCCGTCTCGAGGCGAGTGCGCTGCTCCTTCGACTCGGTGACGAGGAACCGCACCGCGTCGTTCGCCGCCCCGACATCGTTCGTCACCGTCGACTCGACGTAGGCGTCCGTGAAGGCGTTGACCAACACGCGAGCGCGCTCTGGATCGGTGTGCTCGACGGACAACGTGAGGAGCTGCGAGCTGCGATCGACCAACACCGCAAGCGATGCGTCTAGGCTCCCCGGTGAGAGATGTAACCGTTCTTCGACCCGGCGCGCCATCTGCTCGCTCGTGAGGATGTGGACCTGCGAGTTGGCAAAGCGCTCGGAATCGATCGAGTCATCGGCCGAGACCGAGCGCAGCTTGTCGACTACGTGCGGCCGGCCCTCGAGCAACAGGGTCGACGATGCGCGGTACACCATCGGAGTGCGGCTCGCTTGCACGCCGGCGACGACCATCGCGCCGATCCCCATGACGGCGAGCAGCCACCATCGTCGCTGCAACACAGCGATCCAGTGGAGCATCGACTCCCAGGGAAACTGCTCGTCATCGAGCGTTGCCAGAGTACGGTTGGCCGGCGGCGGCCCGTCGCTGGTTGGCGGTGACGTCACGTTGTGCTCCATGCTACGTGGTTCTGGTTGGTCAGCGAACTTTCGTAAATTTCATGGCAACAAGGCCATGTACGAAGTTAGCCTAGATCGATGCCGTTGCCTCGGGCGATTCACAACATCCTAATAGAAGAGCTAGACGGGGAAGGCCTGATCTACGACCTGACCCTGCACCGCGCGCATTCCGTGAACGCGTTTGGTCTGGCCGTCTTTCGCGCGCTCGACGGCAAGACCACCGTCGAGCAGGTCGCGCGCCAGCTGCAGGGCAGCGTGCCTGGCGCGGTCGAAACGAGCGACGTCTTGCAGGCGATCGCCGAGCTGCAGAAGGCGCAACTGATCGTCCCGCCTCGTCTTTTGCCCAACCGAGGCCGAAGAAAGTTCATCGGGCAGATTGCGCTCACCACGGGACTCTCCGTGGCCGTTCCCATGGTGTTTTCCATCGTTGCGCCGAGCGTGGCCGAGGCCGCGAGCGCCGTGACTTGCTTGTCGACCGTGAAGTGCTCGAGCAGCACCATCGGCCAGTGTTGCGGGACCCCAGGAGGGCCGGCCCGCACCTGCAATGGCGGCGGCCTGTGCGGAAACAACGCCGCCAACAGCCAATGTCGAGATCGGACCTGCAAGTAGCAGGGCTGCCGTAGCGACAGTGTCCGGGGCCGGCTATATTGGCGCCCATGTCACGACACGAACGCCTCGTCATCATCGGCTCCGGCCCGGCCGGCCTCACGGCTGCCATCTACGCCGCGCGCGCTGCGATCCCCGCGCTCGTCATCGAAGGTCTCGCCAAGGGCGGACCGCCTGGCGGGCAGCTCGTGAACACGACGGAGGTCGAGAACTATCCCGGCTTCCCGAAGGGCATCATGGGCCCCGAGCTCATGCAGAACTTCCGCGAGCAAGCGGAGCGCTTCGGCACGAAGTTCCTCATCGGTGACGTCGACAGCGTCGACCTCTCGAAGCGTCCGTTCACCATCGCGGTGAGTGGCCTCGAGGACGTCACCGTCACCTGCGATGCGCTCATCATCGCCACGGGCGCGGTAGCCAAGTGGCTCGGCACGCCCGGCGAAGAGAAGATGAAGGGCTACGGCGTGTCGGCGTGTGCGACGTGCGACGGCTTCTTCTTCAAGGATCAACCCGTGATCGTCATCGGCGGTGGTGACACCGCGATGGAAGAAGCGACGTACCTCACCAAGCACTGCAGCAAGGTGATCGTGGTTCACCGTCGCGACGAGCTCCGCGCCAGCAAGGTGATGCAAGAGCGCGCGCAGAAGAACCCGAAGATCGAGTGGCGCTTGTCGGCTGCCGTCGACGAGATCGTCGGTGAGCCGGGCAAGGTCGGCGTCACGTCGGTGCGCGTGCGCGATCTCAAGACGGACAAGGTGGAGGAGATCGCCGTAAAGGGCGTGTTCGTGGCGATTGGTCACCAACCGAACACCGACCTCTTCCAGGGCCAGCTCGACATGGACCCGTCGGGTTACCTCGTGCTCCCGGGGACGAAGAGCGCGCAGACCGCCACCAAGGTGCCAGGTGTCTTCGCTGCCGGCGACGTGGCCGACAGCGTGTATCGTCAGGCCGTGTCGGCTGCCGGCACTGGTTGCATGGCCGCCATCGACGCAGAACGCTTCCTCTCGCACTAGGAGCCCATGGCCAACGATACGCAGCCCTTGGTAGTCGCCACCGGGCAGGAGGCGCTCGACCACCTCTCCAAGATCAAGTTCTTCGCCGGGCTTCCACCGGCATACCTCCGCCGCATCGCGGACATCGGCGCCGAAGAGGTTCACAACGGCGGCACGAACATCTTCGCCGAGGGCGACAAGGGCGATAAGTTCTACCTCATCCTCGATGGTGCGGTGCGCATCTCCCGCATGGTGCCCGGCATGGGCGAGGAAGCGCTCGCGGTGCTGAAGGGCGGTGCGTACTTCGGCGAGATGGCGCTCATCGACGACTTCCCGCGTTCGGCACACGCGATCGTGCACGAGAAGTGCCGCTTGTTCGTCATCCGCAAAGAGGCGCTCGAGGACTTGCTCTTCGTCGACCGCGATCTCGCGTACGAGCTCCTGTGGAACTTCGTGCGCACGCTTTCGTCCCGCCTGCGCGAGACGAACGACAAGATGACGTTCCTGTCCGTCACCAACAAGTTCTGACGGTGCGGTCGTACACGAGTGGGGCCGAGGCCGCCGCGCTCGCGCGCAACGATCGTTTCCTCGTCGAGGTGGTCGAAGGCTGGTCGCTGTGCCCGTTCGCGCGCGCGACGCGGCTGTCCGGTCAGCTCGCGCGTGAGGTGCTGTTGGGCCAAGCTGAGGCCACGCAGGTGAGCGAGCGTGCGCATCGCTACGATGACGACGGCGCGCAGATCGTGCTGTTCATCTTGCCGGGGTGGGCCGGCAACCCGCGCGCGTTCGAGCGCTTCGTGGAAGAGGTCCGACGCCATTACGAAGCCGGCGCCGAGCCCGCGTTCGCGATGGCACCGTTCCACCCGGACAGCGACTTCTACACCGACACCCCGTCACGGATGGTGGGCCTCTTTCGGCGGGCGCCCGATCCCACGATCCAGCTCGTGCGCTACACGGCCCTCGAGGCTGCACGGCGTCATGCGCCCGACGGAAAGTTCTTCTTCGACGGCAGTCCCGAGTCCTGGAAGGCGATCGCCGCGCGCCCGGAGCGTGGGCTGTCGGCGCAGATCGCCTGCGACAACTACGAGCGCGTGGGCACACGCGCAGGAGAGCTCGTGACGTTGCTCGGCGACATCAAGCAATCGCGCTGACGCCCCCCACTGCTCGTCACGCGCGACCTACTTGTGCTCCGTCACCTCGAAGATCTCGTCGGCGCCCTTGCCGTCGTGCGCTTCCTTGTGGACCGCTTCGCAGTCCGCCTTGCTCGGTGCACGGCACTCGCACATGACGACGCCTTGATCGCGGTCGTACCAGGAGCGCACGTACTTCACGCCCTTGTGTTTCTTCTGTGCCGCGAGGTCCTTGGCGTGGTCGGCTGCCAGCGCCTTGTCGTCGAGGTTCTTGGGCAGACCCCGGTGAATGTCGATGAACGTCTTCGTGGGTGCGTCCGCGAGCGCTCCCTGCGCGGCGCTGGCGAGTAAGAAAGCAACGAACGAGAGCTTCATTGGGCCAGCGTACACCGGCTCGTGAAGAACACCTCGGGGCCGGTCGGGTACCGAATACGCGGCCCTGGCCAACTGGCTGGCCTGGCTTCCTACGCGCATTCAGAGCCAGCACAGACACTAATGCTATTAGCTGGTTATGGTTGGCACGGATGGTGCTATATGCGTATGCGGAGATTTTCATGTCGCGCTTTCCCCTCGTCGTCGTTTTTCTGGCCGTCGGTGTCACGTCCCTGTTGCCGTCTTCCTCGGAAGCCAACGGTCCCTTCTCAAAAGCCGCCAACGGTCCCTTGTCCTCCCCAAACCCGGCGCATAGCGCGCGGCAACCCAAGCGACGTACGGTGAAAGGCTCGTTCGGGTTGCCCGACCAGATCGAAGTGGCGAGCAGGAACTACGCGATTCGCAGTTACGACCGTCCCGTCGGGACCTATAAGGGCGGGTTCGTTCGCGTCGTTGTCGACTTCCGCGCTGACACCGAGACAGTGCACTACGCAGACGGCAGCAAACTTGTCAGGGAGGAAGATGGCCAGCGCGAGGTCGCGCCAGGAACGAGCGCGTATTTCGCTCGCCGGACCGTTAGTGCATCAGTGACTTCGTCGCGTTAGGCCGGCTGGTGAGCAGCGAGGAGTTGCCCTAGACTCCCGCGCGATGGTTTCGAAGCGTCCCAGCCCGCGAAAGCCGAAGAGCGCAAAGTCCAGCGCACACGCGGACTCGCCCGTCGTCGATGCGACTGCAGAAGTCGACGATGGCGACGAATCCGCCGACGGCGACGAAGACGTCGAGCCGGAGGTCGGTGCCGAGGACGTAGGTCCGGTCGCCGATGACGAGCTCCAGCGCATCGCGGCGATGACCCCCGTCGCCGACGACGACGACGAGTCCCACGACTTCGAGCATGCCGGAGGTCCCGACGAGGACAAGCCCGCCCTCATCTCCACGAAGGATCGCTCGGTCGCGTCGCGCGATCCGATGGCGATCTACATCCAGGAGATCAAGCGTTACCCGCTCCTCACCCGCGAGGAAGAGCACGCGCTCGCCGCCGACTTCGTGACGAACGGCAATCTGATCGCGGCGCGCAAGCTGGTCACCTCGAACCTGCGGCTCGTGGTGAAGATCGCGCACGAGTACCGGCGCGCGCACCGCAACCTGCTCGACCTCATCCAGGAGGGCAACGTCGGCCTCATGCAGGCCGTGAAAAAGTACGACCCATATCGCGGCGTGAAGCTGTCGTCCTACGCGGCTTGGTGGATCCGGGCCTACATCCTCAAGTTCATCCTCGCCAACTGGCGCCTGGTGAAGATCGGCACCACGCAGGCGCAGCGAAAGCTGTTCTTCAACTTGAAGAAGGAACGCGACAAGCTCGAGGCGCTCGGCATCGATGCCTCGTCCGAGGCGTTGGCCGCCGCGCTCGATGTGCCGGAGCGTGAGGTCATCGACATGGAGAAGCGTCTCTCCGGCGGTGATCTCTCGCTCGATGCACCGCTTGGCAGCGACGATGACGACGGTCGCACCCGTATGGACATCATGGAGGGCGGCCTCACCTCGCCCGACGCTGCGGTCGAGGGCGCCGAGTTTCGCGCGCTGCTGCGCGAGAAGCTGGCGATCTTCTCGGAATCACTGAGCGGTCGCGAGCGCAGCATATTCGAAGAACGATTGATGAACGACCAGCCCAAGACGCTGCAAGACATTGGCGCCCACTACGGCATCAGTCGCGAACGCGCACGGCAGCTCGAAGCGCGCCTCCTCGCGCGGCTCAAGGTGTACCTGCGCGACGAGCTCGGCGATGCCGTCGAGATCGCGATGGGCCCGGAGCGCTGAATCGGTCGTGGCCGGCATCCTGTACGTGGTCGCTACGCCGATTGGCAACCTCGAGGACATCTCGCTGCGCGCGCTGCGCATCCTCGACGAGGTGACCCTCATCGCTGCCGAAGACACGCGCTCCGTGCGTCACCTCCTCGATCACCACCGCATTCCGGCGCCGAAGATCGTCAGCTACTTCCAAGGCAACGAGGCCGCACGCAGCGACGATCTCGTTGCACGCGTTGCCGGTGGCGAGAAGATCGCGCTGGTGTCGGAGGCCGGCACTCCCGGCATCTCCGACCCAGGCGAACGCGTGATCGCCGCGATGCGCGAGGCGGGGCAACGCGTCGAGGTCATACCCGGTGCCGCAGCCGTGATCACCGCGCTCGTGGGCTCCGGCCTTCCAACGGGTCGCTTCTTGTTCATCGGCTTTCCCCCGCGCGTCTCGGGCGAGCGCCAGCGCTTGTTCGGCTCGCTGCGAGGGGAGCCGGGCACGCTGGTGTTGTACGAAGCGCCTGGCCGGGTGGGCGACACGCTAGCCGATCTCGCGGCTGCCTTCGGAGGCGACCGGCTCGCCGAGGTGGCGCGCGAGCTGACCAAGATGTTCGAGGAGCGCATCGCCGGCTCGCTCGCGGAGCTCGAGTCGCGTTTTGCCACGGAGGCGCCGCGCGGCGAGTGCGTGATCTTGGTGCACGGCGCCGTCGCCGAGGGGGAGGACGTCGCGATCGACATCGAGGCCGACGTGCGCGCGCGCCTCGCACGCGGCGAAAGCTGCAAGGAGATCGCTGCGGCGCTCACGCTGCTGACTGGCCGCAAGCGCCGCGAGATCTATCAGCTGGCGGTTGCGATCCGTGGTTCCGCTGACTAGCGCTCTCGCGATATAGTCACGAGCTTGGAGCGTATCGGCGCCGTCCTGGTCGACACCTATCGGATCGAGCGGCTCATCGCCGAGGGCGGGATGGGGGCTGTGTACGAGGCAAGCCACCTCCGCATCCCGAAGAAGTTCGCCGTGAAGTTCCTGAAGGTGTCGCTGATGGACAACAACGTTGCGTTGCTTCGCTTCCGTCGAGAAGCGGAGCTCATCGCCACGCTCGATCATCCGCACATCGTCACGTTGCTCGACTACAACATGACCGAGGACGGGGTGCCCTACACCATCCTCGAGTACCTCGAGGGGGAGCACCTCGGCGATCGCGTGAACCGCGGTCGCTTACCGTTCGTCGACGTGATGCGCATCACCGAGGCCGTCTGCGGCGGGCTCACCGCCGCGCACGAGAAGGGCATCGTGCACCGCGACCTCAAGCCCGAGAACGTGATCCTGTGCGCGCAGGGCGCGATCAAGGTCGTCGACTTCGGGATCGCGAAGCTCCGCGGCGGCCAGGAGCTCACGGCCTTCAACTCGATCCTCGGCACCATCACGTACATGGCTCCGGAGCAGCTGCTGGCCGGCAAGATCGACGCTCGCTCCGATCAGTTCGCGATCGGCGCGATGGTGTACGAGATGCTCTCGGGCGAGATGCCGTTCGGCTCCGACGGCACCATCCCAGAGATCGCGGAGCGCGTGTTGCGACAAAATCCGAAGCCCATCGAGGGCTACTCGAGCGCGATCCACGACGTGCTGATGAAGGCCATGTCGAAGGAAGCGCAGAACCGCTATGACTCCGTCGCGATCTTCAACGACGAGCTGAAGGCGGCCACGAAGGTCACGGAGCCCGTGACGCCCTCTGCGTTTCCCGCGGTGCCGACGGTGATAGTGACGACGCCGCCCAAGGGCGAGACGATTCCAGTATCGTCGGCAGTGATCGTGACGCAGGACAAGCCATCCACGGTCGAGGTGGCCGCGCTCGACGAGGGCTTGCCAGAGCTTCCGGGAGACAACACCACCATTTCGTCTCCGAACCTCAAGTCCGTGGTGGAAGCAGCGCTGCGACCCGACGAGGAAGTCCCCGCCGAAGCCACGCGCATCACGCGTTCGCCCGAGCCCCCGCTCGCGGCGCCCTCGAAGAAGACCGCGAAGAACGAGGTCGTCACGGGCCAGATGGGCGCGACGAGGCCCGGAATCGGTCGTACTGCGCTCATCGTGGGCGGGATCGTCGGCGTGGTGATCGCGGTGCTGCTCAGCGTGTTTTTGCGGTGAGTGCCACACAGCGACGCAGAGCGCGGTGCGACACCTACGTTCTCGTACCTCCGTCGCTGAGAGGCGCCCGACCTGAGGTCCCAGCCCCCTAGGGCCGGGGGTGCAGCCTCCAGGGTACGAGGTGTAGGCGCTTGAAAGGTCGTTCCCGTGGCCTGGATCGAAACTCGCAGCGTTCGATTTTCGAATGGCGCGGCTAGCATTCAACGACGTGACGAGAGCGAGCCACGAGCTCTCCCGCCGGCTCGGCCCGTTCCAGCTGCTCGAGCAACTGGGCGAAGGCGGCATGGCGGTCGTGTATCGGGCACGCCGAGACAGCCAGACCGGGCTCGGCCGCGACGTGGTGCTGAAGACGATGCTGCCTCAGCTCACCCGCAACCGTGCGCTGGTGCAGATGTTCGAGGCGGAGGCCCGCCTCACTGCGCAGCTGCGTCACCCGAACATCGTCTGTGTCGAGGACTTCGGCGTCGAGAACGACACGCCGTACATCGCCATGGAGTACCTCGACGGCAAGAACCTGTCGGAGCTGCGGACCACGCTCAAGAAGCAGCGCCGGCAGATGCCGATCGGGGCCGCCGTCGCGATCGCGCGCGACCTCTGCCGGGCGCTCGGTTACGCACACGACTTCATGGGCAACGATGGTCAGCGCGTGCAGGTGATCCACCGCGACGTGTCGCCGTCGAACGTGATGCTGCAGCGTGACGGCACCGTGAAGCTGCTCGACTTCGGCGTCGCGAAGCTCTCGGCCATCGCGGGCGAGGCGGTGACCACGAGCCTCAAGGGCAAGTTCGCGTACATGTCTCCCGAGCAAGTGGAACAGAAACCGATCGACCGTCGCTGCGACGTGTTCGCCGCCGGCATCGTGCTCCACGAGATGCTCACCGGCGAGCGCCTCTTCGGGACGCGTGACGAGCGGGAGACCCTGCGTCGAGTCGCCGCGGCGCAGGCCCACCCACCGTCGGCGCGCAACCAACACGTCGGCGCGGCGCTCGATGCCGTGGTCCTGCGCGCGCTCTCCCGTGAGCGCGAAGGTCGGTTCGACTCCGGCGTGGAGATGGCGAGGGCTCTCGATGCGCTGGGCATCGCGGCGAGCCGTCGCGAGCTCTCGGCGTTCCTCGACAGCGCCACGCCGGAGGAGCGTCCGACCGAGCGCCAGATCGTGGCCGTGCGCCCGACGGGAGAGTCTTTCGCCGACGGGGCCACCGACCAGGACACCGCCGTGCCGGCCACCTCGCCGGGCAATCTCGTGAGCGCGCCGAAGCTGCAGATCATCGCAGGGGACGAAGCGACGCCGTTCAGCGAGATCACGGCTCCGAGCGTGGTGTACTCCGGCGAGATCGAGATCGTGGAGCCTGCGGTCCGCGCGGCAGTAAACGAGTCGGCGGACCGCCTCACCGCGCCCGCCATATCGGTCGTCGTCGCGGAAGACGGCATCGAAGCGCCTTCGGCGCCGCAGACGTGCACGCTGAAGGCCGTGAAGCTCTCGAGCAACCGAACGGCCCCGTTCGTCGGTGCAAACGCATTCGAGGAGCTCCCCGCGACCGGGGTGGAGCCCGCGCCGGCACCACGCGGTCGCCGCGGGCTGGTGCTGCTCATCGGCGTTGGGCTCGGCGTGATCGCGGCCTTCGTCACCGTTCGCGTGAGGGCCCACCAGCGCCTGCAAGCTGCCCATGCGGCGCACGCGCCGGCGAAGATGCCGCCGCCCGTCGTTGCCACGGCACCGGCGCCGGTCGCCATCCCTCGTCGGGAAACCGAGCTCGCCGCGCCGGTTTCCGCGCAACCGAAGCTCCCCGGGCTCACGGCCACTGCAGATCCCGGGACCGCCACGCACAGCCATCATGGCGGGGGCAACGCCGTGCCCACCTCGGTGCGCGATGGCCGCATCGTGGATCCGTTCGAATCCTAGGGCGTGCCTTCAAACTCTTCCCGTCGCCAGCGGAACCGGTCGAGGTGCCGAAACCCCCGGGAATCACCGACGGAGACGGTGACTCAGACGCGCGTCGACGCGGTGCATGGCGACGGTCGCGCGGGGACCTGCCCGAGCGGGCGCATTGAGCAGGCCGAGGTGGGTCGAGAGGGCGCGAATGACACGCGGGTCCTCGATGATGCCGACCAGGCGCATCGGGCCTGCGCACCGCGGGCACAGCAGCACGTCCAGTGCAAAGGTTCGGCGCAGCAGCGTGGCCCAGCAAAGGCGACGCGCGCGAGTGGGGTCGCTCGGCGGCGGCACGTTGCACAGCGCTGCCAACACCGGCAGATCGGCCCGAGTCGGCTTGCACAGCTCGGGCTGGGCCCGGTTCGGTCGCGCTTCTTGTGCCCCGTCATCGCCGCCCTTCCCCGCGCGTTCGGCGCGAAGATGCCGGCGCGTAGCGCACCAGATGAATCCGCGGCGGTGGGATGAGCGCGCACAGTCGCAGCAGCAGCGCTTCAGCGGTGAAGCCCAGCACCTGTCGACCGTCGGAGAAGCGACGCTTCATCCGATAGGTGTAGCTCCCGTTTTCTTGCGCATCGAGACGCCCGAGGGACAACGGCGGCCGCAGTCCATATCGGCACAGACGTTCGAGCCCCTCGCGGTCGTCCGCACGCAGCCAGGTGGCAGCGTGTAGCGAGTAGCCGGCTTGGCGCGCGCATTGCGGCGGCGGCGGCCGCCGCGGACTCGCCGAACCGCCGGTGCGGCCTCGATACCGGTTGGCTCGCGAAGAGCTCGACGTTGCGCTCCGGTATCGCCTCGTGCTGTGCCAGCGTGCACGGTTGTCACGCACGGGAAAGCACGCACAGCACGAGAACGAACTCTAGAAGCGAGCTAGGTGACTGGTGTTTTTCGTTGGCACCGCAGGGCGCCATCGGCGCCCAAAGGCTGTTATTCGAAGGACGAATTCGGGGTCGACCTCGACGGCAACAAGGTGACCTGTCCGGCAGGCAGGCTCGTGCTGATTCGCAGAACTGACGACAGTGGAGGCTTGGCCAACTTTGGGAACGCCTGCGCGAATTGTCCGCTGCGCGACCGATGCACCGACTCCAAAACGGGGCGCACGATTCGGATTCATCCGCGCGAGGCGACGCTCAAGCGAATGCGCCACCACCAGAGCTCACCGACGTGGAAGGAGCACTACCGGGCGACCAGACCGAAGGTCGAGCGCAAGATCGCGCACCTCATGTTTCGACGACACGGTGGCCGTCGAGCACGAGTACGAGGCCGTCTCCGGATCGGCCACGACTTCGCATTCCTGGCCGCTGCACAAAACCTAAAGCGCCTGGCGACACTTGGCGTGCGTCATGAACGCGCAAGCTGGGTCAACTGATTCTCCGACGGCCGCAGCGTCACCCAGTCACCTGCACGCATCGCACTCCCTCGGAATGCTCGCGTGACCGAATATATGGTCGCGTTACGCGATGCCACCTCCCACACACCAGCCTCCTAGAAGCGGATCGCGCGGTAATCGTTGCGCTGGGTACCCTTGACCCTGGCGGCCGGGGTGGGCGCAGGACGACCGGCGCTGGCGACGGGAACGGGGCGCGCAGGCGCATTACCCAGCGCGTTACCAGGGGCAGTAAGGGACCCCACCGGACGCTGGGGCGCAACGCGGGCCACGGGCGCAGGCGTCGGCGCGGGCGGAAGTGGTGCGACGCGAAAGGCGGCGCGGTCGATCTCACGGCCGACTTCACGGCGCGGTGCCGGCGTTTGCTCGACGCGTGGGGCGCGAGCCAGGAGCGGCGCGACGGTCTTCTTCGCCGCCCGCGTGGACTCACCTGACTGCAGGATGCGCGAGAGCAGCTCTTCGACCACGTCGCTCATGGAGCGATCGGCCTCGGAGCAAAAGTCGCGGAGTAGGGTGTAGGTGGTGCCACGAACCGAGATTGAACGGCGGGTCTGCTTGCTCGCCATGAGGCGCCTCCATCACATGCACAGCGTGACCATACACGCCATATAGTGCAATTTGACCGGTGGCACTCCGTCCGTCAAGTAGCGATTTCGGTAGCTTAGAGTGTGACGCGGTGCGATTGGCAAAAGATCTGGCGATCTCCGAGAGTTAGCCTCGCGAAAAAAGCACATTTATTTGCGTTACGGACGGATCCGTGGGGGCGGGAAGGACTCAGGCGCGCGCGAAGCGCATCGGCAAGGGCAGTGCGAGGGTCAACGACCGGTCGTCCACGGTGACGGTCAGCTCGCCGGCGTCCATCTCGAAGCGAGCGAGCCGGGCGAGCTGCTCGGGCAGAGCGACGCGCAGGCCCAGGGTCTTGCGAAAGTTCCACGCGACGGCGTCCGGCCGATCGGCCAGGCGCGCGACTACGCCGCGGTCGATCAGCTTCGGCAGGTTCTTGAGGTCGGTGCCTTCGAGCGTGATCGTAAGGTCGAGGCGACCTCCGTTCACGCGTCGTGCGAGGAGGAATCGCACCGACTGGATCGTGAAGGGAATGGTCATGGACCCCAGCGACCACTGCAGGCGGGCGGCTGTCTCGATTCGCAGACCTTTGCCGGCGACGAACTCTAACCAGAGTCGCGCGGAGCGCGAGTCAAAACTGAGCAGCCAAAGGCTGCGTCGCCGCGAAGTCGCCGCGTGAGCAGGGTGGGACCCTCACGGCTCGGCCGGCAGGGCGGGCGGCACGCCCGATGAAATAGACTAAACAGCAACGCAACCTTTGATCTCCGAACAATGCGTTGCTGTTTAGGACGTGAGGTGGATCGATCTCGATGAAGCGATCTCGGGGGGATTCATCCCCTAGATCAATGGTGAGCGGCAAGAGCTCGCGAAGCAGCTGCGCGACGGTCTCATGCCCCAAGGAGCTGCGCGACGGTCTCATGATCGAGGACCGCCGTGATCTGCACGGGCATTACTGCTTCTTGTCTTTGGTCACCGCGGAGACGAGGTCTGCAAACGTGCCGAAGCGCGCGGGCTTTGCCGGCCCGCCTTCTTTGTCCGGCGCGGCCTCGGCCTCGCCCTCTTCGGCGAGTCCGAGCGAGATACGGTGGCGCTCGAGATCGACGCCGAGCACGGTGATCGAGAGCGTCTGACCGACGGACACAGCGTCCTTCGGGTGACGCACGCGTCGCGCGCCCTTGTCCATCTCGGAGAGGTGCACGAGGCCCTCGACGCCGGGCGCGATCTCGACAAAGGCGCCGAACGCCTCGAGGCGAACGACCTTGCCCATCGTCGTGCTGCCCTCGGTGAAGCTCTGCGCGGACTCCTTCCACGGATCGGCCATCAGCGCCCTCATGGACAATGAGATGCGCTCCTTGCCGGTCTTCGGATCGGGCTCGATGCGCACGACGGCGACCTCGAGCTCTTGCCCGATGGCGAGGACGTCACGCGAGTGCGCGACGCGCTCGTAGCCGAGCTCGGAGTTGTGCACGAGGCCCTCGATGCCCCCGAGGTCGACGAAGGCACCGAAGTCCTTCAGTGCGACCACGCGACCGCGCATGACGGCACCGACCGTGAGCTTCTCGCGCGTGGCGACGGCGCGCTCGGCGTTCTCCGCCTCGAGCAACGCGCGACGCGACACCACGATGTTCGGACGCGGACCGTCCTCGTAGCGCGTGACGCGGAACTGGAACTTCTTGCCGACGAGCTGCGCGACGTCTTCAGCAGCGACGGGACGAACATCGACTTGGGACATCGGGCAGAACGCGCGCATGCCAGAGACCTGGACCTCGAGGCCGCCCTTGTTCACACCGGTGACCAGGCCCTCGACGGGGATCTGCAGCGCGAGCGCGCTTTCGATCTCCTTGGCAGCCTCGGCACCGCGGCCGCGACCCATCGAGCGGCGGAGCACGATGCCGCCCGACTTGCCGTCGATCTCGGAGACGCGCGCTTCGATCTCGTCGCCAATGGCAGCGGTGAGCTTGCCCTCGGCATCGCGCAAATCCGAAAGGTCGATCAGACCGTCGGACTTGGCGCCGATGTCGACGAAGGCTTGCTCACGACCGATCGATACGATCTGGCCGCGAACGACGTCGCCTTCTTTCGGCTCGCGCTTCTTGTAAGGGTTACGGACGCCGCGCTTTTGCTCGGACTCGGCAAACATCGTGGCGAAATCTTCATCAGGTGGATTGTTGTCGGGGGAGGCCATTTTCGAGCCGGGAATGTAGCGGCGGCCCCCGCAGACGTCCAGCGCCATCACAGACGTACACACAGGATGTTCTCGACCGGGGCGCTGGCGGGGTGCTGGCGGGGTGCTGGGGGCGCACTCGGCCTCGCAGCGTACGGACGGCCGCGCGTGATTTTGGCACCTGTACTCTTGTTCAGCCTTGCAGGGGGATCTACACTTACCGTCCCTATGGCCCGCCGCCCACCCGTCGACTCCGTTTCTTCTCTATCCGACACTGCTGCCGACACTGCTGCCGACACTGCTGCCGACACTCCTGCCGATACCCCTGAAAATTCTCGCGAAGTCGCAAAGATAGCGGCTCGCTGCGCGGACGAGCCCGACTTCATCGTCGTGCGCGGTGCTCGCGAGCACAACCTCAAGGTCACCTCGCTGCGCATCCCCAAGCGTCAGCTCGTCGTGTTCACCGGCGTGTCCGGCTCCGGCAAGTCCTCGCTCGCATTCGACACATTGTACGCCGAGGGCCAGCGCCGTTACGTGGAGTCGCTCTCGGCCTACGCGCGCCAGTTCCTCGGCCAGATGGAGAAGCCCAAGTACGACTATCTGGGCGGGCTCTCGCCCACCATCGCCATCGAGCAAAAATCGGCGTCGTCCAACCCGCGCTCCACGGTCGGCACCGTCACCGAGATTTACGACTACCTCCGCGTGCTCTACGCGCGCGCCGGTGAGCAGCGCTGTCACCAGTGCGATGGTCCCGTCGCTGCACGGTCTGCTGCCGAGATCGTCGACGAGCTGCTCGACCTATCCGAAAAGGCGGCGGGCAAATCGAAGGTCACGCTCATGGCGCCCAAGGCGGACAACCGCAAGGGTGAGTTCCGCGAGGTGTTCGACGACGCACGCAAGGCGGGGTTCGCGCGCGTGCGCATCGACGGTATGGTGGTGCGCCTCGAGGACGTGAAGGCCCTCGACAAGATGAAGAAGCACACCATCGAGATCGTGGTCGACCGCCTTGTTCTTGACGGGCTCGACGGGAAGAACAAGGCGCGGCTCACCGACTCGGTGGAGTCTTCCTTGAAGGCGGGCGGCGGCAACATCCGCGTGCTCGTCGACGGGGAGACGCACCCACGGGACTACTCCGAGAAGCGTGGTTGCCCGAAGTGCGGCATCGGCCTGCCCGAGCTGTCGCCGCAGATGCTCTCGTTCAACTCGCCGCTCGGCATGTGCCAGACCTGCCACGGCCTCGGCGAGATCGACTTCGAATGGGAGCACGAGCGTGGGGAAGGGTGGCAGCGACGCGGGCAGACCTGCCCGCAGTGCAAGGGGCTCCGTCTGCGGCCCGAGTCGCGCTCGGTGTACCTGGCGAAGAAGTCCGTCACCGACGTGGGCCGCATGACCGTTGCCGACGCGCAGCTGCACTTCGGTAGCCTCGCGCTCAAGGGTGCCCAGGCGCAGATCGCCGAGGAAGTGTTGAAGGAGATCCGCAGCCGCCTCGGCTTCCTGCTCGACGTCGGGCTCGACTACCTCACGCTCGAGCGTTCTTCGGGCACGCTGTCGGGTGGTGAAGCGCAGCGCATTCGGTTGGCGTCGCAGCTGGGCTCGGAGCTCTCGGGCGTCATGTACGTGCTCGACGAGCCGAGCATCGGCCTCCACCAGCGCGACAACCAGAGGCTCATCACCACGCTGCAGCGCCTGCGTGATCTCGGCAACTCGGTCATCGTCGTCGAGCACGATGAAGAAACGGTGATGGCCGCCGACTACGTGTTCGATTTCGGGCCCGGGGCCGGCCGTCATGGTGGCCAGGTGGTGGCCGAAGGCACGCCCGATCAGATCTGCGCCGCGGTGGAATCACCGACGGGGCGATTCCTGTCGGGGCGGGATCGCATCGAGATCCCCGCGACGAGACGCACGCCGAAAGGTTTCATCTCCGTGAAAGGTGCGCGCGAGAACAACCTGCGCGACATCGACGTGGACTTCCCGCTCGGCGTGTTCGCCGCGGTCACCGGCGTCTCGGGGGCCGGCAAGTCTTCGCTCATCAATCAGATCCTCTATCCGGCGCTCGCCAACGCGCTCAACGACAGCGAGCTCCGCGTCGGTGCGCACGACAAGATCACGGGCCTCGAGCAGATCGACAAGATCATCGACATCGATCAAAACCCGATCGGCCGTACCCCGCGCTCGAACCCCGCGACCTACACCAAGGCCTTCGATCACATCCGCAATCTGTTCGAGCAGCTGCCCGAGGCGCGCACGTTCGGCTACAAGGCCGGACGCTTCTCGTTCAACGTGCGCGGCGGTCGCTGCGAGGCGTGCGAGGGCGCCGGCGTGCGCGAGGTGGAGATGCACTTCCTCGCGAACGTCAACGTCACCTGCGAGGTATGCCGCGGCAAGCGCTTCAACGACGGCACGCTGCGCGTCGAGTACAAGGGCAAGAACATCTCGCAGATCCTCGATACGCCCGTCGAGGAAGCGCTCGAGCTGTTCACCAACGTGCCCTCGCTGAAGGCCGTGTTGCAGACGCTGTCCGACGTGGGCCTCGGCTACGTGGCGCTCGGTCAGTCGGCCACCACGCTGTCCGGTGGCGAAGCGCAGCGCATCAAGCTGTCGCGCGAGCTGTGCAAGCGGCAGACGGGTCGCACCCTGTACGTGCTCGACGAGCCCACCACCGGTCTGCACTTCGCCGACGTGAAGCGTCTCCTCGCCGTGCTGCAGCGTCTGGTGGATCAGGGCAACAGCGTGCTCGTCATCGAGCACAACCTCGACGTCGTCAAGGTTGCCGACTATCTCATCGACCTCGGGCCTGAAGGCGGGTCGCGTGGCGGCGAGGTGCTGGCGACGGGCACGCCGGAAGAAGTGGCACAGAGCACGCGGTCGTACACGGGGGAGTTCTTGAAGAAGCTGCTACCGTCGGTGCCGAAAGGAACACGCAAGCGAAGGAGGAGCGCACGGGTACCGTGTATCCCAGGAACCCGGGTCGTCCAAGAAACCTGATGAAGTCTTCGTGCGTTTGGGCCAAGCTCAACACCCGACGCTCGAACAACAAGACCGTCGCGACCTTGAGCGGTCTCGTCCATGGCGGTGTGGCCGGTGGGACGTCGAAGTTCTACGATCCCATTCGCCGAGCGACGTTCAACATCTCGGTGGGTGGCGCCGGCGAGATCGCCAAGCGCAAGGGCGCGTGGAAGGACATCCAGATTCACCGGATGTAACCCGGAGCTACTCCACGGCGAGCGTCAGCGACTCGACCTGCCCGAACGGCCCGAGCTCTCCGTAGCTCATGAGGTTCATGACCCCAGCCACTTTGTTTCGCGCTGTCAGGCGCTGACCGGACGCCAGCCTGCCGACCGTCGGTGAGCATGAGATACTCGCCGCGCAGATCGGCGTGAACCCCTGCAGCTTCTGCACGAACGGGCTCGACTGCTCGTAGTGCCCCCGGTCCTCAAGCTGTTCCTCGTACTCGATAGGAGGAGCTATTGCAGGTGGCCAACACGCTCGAGAAGCGACAAACGCACCGCGCGCCGACTGTCGATCCCCTCCGCACACAGAGCTCCGCCGACTAGAAACGATGCAGAATGAGCCCGTATGATCCCACCGCGAAGGCCTCGCTGCCGCTCGCCCAGACCGAGTTTAGCCAGGTGGACTGAGGCTCGAGCGCCGCGGTCGCCTTTGCTTCGATGATCCAGGGCTTGCCTGGCAGCTTGCGCAGCACCTTCCAAACCGGGATGTCAAAGCTCCGATAGTCGGCGCCCACCGCAACGAGGTCGCCGGAGGACGAGGCCGCGATCCCGCTCATGCCGATCACCGTTCCCAGCGGCTCTACGCTCCAGCTGGTCCCGTTCCAGTGGTTGTAGCCCTCTGAGTTCTGCGTGGTGAAGCTCGAGCCGACTGCCCAAACATCCGTGGCGGACGTCCCAGTGATTGCCGTCAGCGAGTCGTAGGTGGTGCCGGTTTTTTGTGTCCACGCGTCGCCTGGTCCGCGCTGGAGGATCGTGCCGATGTTGCCTCCGGCGAAAACCGCGCCGGGCCCGAACCCTCCCACCGAGAACAGCTCCTCACTGGTAGGGCTAGCGAGTTTTTGCCACGTGCCGTTACCAGTCGAATGCAGGATCGTCCCCTGCTCGCCGACCGCGTAAATCTCCGTCGCGGACGGTCCCCAGATCCCGTGCAACATCACCCCAACGGCCGTTGCTTGCTTGATCCAGTCCTTGCCGTTTGTCGAGTGGAGAATTGTCCCGGTCTCACCGACGACGTAGAGATCGCTCGGTCCACTGCCCCATATGCCGCGGAGGACGCCCCTGGCGGGGTTCGCGACTGTCCTCCAAATCGCTCCGCCTTCGGAGATCTGGCGGTGTACGATCATCCCCCGGTAGCCGACCGCATAGACGTCGTTGTCGCCGCTTCCCCAGACCGCGTTGAGCTCAATGCCACCGGGGCGGTTCGCGACTTCCACGCGCCACGTCGGCGAATGCGCAAGATCGGGTATCGGCGCGAGGTCGTCGGGTCCCGCGTCGAGTTGCAGATCAGTTTGGTCGCGGCCGGCGGAGCAGCCAACGATCGCGAGAGCGGACAGCAGGACCAGCACGAATCGAGTCATCAGGTTCACCTCGAAGCGACACCGCACGCAAGTCTGGTGCCAACGCCAGCGTGGGTTGGGCTCCACCGACGGCAGGGCGCAATGGGCTGCACGTCCGGAGAACGCTTCGCCGCTTCAACTGTCGCGATCGGCCGAGACAGCGCGTCCTCGCGAGTCTCAAATTTCTGCGGCGCGCGGCGCAGAAAGGTTCATCGCGGGTCGAGAGCGCCATCGCAGTCCTGCCGCCGGGTTCGCCGGCGTCCGGAGGACGAATACGGGATCGGAAGGCATCCCAGTGGCACGCCAGCTGCTCTGCAGACGGGCATAGACGGCGCCGGCTTCAGAACTGATGAGGGGAGCTACTCCACGGCGAGCGTCAGCGACGAAACTTGCCCGAACGGCCCGAAGTCGCCGTAGCTCATGAGGTTCATCACGCCTGCCACCTTGTCTCGCGCGATGAGGCGCGGTGGGGTCGCGGCGTTGTCCCAGACCTGGATCTCGAAGCCCTTCGAGATCGCGCGCCCCGGGTAGTAGACCGGGACCAGCCCGGATACCATTGTACCCACCGTCGGTGAGCAGGAGGTGCTCGCCGCGCAGATCGCCGTGCAACCTTGCAGCTTCTGCACGAACGGGCTCGACTGCTCGTAGTGCACGCAGACCTGGAGCTTCGGCGTGTTGCCCGTGCAGTCATTGGTGGCGAGCTTGATGCTCTTCAGCACGAGCTTCACCTCGGACGCGGGATCGACCGCGCCGCTGCACACGCCCGAAGCGTCGCAGAGCGTGCCCTTGTTGCAGGCGGTGCAGGTGCCACCGGCGGTACCGCAAGCGAGCCCCGTCTGCGGAATGCAGCGGTTCTCGAGGCAGCACCCCAACGCACAGGTGCTGGCGTCGCAATCGGGTTGCGTGGTGACGGTGCAGAGACCCACTTCGCTCTCGCACTGGGTCATGCTCTCGCACTGAAGGCACGCACCGCGCGCGCCGCAGGTGCCCTTCGACTGGTTGCCGAGCCCAATCTTTACGCACTGGATGCCGTCGCAGCAGCCGTCGCAATCACCGCACGGATTCGCCGACGAGAACTGATCCTTCGGCGAGGACGGGTCGGCGCCGAGCCCGGTGCACTGGCACGGCGAGTAGCCGACGCCGGCGCCGATGCAGGTCTGCTGACCGTTCTTCCCGTCGAGGCACTTGCAAGCCGACGCCTCGCCGGGCGAGCAGCACTTGTCGCCGGGTACCATCCCGAGGTCACCCGTCGACGAACCGCCGTCGCTGCTCGACGAGGCGTTGCAGCCCGTCGCGACGAAGGCGAGGAAGGGAAGCAGTGCGACGAAGGCGAGGTGCAGCAGTGATCTGATCATGGGGATGGTCCTCTCGACCTTTCGCTCTTTCAACCGGCGACGAAGGGTAAATAGCGGGGGCGCCAGAAGTGGGTGCGAACGTACTCTTCGGCGGTCGCCGGGGACAACTTCTTGGTGGTAGCAACGCCGTCGGTGAAGGCCTGCGCGATGACCCGCGTGGCCACGGCGATCGAGACCTCGCGGAGCTCGGCGACCGGCGGATAGATCAGCCCTTGCGCCAGGTGCTTTTGCTCCGTGTAGTCGGCGAGCGCGAGCGACGCGGCCATGACCATGTTGTCCGTGACCTCCGTGGCGTTCGCGAGGATCGCGCCGAAGCCGAGGCCCGGGAAGATGAACGCGTTGTTGCCCTGCCCGACCTCCTGGAGCTTGCCGTTCGACATCTCGACGGGATCGAACGGGCTGCCGGTGGCCACGATCGCGCGGTGGTTCGTCCAGCGCAGCAAATCGGCCGGCGTGGCTTCGCACGCGCTCGTCGGGTTCGAGAGCGGGAAGATCACCGGGCGCTCGGTGTTCAGCGTCATCGCGCGGCAATGCGCCTCGGTGAACGTGCCAGGCTGACCGGAGAGTCCGAGCAACACGGTGGCCTTCGCGTGCGTGATGGTGGTGAGGAGATCCGGTGCCGTCGTGCCGCCCCAGCCCGCGATGTCGGCAGCCGACTTGGCGAGCGTGCGCTTGTAGTCCTCCATCGCGCGGCCCTCCATGAGGAGGCCTTTCGAGTCGAGGACGAACAACTGCTGCGCGGCTTGCTTCGCCGTGAGGCCGTCGGCGATGAGCCCATCGCGCAAGGCCCACGCGACGCCTGCACCACCGGCGCCTGCGCCATAGACGACGATGCGTTGCTCGCGCAGCTTCTGTCCGCGCAGCTTGCACGCGCTCCAGACGCCGGCGAGCGCGACGGCACCCGTACCTTGGATGTCGTCGTTGAACGAGGGGATCTGCTTGCGGTAGCGCTCGAGCACGGTGAACGCCGTGTCCTTCGAGAGGTCTTCCCACTGCACGATGGCGCGCGGGTACCGCGCCTTGATGGCGGCGACGAACTTGTCGGTGAAAGCGAGGTACGCATCGCCCCGCAGGCGCTCGTGGCGCACGCCGAGGTACGCCGGGTTGGCGCGAAGGTCGGCGCGGTCGGTGCCCACGTCGAGGCCGACGGGGAGCGAGCGGTAGGGGCTCACGCCACCACCGGCCGTGTAGAGCGCGAGCTTGCCGATGGCGATCGCGAGACCGCCGTAGCCTTGATCCCCGATGCCGAGGATGGCGCTCGAGTCGGTGGCGACAATCATGCGGACGTCGTCGTAGAGCGCGCTGTCGGCTGCGTGCGAAGCGCGATCGATGTTGCGCGTGGAGAGCGAGAGACCGCGCGCGCTCTGGTACAGCGACGAGAACTCACGCACCGCGTCGCCTACGGTCGGCGTGTAGATGATGGGCAACATCTCCGCGAGGTGCTGCTCGAGGAGCGCGTAGAAGAGCAGCTCGTTGCGCTCCTGCAGCTGGCGCAGCAGCTGGTACTTCGCGATGGGCGTGGGCTCGCGCAGGTACGCAGCCCGCGAGCGCGCCACCTGCTCCTCGAGCGTGGACACATGCGGCGGCAAGAGGCCCTCGAGGCCCAGCGCAGAGCGCTCGCTCTCGGGAAATGCGGTGCCCTTGTTGGTGGCGGTCAGGCGCAGGAGAGCGTGCCCGCGCAGGAACACACGCATCTTCTCGGCGCCGTCGGTCTCTCGGAATGTTTCGAAGTAACGGCTCAGCTTGGCCATGAGGGCGCGCAGCGTACACCAGGTGGAGCTGGTCTCGAATGTACGCGTGTCCGCGGCGAGGGCTCACCGTTGCAAGCAACGTGTAGAGCTCGAGTGCCAGCCGGTCGACATCGAGACGTTCGTGGTCGAATTCGTCGGTCATCTGGAGGCATATCGGCACGACGAGCAGGAAGTCGGGTGAACATCGACGAGTCGTCGAAATCGAGCAGCCGCAAAAGTTGTACGCGGCCCGAGGCTGGTTAGGATCGAACGATGGGGCTCGACAAACACTTCCTCATCGAACAATTGGCGGCCCACCTCAAGGCGTCGGAGCAGCGCGCGCGCCAGGCCAGCGCCGACGCTGCCGAGGCTGCACGCAGCATGCAGACCGAGGCCGAAAAGAAGGAAGATGGTCGTGCGATGCTCGAGTTCGGCAACATGGCCAAGGCGCAGGGCGCGCGCTCGCAGAAGACCGCGGCCGAGCTTGCCCAGCTCGCGCTGTTCTGGAACCGCGGGCTTCCCGCGTTCTCGCGTAGCAGTGCCGTCGCGCTCGGTGCCATCGTCGATGTTTCCGTCGACGGCGAGCGCGGACCCGAAGAGCGTACGTACTTCCTCTTGCCCGTCGGTGCCGGCACCGAGCTCACCGGACCCGGCGGAGACGGCTTCCTCTCTGTCATCACACCGGCTTCTCCCGTCGGTCGGGCGTTGCTCGGCAAGAAAGCGGGCGACTCCGTCGATGTCACCATCGCTGGCGAGGTTCGCGAATGGAGGTTGGTCGAGGTCAGTTGAAGTAAAGTGATCGGCCGTCGATGACTGCGTCTCCCATCATTGGTCTCGACTTCGGGACGAGCAACAGCGCGGTCGCCTTGCCCTCGGGACGGGTGCTGCCCATCGATTTTCACTCCGGGGGGCGGTCGGTGATGTTTCGCTCGGTGCTGTTCTTCCCCGAGGATGGGAAGGACGTGTTCGCAGGGGCGAAGGCGATCGACGAGTATTTGCAGCGCTCGCTCGGCCGGTTCATCCAGTCGGTGAAGACCTGGCTGCCGAGCGCCACGTTCAGCTCGACGCAGATCCGCAACAAGCCGTACCGACTCGACGAGCTGGTGGCCATCTTGCTGCGTCGCATCCGCGACTCGGTGGAGACGCAGATCGGCTCGCCGGTGGACCGCGTGGTGCTCGGCCGGCCGGCGCGCTTCTCCGCTGATCCCGAGGCCGATGCGCGCGCCGAGCAGCGACTCCTCAGCGCAGCGACGATAGCGGGTTTTCGTGAGGTGCGCCTGCTCATCGAGCCCATCGCGGCAGCGCTCACGTACGAAGCGACGCTGCAGCGCGACGAGCTCGTCCTCGTCGCCGACTTCGGCGCCGGCACCTCCGATCTCACCCTCATGCACGTGGGCCCGTCTCGTCGCGGTCGGATCGATCGTCGCGCCGATGTCGTCGCCTCGGGCGGTGTCACCGTCGGTGGCGATAAGTTCGATGCGGCCATCATGCGCGAGAAGCTGCTGCCAGCATTCGGTGCCGGCTCCACCTACGACGTAATGGGCAAGCGCATGACCATGCCCATGGCCATCCTCGGCAAGCTTTGCTCGTGGCACGAGATGTCGTTCATCCGCGAGCGCGCCACCATGTTGCTGCTCGAGCAGATGATGCACACTAGTGATCGCGTCTCCGCCGTGGAGGCGCTGGTCGACCTCGTCGAGGAGAACCTCGGCTTTCGTCTTTTTCGCGCGATCGAGAAGGCGAAGATCGAGCTCTCGGACTCGACGACGACGCGCCTTGCATTCGACGAAGCGCGCGTGAAGATCGACCTCCCGATTACGCGCGACGAATTCGACCGTGCCTCGTCACCGTTGCTGGCGTCGCTCGACGAAGCCGTGGGCAAGCTGTTGAGCGAGGCGGGCGTCACCATCGACGCGGTCGACGCCGTGTTCCTCACCGGCGGCAGCTCGCAGATCCCGTCGGTGCGTCGCTTGTTCGCGGAAAGGGCAGGCGAGAAGAAGATCCGCTCTGCCGATGCGTTCGCCAGCGTCGCCGAAGGCCTCGGCCACGCGGCGGCGGCGACGTAGCCAGAGCGATTCCGCTTTCACACAATCCCGTGCAGCGAAGCGAAGTGAGCGTGAGGTCAGGCTTTGCCTGGCTTTGCCTGACCGGAAGCGGATCAACTCGAAGCGGAATCGGTCTAATTTAGCGGCGGTTGATGAACTCGTTGAACGCCGCCGACGAGGTGCGATCGAGATAGCGGGTGAGCCCGATCTTCTGGTACGGGGTCATCGCCGCCACATTGCCGTCGCCGAGGATGTGCTCGGGGACCGTCGCGGTGTGGGAGAACGTGCGGCCGAGCACGGCGCCCGACCGACGGCCTGACATCTCCACATGCGAGAACGTTGCCTGGTTGCCCTTCAGGATGATGCGCATCTGCGGAAACGCGACTTCGTGGCCACGCACCGTGCGCGCCGTCATCGCCTTGAAGCCGCCTTTGATCGGCGAGTACTGCGTCTCATCCTTCACGAGCTGGCCGCCGAGGAAGCCCTTGCGCGGATAGGAGGTGGTGACCTTGAGGCTGTCTTTGCTGGCGGTGAACGTCCAGTTGGACAAGAGCTTGGTGCGGCCGTTCTTCTCGCGAACGCTCAGGAACGACTTGCTCAGGCCGTTGCCGTTCTTCCACGGGTAGGTGACTTCGATCTTTCTCCGCCCCATCTCGCGACCGTCGATCACGTTCACGTCCTTCGGCGTCGGCAGGCCCGCGAGGTGGTTGCGCGCGATGACGCGGCTGTTCGTTTCTGCGGCCGCGAGCGACGCGCCGAGGACGAGGGGCAACGAGAGGAAAAGGCATGCGATGCGGTTCATGGACGCTCTCTTTAGCAGGAACGATGCCAGCCCCCGCAATGCAGTCGAGGCACGGCAACCTCAAAGACGTCGCGTGGTTCCGTGACGTGGCGCCGGTTGATCCAGCGAACATCGGGTCGACTGACCCCAGGGAATGGCTACACGGGAGGCGGGTTGCGCTCGAACTTATCCTGGTGCCAGTACGGCCACGGCTTGGGCTGCGCGCTCGCAGCGTCGAGTTTTTGTACCTGCGCAGCCGTGAGGCTCCAGCCGACGGCACCGAGGTTGTCACGCAGTTGCTTCTCGTCGCGAGCGCTGACGATCACGTTTGCCACCGATGGACGTTGCAGCAGCCAGTTGATCGCGATCTGCGGCACGGTCTTGCCGGTGTCCTTCGCGACCTCGTCGATCGCGTCGACCACGCGGTAGAGATATTCGTCGTCGACCTGCGGGCCCGCGTCAGTCGACAGCTTGTTCTGCAGCCGGGTGAGCTCGGGTTTCGGCTGACCACGGCGCAGCTTGCCGGTGAGGCGCGCCCAACCGAGCGGGCTCCACACCACGGCGCCTACTTTCTGATCGAGCGCGATCGGCATCAGCTCCGATTCGTAGTCGCGACCGATGAGCGAGTAGTACGCCTGATGCGCGACGTACCGAGACCAGCCGTGTCGCTCGCTCGCGGCCAGCGACTTCATGAGGTGCCAGCCGGAAAAGTTGGAGCAACCGAGGTAGCGGATCTTGCCGCTCTCGACCATGTGGTCGAGCGTGGCGAGCGTTTCCTCGACAGGCGTGCGGGCGTCGAAGGCGTGGAGCTGAAACAGATCAATGTAGTCGGTGCCGAGGCGACGCAGGCTCGCATCGACGGCCTTGATGAGGTGTTGGCGCGACGAGCCGATATCGTTGGGCCCAGGTCCATTGCGGAACGTGGCCTTGGTGGAGATGAGCACGCGATCGCGGCGGCCCTTCAGTGCTTCGCCCAGCACCTCTTCTGCCTTGCCGTCGGAGTAGATGTCCGCGGTGTCGAAGAAGTTGAGGCCCGCTTCTAGACACAGATCGACGAGGCGCGTCGCTTGCTCGACGCCGCTCCCGCCCCACGAATCGAAGAAGGCGTTGCCGCCACCGAAGGTGCCCGTACCGAGGCTGAGCACCGGAACCATGAGGCCAGAGCCACCGAGTTGTCTGTGTTCCATGCACCACCTCACGCCAGGTTTTCCATGAGGCGGTTCCGATTCCGCCGTAAGATCGTCTGCTCATGTCCGGCTATCGCATCGACACCGTCCTTCGCGTTCGTACTCGTCATCGTCCAGGCCAGCTCGCGAGCCTCGCCACCGCCGTCGCCAACGAGGGTGCGCTCATCGGCGAGATCGTCACGCTACGTCGCGAAGGCGACGTGTCGGTGCGAGACATCACCGTGGAGACCGACGACGAAGGGCAGACCGAGCGCGTGGTCGCTGCCTTGCGCATCACCGACGGCGTGGAGGTCCTCGACGTCACCGACCGCGTGTTCGATCGCCACAAGGGCGGCAAGATCCACTCGACCAGTCGACTCAAGGTGGAGCAGCTCTCGGACCTCCGCTACATCTACACGCCCGGGGTCGCACGCGTCGCCACCGCCATCCAGATGGAGCCCTCCCGGGCGCTGACGCTGACGGGCCTCGGCAACTCGGTCGGCATCTTCACCAACGGCACGCGCGTCCTCGGTCTCGGCAACATCGGGGCGCTCGCGGCGCTGCCGGTGATGGAAGGCAAGGCGGTGCTCTACGATCAATTCGTGGGTATCTCGGCCGTGCCCATTCTCGTCGACACCATCGATCCGAAGGAGTTCATCGAGACCGTCGCGCGCGTGTCTCGCGGCTTCGGTGGCATCCACCTCGAGGACATTCGCATCCCGGAGTGCTTCGAGATCGAAGCCGAGCTCGACCGTCGTCTCGACAAGCCAGTCATGCACGACGACCAGCACGGTACCGCTACCGTGGCGCTGGCTGGCATCATGAACGCCTGTCGACTGGTCGGCCTCGACCTCAAGAGTGCGAAGATGGGCCAAGTCGGTCTCGGCGCCGCGGGGTCCGCCATCGCGAAGCTCGCTCTGGCCTACGGGGTCGGCGACGTGGCCGTCACCGATCCGAACGAGCAAGCGGTGCTGTCGTGCGTGGCGAAGGGCGCTCGCGCCAGCAGCTTCGAAGCGATCATGAAGGAAGCGGACTTGGTGGTGCTCACCACGGGCAAACCCGGCTTGGTGCAGCCGCATATGATCCGGAAGGGGCAGGTCATCTTCGCGCTGTCGAACCCGATGCCGGAGATCGATCCGGTGGCAGCACGCTCGGCTGGCGCAGCCTTCGCGGCCGACGGTCAATCGGTGAACAACGCGCTCGCGTATCCCGGCATCTTCAAGGGCGCGCTCGAGGTGCGTAGCAAGTCGATCACCCCGGAGATGCTGATCGCAGCCGCCGAGGCGATCGCGGGTCATGCCGTCCGCGGCGAGGTGGTGCCGTCGCCGTTGTTGCCCGAGGTCCACCGAGCCGTGACGCGCGCGGTGGCAGATCGCGCACGCGCGCAGGGCCTCTCGGCGACCCTGCGCGTCTGAAATTCTCGATGCTCGGCGCCAGCTACGCCGAAGCGGTGCGGCGCATCTTCTGCATCACGACCTCGGTGCCGAGCCCGAGCGCAGCGATCAACGCGACGCGGCCGATCTTGCTGAACAACGTGAGGCCGAGCACGAAGCCTGCGCCCATCGCGGCGCCGATGGTGACGGCGGGACGCGCTTGCAGCATGTGCGACGCGCGATCGAGCCACGGCCCGACGTCCAGGTTCTTGAGGAGATCGGTCACCGTCTGACCGACGGCGGAATCCTTGCTCTCGATCTGGGCTTCATCATTGTCTGCGTGATTGTCTACGTGGATCTTCTTCGACGACATCGGTCGCTCCTGGTAATGGGAGATAGTTGTTGTCGGCCCCTAGAGCAACCGACGTGCCGGTACCGGGCGGCGCGAGATCATGTGGATAGCGCGGCAGCCCGCGATGGGTTCCCGCTGCAAAATGCCACACCGAGACGGGATGCCACGGCGGTCCTGTGTCGCACCCGAGACGCGTTACGCGTTGCCGAGTAAGCGCTGAATGCCGGGCAGCCGGCGCAGCGTGTCCATCGCTCCGAACGTGGGGATGTTGCCCTGTGCCAGCTCGCGCACGGTGAGCTTGCCGTAGATCTTGAACAGTCGGCCGATGGTCTTGTAGTCGACCGTGGAGAACATCGAGTCGGCCACGCCGAACGGCAACATCTGCGGGATGAAGCCGCGCGCATACTCGAGCGCCCAGCAGGACTCCGGGATGCGGTACGCCTTGCACGTGCCACGCGGAAGGTGGTGCTGGTCGCCCGGGCGGAACACCTCGCGCTCGACATCCCCTTCGCCGAACGCCCACTGCTCGCCCTCGAGGATCGTGAAGTAGTCGTCGGCGGCGAACCGGCCGGTGTGGCCCTCCGTGCCGATGGGAGAGCCGAAGATGATCACGTACTCGGTGAGCGAGGCGTGGAGCACCATCATCGCGCCCATCGCGCCGCCCGCGTTGTTGAAGATCCACTCGGGGTTGCGTTCGATGTGGCCCGGATGCGCGTCGGAGAGGTCGTTGATGACCTGAGTGAACAACTGCTTGGTAGGAAGGCCGAGGGCCCGCTTGGCGATCGCTTGCAGCTGGGCGGGATCGAAAATGTGGCTCATCGGCGGCGACGCTAAGCTAGATGGCGACTTTACGGAAGCTGCGGACGCTGCCCCAGATGAGCAGGACGGAGATGACGACGAGGGCGAGGATGTTGGGCCACAGCTCGGCGAGGCCCGCATCCCGCAATATCACGCCGCGCAGCACCGAGATCATGTGCGTGGCCGGTAGCACCTTGCCGATGTAGCGCAGCACCACGGGCAGGCCCTCCGACGGGAAGATGTAGCCGGAGAGGAAGATGGACGGCAAGAAGATCATCTGCGCCATCTGCTGCGCCTGCACCTGCGTCGGAGCGCGCGCCGAGACGAAGAGGCCCAGCGCGAGGAGCGCCGAGATGTAGACGACGGCCACGGTGAACAGCAGGAACAGGCTGCCGCGGATCGGCACCGAGAACGCGAAGCGCATGAGAAACAACACCATCGCCATCTCGATGACGCCGATGATGAGATAGGGCGCGAGCTTCCCGAGCATCAGCCCGAGAGGATTCACGGGGGTGACCAGCAGTTGCTCGAGCGTGCCTTGCTCGCGCTCACGCACGATGGCGACGGCGGCGAGGACCAGCGCCACGATCTGCAACAGAATGGCGATGAGGCCGGGGATGATGAAGTTGGCCGTCCTCCCGTCGGGGTTGAACAGGATGACGGGCTGCGCCGAGACCGGCTGACCGCTGCGCGCCATGGTGGCGCGAATGGCCTCGAGGTTCTTCGCTGCGATCAGTCCGTTGATCGACGCGAGCGCCTGCGCGCTGGCGTTGGAGTCGGAGCCGTCGATCAGCACCAAGATCTGTGCACCCTCGGACTGGCGCTGCTTGCCCGAGAACTGCGGCGGGATGATGACGCCCACGCGCGCTCTGCCGGCGATGATCTCGTTGCGCGCTTCCTGCGGGCTCGTGGTCACGGTGGTGATTTTGAACGTGCGGGTGGCACGCATCTGATCCATCAGCTCGCGGCTGGCCGACGTGTGATCTTGGTCCACGACCACCGTCGGTAGATTCTTCACCGTTTGATCGATGAACCCGAACAACAGCAGCTGGAAGATCGGGATCGAGAACGCTGCCGCCAGCGTCCCCTTGTCGCGAAAGATGTGCAGGAACTCTTTGCGGAAGACCGCGATGAAGGAGAGCCACATGGCTAGGCGTTGCCCTGGAGGCGACGCGCCTCGGCGGCTTGCTCCGTGAGCGTGACGAAGACGTCCTCCAGCGTCGGTGCGATCGCGCGTGCGGTGGCATTGGGAAAGCCGGCTTGGTGCATCCGGGCGAGGAGATCGTCGTTCGACAGCTCGTCGCGAATGACGGCGTGGAGGGCCTGGCCGAAGATGGTTGCGTTCACGCAGAAGGCTTGGAGCCGCAGCCACGACAGCGCCCGCGTGGTGTCGCGCACCTCGATCTCGAGGCGGTGCGTGTGGGGCTTGTTGATCGAAGGCAATGCCTTCAGCTGCTCGGGGGTGCCGGTCGACAGTAGCTTCGCGAGGTATAGGTATCCGACCTCGGCGCAACGCTCTGCTTCGTCCATGTAGTGCGTGGTGACGAGGAGCGTGATGCCTTGGGCCGCCAGCTCGAACAAGAGGTCCCACAGCTCGCGGCGGGCGACGGGATCGATGCCGGCAGTGGGCTCGTCGAGGAACACCACCTTGGGCTCGTGCATGAGCGTGGCACCGAGTGCGAGGCGCTGCTTCCATCCGCCGGATAGCTGCCCGGCGCGCCGATCGATATACGGCCCGATGTGCGTCAGCTCGATCGCCGACTCCATCTGTTTCCTGAGGCGTGCGCCGGTGAGGCCGTAGATGCGTGCGTAGAAGTCGAGGTTCTCGCGCACCGTGAGGTCCTGGTAGAGCGCGAACTTCTGGCTCATGTAGCCGATCTGTTGCCGGATCGCTTCGCCCTGCGTGGCCACGTCGAGGCCGAGGACGGTCGCCCGTCCCATCGTCGGTGCGAGCAGCCCACACAGGATGCGGATCAGCGTGGACTTGCCCGAGCCATTGGGCCCGAGGAGGCCGTAGACCATGCCACTCGGCACATCGAGCGAGACCTGATCGAGCGCGGTAAACTCGGCGAACTTCCGGGTCACGTTCTCGACGTGGATGGCGACGTTCGGTGCCGTCGCCAATGCGGCGCTCACTTGGGCACCGCGATCGCCGCCGCCATGCCTGCACGCAGCTCGTCGCGGCCTTCGCGTAGACCGATGCGTGCGGCGAATACCTGGTCCGCGCGCTCGTCTGCGGATTGTAAGTTCCGCGGCGAGAACTCCCCTTGCGCGTTGATGTGCTCGACGACGCCCTTGAATGACTTGCCCGGGAACGAGTCGACGGTGACGGGCACCATTTCGTTCACCTTGAGGTGACCGATGAGCGTCTCCGGCACGTAGATGCGAACGTACAATTGATCTTCTTCGAGCAACGTGGCGGCGGTGGCGCTCGGCGCGAGAATGTCGCCGGGACGCAGGTTGAGCGACTCCACGCGCGCGGCGCGCGGCGCCTTGATGGAGAGCTCGTCCATGTTCACCTTCACCTGATCGAGGCGACCCTGCGCTGCGTCGACGGCAGCGCGTGCGGCCTTGATGTCTTCGATGCGAGAGCCCGCGACGACGAGCTTCAGGCTGGCGCGCGCTTCCCGCTCACGGCCGAGCGCTTGGTCGAGCTCTTCCTTGCGCGAGCCGTTGCGAATCTCGTCCATCTGATCTTTGGCGGCGTCGCGTTGCGCGAGCGCGCTGCGGAGCGCGATGTCGGCATTGTCCACGTCGGCCCGCGACGCGGCGCCCGAGGCGCCGAGCTGATGCTGGCGGTTCGCATCGAGCTGGCCCTTGTCGACGGCGACCTGGGCCGCGCGGAGGCGCGAATTCGCTGCGGCGACCTGCTCGGCGCGCGAGCCCGTCTTGGTCTGGCTCAACTGTGCGCTCGCCGTGCTGGCGCGTGCCTTCGCGGCCTCGACCTCTTCGGGCCGCGAGCCCGCTTCGAGCTTCTCGAGCTGCGCCTTCACTTGATCGAGCGCGGCTTGCGCCATGAGGCGCTGCGCATCGAGATCACCCGCCTCGAGGATCACCAAGGTCTGACCGGGCTGCACGGGGTCGCCCTCGTGCACCAGCAGCTCCTTCACGCGACCGCCCGTGCGCGAGCCCACCTGAATGGTGCGGGCCTCGACGGTGCCGTACCACTCGTACGGTTGCCGCGTCTGCCGCAGGCGATATACACCGTAGGCGACGGCCGCGACGGCCAAGACCACCAGGATGCGGGTGCGAGGCGAGACGGTGCGCGCGGGCGCTTCACTCATCGCGTGGACCCCGTTGCCCCTGTGCCGGGGAACGTACCGGCCAAGCGTTGCAGCTTGATCTCGCCCATCGCGAGATCGAAGCGTGACTGCGCCAGCGCGACCTCGGACACGACCAGCGCATCCTGCGCTTGCAGGAGGTCGAGCTGTGTCGCCGTCCCGGCGTCGTGCTGCGCGCGGATGAGCTCGAGCGTCTCCTTCGAGAGACCCACCGACTTCTGCGAGGTGGTGAGCGCATCGCGCTTGGTGCCGAGCTCGCGCTCTGCTTGGGCGATGTCGTCGTTGATCGTGTCGTGCAGCTGCTGGAGCTGGAGCTGGTATTGCCGGCGCAGCGACTCCGCTTGGTGACGCGAGGCATCGCGGATGCCAGCATCGTAGAGCGCCCAGTCGGCTTGCACGCCCGCGGCGACCGACCACTTCTGGCCGGAGAAGCCCGAGTAGTTACCCGCGACGAAGCGACCGAACGCGGACACCGACGGGATCCAGCGCAACCAGCCGGAGAGGACCTGCTTGTCCTGCGCCACGATGTTGAGCTCGTACGCCGTGAACTCCGGGCGCAGCTTGAGCGCGTTGCGCTGGAGATCTTCGATCGACTCGTGGTTGGCCTGGCGCTCGCCGGGTTGCACGGTGAACTTCTCGCGCTGTTGCAGCAGCGTCGCGAGCGCGCGGTACGCGAGCGCGCGGTTGTCGTCGGCCTCCTTCGCCTGTTGCTCGGCACGCACGAGCGCAAGCTCGGCGCGCGTGACCTCCACTCGATTGACCACGCCGGCCTCGAGGCGCGCCTTCGCGTTCTTCAGCGTCTGCTGCGCGACCTCGATCGCGTGCTTGCGAGCTTGCAAGAGCTCGTCGGCCCCTGCGCAACCGTAGAAGCCGTTCGCTGCGCCGAGGAGGAGCGTGGTCTCCGTGACAGCGAGGTTCGCGGCTGCCGCGCGCTTGCCGGCGATCGCCGCCTGATAGGCGGGGTACGCGCCTGGCACGAGGAGTGGTACCGAAGCCGTCGCCGCAAAATCGAGCTGGTGCTCCTTCACGATCGTGATCGGTGGCGTGCCCGCCGGGGCGCCGAAGCGCGTCGGATCGAGCTGCGCGACCGGCTGGTTGAAGGTGTACTTGCCTTGCGCTCCGACGGTCGGCAAGAGCTGCGCGCGGGTCTGTTCGACCACGACCTGGACTTGCGCCAACGACTCACGCGCAGCCTGCAGGTCACGGTTGTTCTTCCGCGCCAGCGTGATCGCGTCGTCCAGCGTCAGCGCGCGATCGGCGTGAGCCGCAGCAGGCGCGACCCAAAGAAGGGCCAGCGCCAGCGGCACCGGGGACTTCTTTGCAAGTGAGTACACACTTATTAATAGAGCTGAATTCATCGTTCGATCTCCTGGCCGTCAGGGCGCATTCCGTTCCACAGCAAATTGACGAGGCTCCGAATGAACATCTCGGAAGGCATCGGGAGCTCGTCACGGTTCTGGGTGATGATCTCTAAAAAAACGAAGTGCTGGATACTACCTAGGAAACTCCGCGCCATCATTTCTGCATCCCGGCGCGCGAGCCGTCCGAGGCGCATTTCCGCCTCGAAGTAACCGGCAATTCGCTTGATGGCAAGAACCGGCGCTGGATTCGGCCCGGTGAGGTGCTGTGGAATGCCGGATCCGCCGCCGGTCGACGGCGGATTGGACCAACACATCATCAGCAACGGAACGAGCTTGCGGAAGAACTCGACGAGCTGGGTCCCGAGGTCGGTGAGCGACTCCCGGATGTCGCCCTGACCAACCCGAGCGTGCAGGTTTTCGACCCAGGCAGGATCGATGGTGCTCGGCTTGAGCGCGGCAAAGAATAGATCTTGCTTTGTTTTCCAGCGCTTGAAGATGGAGCCTTCGGCGACGCCGGCCTTCTTGGCCACCTCTGCGGTGGTGCCACTCACGCCCTTTTCGAGGAAGACCTGGCGAGCGGCAACGAAGGTTGCGGCGAGTGAATAGAGTAAGTAAATACGTGGAGTTACTTGGGGTGAGCGACGGGGTTTGAACCCGAAGTAGGGCACGGAAGACAAACTGAGGCGCGGCGCTGGCTTGTGTCCGTTTCCTCGATCTTCCCGTCGGTGAGCACTCGATTTCGTAGACTCCCGTCACATCCGCTCGTTCCCGCTCGTTCCCGATGATTCCCGCTCCGCGTGGCACCCTGGTGGCACCGGCCGCTTGTTCTTTCCTGACGTGGGGGAATGGGAAAGCCTGCGCTTGAAAGCGTACCTACTCAACGCGAAGGTACGCAGCGAGGGCCGGCACAAGCTGCTGGCGGGGCGGACGAGGCATCGCTGAGGCAGGCGGGCGTCGGGTAATCGAGAAGGTCGCCTCGCCAATTGCGAGGCGTGGGCACTTAACGCCGTGGAGTCGCGCTGCCCCGACCCTCCTACCTGTTTCGGTTCGGCTCTGTATGCGTAGATTCGCATGCAGCTAACCAAGGCCGTGGATGTCCGGCTGTTCCGAAGCCTGGGGAGTCCTTGCCCCCCACGTCGCATCGACCCGGTTCCAGGAGCCGGGTGAGTCCCGCACCTCATACAGTGATCACGATCGTCGCGCCGTCGAACTCGACCTCGAAGCGCTTCAAGTTGCCTTGCTTGGCGGCCTTGGCCGGATCGCACCCCGTATCCAACCCTGCGCAGATCACCACGCCCTCGTAGGTGTAGAGCGAATCGTGCTCGTAGCAGTGGAGGCGCCCCTCACCGATCTCGAGTTGCACGCTCTGCTGCATGTGCGTACACACGCTCGAGACCGCAATCACCCGATCGTCTGCGACGCGGGCGACGAGGACGCTCTGGTCGAGGCCGGCGGTCCGGCCGGTTAGGCTGCCGCCTACCATCGACAGCCCGGGGTACTGCGCGATCGGGATCGTGATCTTCCCGTCCTCGACGCTCGGAAAGCGGTTGAGCACATCGCAGGACACGTCCTCGTTGAGGTCGACGTAGACCACGTCGCCGATCCGCGTCGCTCCGTAGACGTCGAGGTTCGAGCGCGCGGGCTTGTGCGTAACGAGCCCGACGCACAGTGCCGTGTCGTTCGTGTCGGCGACCGCGCGAAAGCGCGAGCCGTGGCACGGGCACTCGATCTGCCCGTCCTTCGCCGAGTAGCCGAGCGGGCAGCCCTGGTGCGGGCAGTCGGACCGCGTGGCGATGAATTCTCGCGGGTCATCGCTCGTGCCGAGATGCACGAGGAGGACGCCGCGGCTCGGCACGCGGAACGGCCGATCTCCTGGAGGGAGCGCCGCGAGGCGCAGGGTGAGGGCCCCACCGCGCGCCGCTAGATCGGGATATTTCGTCAGCTCGACGGCGATCTGGCCGTAGCGGAACGACTTCGGATCATCGTCAACGGTGACGTCGATGATCGGGGCCGCGCGCACGTCGTTTCCGCACCCGCTGCTCGCGCCTGCGGCGACCGCCGTCGTGGCGAGCGTCGCCTTGAGGAACGAACGTCGAGAGATCATGGTGGTCTCGCCTCGCTCAGCCACCCCCGAGCGACCGTCGGGGGGGGGAGCATTGTAACGGTCTGGGTCTGTTGGGCGGCTCGGCGATTTGCGCTGCGCACAGGCGCGTTGGATGGCGTCGACTCCGCCGAGAGCTACGGGCAGATGTCGTCGCCCGGGGAAACGGAGGTCGAGTGCGGGAAGGTCACCGTGACGTCGCCGGTGACCAAGCCGGTCGACGGAACCCGCCGCGCCCAGGTGTGATCGTTGGGGGCGGCCTCGCAAGTTCCGTTCGAGTTGCGATCGGACCAGAACTGAAGGCTATAGTTATGACCGCTCGCCAGCACGTTCGGGATGGTGAACGTCGTCGGGCCGCTCGCCGGAATCGGAAGGTGCTGCAAGGTCCCGACGAGCGTCGTGCCCTCTTTGAGACGGTAGTAGAGCTCTTCGCCCCCGTGGAACTGCGCAAGGTCCGCCGACTTGAAGGTCAGCGTGAATGCCGCGCCCAATCCGCTCATGTCGGCGAGCCCCCCCGTGAGATCGGTGAGCCCGGAGCCGACGAGATCCATGTGCGACGCTGCATCGACGTCGGCCGTCGCCGCCTCGGGGCATCCACCCACCATCGCGATGAGCGGAATCATTGCAACGAGCGTTACTGATCCAAACCCCATCGGCATCGTCATGTCTCTCCTAGGCTAAGTGCTCACATCGTTAAAACTAGAGATGCGTTCCCATGCATCCCGTTCTTAGTGCCGGAGGCGCCCTTGGAGAAGCAGAATTATCGGAACAACACTGTTTTGATATTCGGAATAATGGAGTCCGATGGTCGATACCTACTTGTGTAGGATGGTGCCGCCGCGACCGACGAGGTGTTTGCGCGGAATGCACGCTCAGCGATAAACGCCCGGCCGCGTTTCCATCGCGCGTCTCGGATCAGGCCGACCTACATCGCGTTTGACATCACCGGGCGCCTCGCAATAGGAGACGCCCATGAAAGTCGTGCTTCTGCCAGGGATGGACGGTACCGGACGGCTGTTTGCAGCCTTCCGAGAAGCCCTTCCATGCACCATTGCGCCGAGCACCGTGGAGTACGGCACTGCAACAACCGACGCTGACCTGCTGTCCAGCCTTCCCGTTCTTTTTCAGCTTGGGCTTGAGCCGGGCGCGGTACGACTCGCCTTCGACGACGAGATCGTAAGCGTTGTTCGCGAGGCGGTCGACGATGCTCTGTGCGCGCATCGGATCGGCGAAGGTCGCGAGCCACTCGTCGTGACCGCGGTTCGAGGTCACGATCGTCGAGCTTGATCGGTGCCGCTCGGAGAGCAGCTCCGATATGTCCTTCGACTCGGTGATGTTGTCCATCGCGTCGAGGGCGAAGTCGTCGACAATGAGCAGGTCGACGGCGATGAGCTTTCGCATCTCGGCGTCGTGGCTGTTGTCGAGGCGCGCGTGCTTGAGCGTCTTGAGCATTTTGTCGCCAGCGACGGCGAGCACCGAGAGGCCGCGCCGGCAGGCGACGTGACCGATCGCGTACGCGAGGAAGCTCTTGCCGACCCCGACGGGGCCGATGATGGCCACGTTGGCGCGCTGCTCGACGAAGCGCATCGAGACGAGTTCGTTGAGCTGCTGCTTGTCGAAGGTGACGGTCGAAGTGTCATCCCAGCGCTCGAGCTGCATCTCGGGATCGAGGTGCGCACGCTGAGAGCGGAGCGTCGAAGCGAGACTCTCCCGACGCGAGGCCTCGTCCTGCAGCACAAGCAGGAGGAAGTCTTGGTGGGGCATCTTCTGTTGCCTCGCGAGCGCGAGCCGCTCTGCGAGGGTATCGAGCATGCGGCCAAGCTTGAGTCGCTTGAGCGCGGTCCTGAGCTCGGGTAAAAGCTGATCATTCATGATTGGTCTCCTCTTGGCTCCCGTCGGGAGCGGTTGTGCGAGCGACGACGTACGTGCTCGCAGGACGCAGGTACCTGGCGATGGGGATGATGGGCGCGAGCGACGGCGCGCTCTGCACCGGTGCCGGCCGCTCGAGCATTCGGCGGAGACGGTCGACGTCGACGAGCTCGACTGCGAGCGAGACGCGGCAGGCGGCATCGACGCGAGCCGGGCCGTATCGGCGTGCGAGGCCGAGCAGCGCGCTCACGCGCCGCAGGCTCATCCAAGGCGCGGGGCCTTCGATGAGCAGCTCCGCGTAGCGGCCGACGAGGGGTCCGTGTGACCGTGCCTGCTCGACGAGGAAGCGAGGATCACGGAGGGCATAGGCCCGCTTGTGCTCCGGGATGTCGTGCACGTCGAAGGCGCGCCCACCGGGCGGCTTGCGCGGGTGCACCTTGGCCACCCGCCCTCGAGGTAGAAGCGCACCAGGCTCGAATCGGCGCGCGCCCGCAGCTTCTTACCGACGAGCGCCGCGGGCATGAGGTACAGCGCCTTGTCGACGCGGACGTGTTGGTCCGGGCGCACGGCAACGTCACACCACAGCGGGACCTCCCAGCGTGCCGTCGGCGCCGCGAGCAGCCGAGGCCGCTCCTCTGCCTCGAAGTGCTCCTTCGGCCGTCGCTGGGTCGTCGCATGCACGCGCAGGCTGTGCTCCTGCGTCGACCAGACGAGCGCGCGTCGACGCGCGTCGTCGACGCTGTGAAGCTTCTCACCCGCGAAGCAGTCGTCGCGGACGACACGCAGGGAGCGCTCGACGCGCGCCTTGTCCTTCGGGTGCCGGACGCGCGCAGGGTCGACGGTGATCCCGCGCGCCTGCGTGTACTCGCGGAAGGCCTCGACGATCCTCGGCGAGGTGTCGCTCGCCTCGGCCACGATCGCCTTGGTGTTGTCGGGGATGAGGACGGCGAAGACGCCGCCGTAGAACTCCCACGCCGCCTCGCACGCCTCGATCGCAGCGGCGGTCGTCTCGCGCTCGATCGGATAGACGAAGCGGTAGCGCGAGAAGACCGGGGTGAAGATGAAGACCCGTATCCGCCTGCGCTTGCCGTCGTTGACGGCGAGCACCCAGCCGGTGTCGATCTGTACCTCCTGGCCGGGCTCGCCGTCGACGATCGCAATCGTCGGAGTCGCCTTGCCGAAGCCGAATACCTCGACGGCAAAGCGGTGGAGCGTCGAGTACGGCACCTTCACTCCCTGACGCTGCAGCAAGCGCTGCACCTTGCTCAGCCTCAGGTCGCTGCCGAGCGACGTCTCGATGAAGGTCCGCTGCTGCTCGCAGCTGCGCCACGCCTCGCCGTGCTCACGCTCTGCGGTCGGTCGCAGCGCGGTGAGCACGCGCTCGAACTGCGCATCGTCGAGCGGCGCGGTCACGCCCAGCGTGTCGGCGGCGCGGCAGTAGCGTCGCACCGTCTTCACGTCCAGGCCGACCTGCGCCGCGATCTGCTTCCGCGGTGCGCCGGCCAGATGCAGCCGCACCACCTCTTTCACATCGAACATCCCGACCTCCCGAAACGACATGCCGCCTCCCTGGACGTCCAGGAAGCGCGGGTACCCGTCTCGTGGAAGGGGGGGGAATGCTGCTGAGAAACTCGGCCCCGGAGGGGGGAATGCTCGTGAGAAAAACTAGGCTACTGGGGTCCCTAGCTCGTGAGAATCAACACGCTGGCACGACCGCGTTACGGCTATCGACGTCTACACGTGCTGCTTCGTTGAGAGGGATGGGAGATCAACATCAAGCGGACGTACCGCCTTTACCGGCTCGACAATCTCATCGTCCGCCGTCGGAGAAAGAAGAAGTTTGCCGTCCAGCTGCGCGTCTTGCCGCCGGCGCCGCTGCAGATCAACGAGCGCTGGAGCATGGACTTTGTGGCGGACGCGCTGAGCCACGGGCGACGATTCCGCATCCTGACGCTCATCGCTTGCTACAGTCGCGAATCGCTCGCGATGTTTGCGGACTACTCGCTACCATCTCGGACGGTCACAGACGTCCTTGACCGCGTGATCGCGCGGCGTGGCGCACCGAAGATGATCACGACGGACAACGGACCCGAGTTCACGTCACATCACTACCACGAATGGGCATTCAGGAAGAAGATCCAGTTCGACTACATCCGACCCGGAAAGCCGACGGAGAACGGATTCATCGAGAGCTTCAATGGCAAGCTGCGCGACGAGTGTGCCTGGACACGAGCTGGTTCAGCTCGCTGCAAGAAGCCCGCACCACGATCCAAAGCTGGCGAACGGAGTACAACGAAACGCGACCCCATTCCTCACTTGGAAATCTAGCCCCGACACAGTACCTGGCCCGTCTGCTCGCGCCTTCCGCGCGTGCCGCTTGACCGGCATTTTTCTCGCCGAAAACTGTCCACGTCTTGGGGGCACGTCAGAACGAGCAGTACGTTCACGTCATCTCCTCGAGGGCACCCGCGAAGTTCCGTGGGCGGCAAGGTTAGGTGATGGCGCCGCTCTGAAAGTGATCCACCGGCCGCTCTGAAAGTGATCCACCTCCCGCGGGCCAAACGGCTCTGGTGCGGCGTCAGGACCTGGGTTCCATTTCAGCGTCAGGAGAGGGGTAACAGCCCGGCCAATTTTCGCACCCGGCATGCTTCTGCATGCCATGGCCGGAGAGGTCCATCGTGAGCTTGAGAAAAGAGTTCGTATTACGTGCGCTGGGTAAGGAAGCGTCGATCACGGAGCTATGTCGGCAGTACAGGGTCAGTCGGAAGACCGGCTACAAATGGCTGAAGCGGTTCAGGGCCGAGGGTGTCGTCGGGCTCGTGAACGAGAGCACGCGGCCGAAGCGTTCGCCGACGGAGATCACGGAGGCCATGAAGGCGGAGATCGTGCGGCTGCGCCAGGCTCACCCGACAGGGGGCGCAAAGAAGCTGCGGAAGCTGCTCATGAAGAGTCACGGCGAATCGTCGCCGTCGGTGCGCAGTATCGAGCGTGTGCTCGGCGAGTACGGGCTTATTCGGCGGCGACGCTGGCGGGACCGCTCGATCGCGGTTCCGCTGCATGCACCCTCCGTTACCGTGCTCGCGCCCAACGATCTATGGACGGTCGACTTCAAGGGATGGTGGCTCACCGCGGACGGAGCCCGCTGCGAGCCGCTCACGGTGCGTGACGCGTTCAGCAGGTACGTGCTCGCGCTGCGAGGGCTGCCTCGCACGGGGGGCGCGATGGTTCGGCCGATCTTCGAGGATTTGTTCCGCCGGTACGGGCTGCCGAAGGCCATCCAAAGCGATAACGGTCCGCCATTCGCATACACGCTGGCGCTCGGTGGCCTGTCGACGCTGTCGGCATGGTGGGTCGCCCTCGGTATCCACGTCGTGCGGAGCCGCCCTGGCTGCCCACAAGACAACGGCGGCCATGAGCGCATGCACGTCGACGTTGCTGCGGAGCTCCAGGTCCAGCCCGGTGCGTCGCTGCTCGCGCAACAGAGCTGCTTCGACGACTGGAGTGCGGAGTTCAATCACGTCCGACCTCACGAAGCGATCGGGATGAAGACGCCAGCGGAGGTGTACACGACGAGCCCGCGCAAGTGCGTATTCCGCGCATCGTGATCAAAGAGATCGGCTCATCGTGATCACCGCGATCGGGGCATCGTGATCGGAGCGAAGCGACGAGGTTTGGTCAGGTCTGGGTTTGGTCTTTCTCCGGCTTCCTTCGTGACGCGCCCTTTAGCACGAGACGATGGGCGTTGTGCAACACGCGGTCACAGATGGCGTCCGCACTGGATGGGTCGCCGAGGTAGTCGTGCCACTTCGACGACGGTAGCTGGCTCGTGAGGATCGTCGACCGCGTCGCGTAGCGATCGTCGAGCACCTCGAGCAGGTCGCGACGGTCCTGGTCGCGCAGCGGCGTTAGGCCCCAGTCGTCGATGATGAGCACGTCGACGCGCGCGATCTTCGCGAGCAGACGCACGTAGCTGCCGTCGGCGCGTGCCAGCGCGACCTCGTCGAGAAGCCGCGGTGCTCGACGGTATAGCGCATTGTAGCCCTTCCTGCATGCCGCTTGCGCGAGCGCGCACGCGAGGTACGTCTTGCCCGTGCGGATCCAGTCGGGCAGCGGCCGCTGCGCAGTCTGCGGCAGCTTCGGTCCGTAGAGCTTCGCCTCGAGCACCTGCTCGTCGAGTGCCTCCACGGTGGCCCAGCTCATCCCGGCGGCCTCAGCGCGGCCGACGACCTTGCCGACGGCTCCAGCGGACAGCCCGACGCTCTGGGCCACCTCGCGGTGCGTCCGCTCCAGCACCCACTTCTGTCTCAGGATCTCTCGTACGTGCCGCATGTTCAGTCGCTCCGTGGCCATCGCGCCTCCTGGCGCGACGGTCCGATCGAGCGCCCCTGCGTCGCTACCCCTCCGAAAAGACGGGGCCCGTCTTGATCACGAGTAACCGTCCGGCGGATGGCGTCGTGACAGCGCGAGATCAGTCGTGGTCGCGGTCGACGGCCCAAGGTCCGGGCAGCAGCTCATTGATCGCAGCCGCAGGCTGATCCTGCACGCGCCCGAGCACGTCGGTCAGGTACTCGAAGGGGTTGATGCTGCGCGCTTCGCACGTGGCCACGAGCGAGTAGAGGCCGGCCAGACTCGCGCCTGCGTCGCTGTTGTGCACGAAGAGGTAGTTCTTCCTGCCCAGCGCTACGCGTCGGAGCGCGCGCTCCGAGCCGTTGTTGTCGAGCGGCACGCGCACGTCGTCGAGGAAGACTCCGAGCTCGTCCCACTGGTTGTCCCCGTAGCGGATCGCCGCGCCGATCGGGCTCTTCGGCGGTTGCCGCTCTCGGTGCGCATCGAGCCATGCCCGCATCCGGGCCCGCACTGGTCCAGCGCGCTGTTTACGAAACTCCAACTTTGTCGCGCCGACCAAACCGTCGGCGTCGGCCGCATGCTCGGCGATGTACAGCTCGGCGACGAGGTCGCTCATCTCCTGAGCGACCGGCGCCGTCGGTAATGCCTCGTGGAAGTAGCGGCGCAGATGCGCGTGGCATGCTGCGCGTCGTCGCGTCGAGACCTGATCCACGACGTTGTAGCCGCTGTAGCCGTCGACGAGCAGCACGCCCGTCGTGCCTTCGAGCAGCGTCTTCGGCGTCGAGCCCGAGCGAGTCTCGGTGAAGACGTAGGCCACATCGAGCTCGCCGGCGTCGTCGCGCGCGCCGAAGGTCCAAACGAAGCCGTTCTTGGTCTTGCCGTCTTTGTCGCGCACGAGGCGTAGTCGAGTCTCGTCGGCCGCCACGACCGGTCGCACGCGAATGTCATCGAGTAGCCGTGTCCACACCGGGGCAAGAATCGCGGACGCACGATGAAGCAAGTCGTTCATCGTCGACCTCGCGACGGGGACACCTTGGCGCTGGAAGGCCTTCTCCAGCCGATAGATCGGCGTGTGGTCAGCGCACTTGGCGACGGCGAGGTGCGCAAGAAACGACGCGCCGTATTGCCCTTTCTCGACGACCTTCGGCGCACCGGGAGCCGTGACGACGAAGCCGTTGCAGCGACAGCGGAGCACCTCCTGCACGTGCTCGACGCGAAGAAAGCGCGCCGGCACGAACTCCCATACGCAGGTCTTCTTGCCGTCGCCGAGTGGCTCGAGCTTCGTATTGCCGCACGCCTTGCAGCGTCGCTCGCTGTCGGGGACTTTGTGCTCGACCGTCACAGTTGGAGCTTGGGCTTTGGCCTCCGCCCGCTCGCGACGCGTCTTTTGCTGCTCCTCTGGCGTCACCGGCCCGCGGGTCTTGATGCGCGGCATCTTCGACTTCTCGCTGCGCGAGCCGAGCACCGCCTTCTTTAGCTGCGCGTTCTCGTGCTCCAGCTTCGCGAGCCTGTTGGCGAGATCGGTGACGACGTCTTGCAGGACGCAGTCGTGGTCCACCTTTGGGACGACCATCGACCAGGTTTGATCACACTCCGCGATCCGTGTCGATCCCCTTGTCGCCGGCTGGATTCCACCGCGCTAGCCGCCGCGCGTTGAGGTCGATGCCATCGAGCAGCATCGCGAGCTGCGCCGGCTCCATCTCGACGTGCTTCGCGCGATCCCCGACGACGGGAAGCTGGAAGCGACCGCGCTCGAGCCGCTTCATGTATAGGACGAAGCCGTTGCGATCCCAGAAGAGGATCTTCGCCTTGTCCTTCGCCTTGCCGATGAACACGAAGAGGTGCCCGCCGTACGGGTCCTTCTTCAGCGCGCTCTCGACGAGTGCCCGCAAGCCGTCGATGCCGTTGCGCATGTCGACGAGCTCCGTGGCGAAGTAGATCTGAACGCTCGGCGGCAAGCCCAGCATCAGCCGCGATCCAGCAACGCAACAACGCGAGCGAACACGCTCTCGTCAAAGTCGCGCCCAACTTTGAGCATGTGGCCGCAGCGAAGGAGCACCGTCACCGGCTCACCGCGCCGCCCCGCGGCGACGGGCTCTGTCACGGTCACGGGCAGCAGCGCCAGCGGGCGGGTCGTCGCCGTCGCGGTCAAGGCCAGCTTCTTTTTCCACCAGTGCAGCCGCTGCGGGACCAAACCGCGACTCCGAGCAAACTTCTCGATGCTGAGACCACTTCGTATCCGCTGCATCGACCCCGTCTGGTATCGCGTGAGCTGAGCGTGCAGCGTCGCGCGCATGGCGAATGCAGCGACGTGGGCACGGCGGGTTGATGCATGGCGATCGAGCGGGCTGACAGCGGCGGAGTTCAGCGACGGGCGTGACTTCGCCGCCGCGTCGCTGCGGTGGTGGTCGAGTCGGCTGGGCACAAGGCGCGCCCTGGCGCCGATGCAGATCGCGCGCGTGATCCGCCAGGCCCCGCCGACCTTCGAGACTGAGCTCGGGTCGGCGCGCGCCGCGATCCTCGTGGAGCTCGCGGGTGCGCGCGTGCTCGTGCCGGAGGGTGCCGATCGCTCGACGCTCGTGGCCGTGTTCGCGGCGCTCGAGTCGCGCGCGCGATGATCCCGCACGGCGTCGAGATCTTCGTCGGGCTCGAGCCCATCGACCTCCGCTGGGGCTTCGACCGCCTCGCCGGGATCGTCGAGGAGCGCATCGGGCGCAAGGCGCGCGGTGGCGCGCTGTTCGTGTTCTTTGGCAAGCGCCGCACCGCGCTCAAGGCGCTGTTCTTCGACGGCACGGGGCTGTGCCTGTACTACAAGCGGCTCGACGCGGGTGTGTTCCGACTACCCGAGACGATCGCACCCGAGGCGACGAGCGTGGTGATCGAGGAGCGCGTGCTCGACGACCTGCTCGACGGGATCGACGTCGTGCCATCGCGGCGCGGCGCGCGTGCGCAGCGCAAGCCCCGCGTGCACTGACCGCGCGTACGACGCGCGAAGATTTCTGCGCGACGGGGATCGACAGCGCGAGGGGTCGTGATTATCTAGGCGAGCGCGATGGGCGAGGCGTCGAGCAGTCGAGCGGAGACAGAGGCGCGCATCGCCGCGCTCGAGGCTGCGCACGCTGAGGAGCGCGCCGTGCTCACGACGCAGATCGCGCAGCTGACGAAGGAGCGCGACCAGCTGCGCGCGTCGCACGAGCGGGTGCGACTCGAGCTGGAGCTGCTCAAGCGGCGCATCTTCGTGGCGAAGGCGGAGCGCGTGGACACGGCGCAGCTCGAGCTCGAGTTCGCAGAGAAGCTTCGCGCGCTCGAGGAGCTCGCCGGTACGCTCGGCATGCCCCAAGAGGGCGCAGAGCCGGGCGTCGTCGGCGACGACGCGGAGGGCGTCCCGAAGAAGAAGCGCAAGGGCGGGCGTCGCGACCTCGCGCAGACGCCCATTGAGGTACGGCGCATCGAGCTCGACGATCCACTCTTCGAGCAGCTCGTCCAAGACGGCAAGGCGACCAAGATCGGGTTCGAGGAGAGCCGCAAGCTGGCGTGGCAGCGCGGCGGCATGCGGCTCTTGGTCGTCGCACGCGTGAAGTACCGCGCCGTCGACGCGCAAGGAAACGCGGCGCTCGAGACGACGCCGATGCCCAAGGAGACCTTCCCGCGTTCGCTCGCGGCGCCGTCGCTGCTCGCGCACATCGTCGTCGACAAGTACTGCGACGGCCTGCCGCTGCACCGCATGGAAGACCGCTTCGCGCGCGACGGCGTGCCGCTCGACCGCGGGACGATGTGCCGCTGGGTCGAGGACGCGGGCGCGACCGCGGGCGCGACGGTCGTCGCTGCGATGCGGGACGACGCGCTGCGGACGGCGTTCTGCATCGCGACGGACGCGACCGGCATCGCGGTGCAGCCGGTACGCACGCCGGGCGCGTACACGCGCAAGGCCTGCCGTCGCGCACACTACTTCGTGCAAGTCGCCGACCGTGACCACGTGTTCTTCGAGTACACACCGAGGGAGACGAGCGCCGCGGTCGGAGAGATGTTCAAGGGGTTCTCGGGCTACGTGCAGGCCGACGCCAAGAGCGTGTACGACGCGCTCTACGCCGACCCCGACGAGGAGCCGCCCGACGACGGCGGCCTGCGGCACGAGGTCGGCTGCTGGGCGCATACGCGGAGGAAGTTCTGGGAGGCGACCGCCGCCAAGAGCGTCGTCGCGCGCGAAGGACTCGCGCGCATCGGGCGCATCTACGAGCTCGACACGACCTGGCGCTCGAAGTCTCCGTCGGAGTGCAAGCGCCTTCGCGACGCGCACCTGCGTCCGCACGTCGACGCGTTCTTCGTGTGGGTCGCCGACGAGTACGCTCGCGTCGAACACGAGCGCGGCCTCCTGCGCGATGCGCTCGGCTACGCGCACCGTCAGCGCGCCGCGCTCACGCGCTTCCTCGACGACGGCCGCCTCGAGCTCGATAACAACCGCTCCGAGCGCGCCCTCAGACGAATCGCCGTCGGAAGAAAGGCCTGGCTCTTCGTCGGCAGCGACGACCACGGCGAGAGCGCGGGCAACCTCTTCACCCTCATCGCGTCCGCGCGTCTGCACCGTCTCGACCCCGAGGCTTACGTCCGCGATCTGTTCCGCGTCCTCGCTCACTGGCCTCGCGACCGCTACCTCGAGCTCGCCCCCAAGTACTGGGCCGCCACTCGCGCGCTCCTCGACCAGGCTCAGCTCGACGCCGAGATTGGCCCGCTCTCCGTGCCCGACCCGCTCACGTCTTCGCTACCGCCGCGCTGATCGCTTCCGCTGGCTCATGCCGCGCGGCCACGTTCAAGATGGGGTCGATGCAGCGGATACACCACTTCGTCTACATGCTTCGAGCGCGCCGCGCGCTTCGATTTCTGTCCACTGACCGTGTGCCATGGCCGACACGATCGTGGTTCGCGGCTATGCGGTCACGACGTCGATGACCGGACGGTTACGATCACGATGGTCCGATCCGCGTGATCACGATGGTCCGATCCGCGTGATCACGATGGTGCGTTACACGCAGCGTCGTACCGAAGCGATAGGATGACCACCCCGCGGGGTGGATCAGTTTCAGAGCGGCCGCTGGATCAGTTTCACGGCGGCGCCATCATTATCGCCGGAGGACTTTGCTCCCGTCGAATGGGTGCGGGTCGAGGGCCCCACTCCGTCGGGCTGCGGGCGACCGAGGTTGCTGGGCATGTCACCCGGCAACCTCGGCGCCGCATGCAATCACGTAGCGGGATTGTTCACCCCGATCTTCCAAGCTTAATGCAAGGGCATCCCGTAAGTACCTGCCGCGCGACTACCTGTGGCCAGCGAACTCTTGAACCCGTTGAACTCGACGCCGCCAAAATAGTTAGTCTTCACGTAGTTATATTTGTCTTGGAGCAACGAATTTCCCTGCGCGGTATCAACAGCTGCCTGGGCTCGCAGGTCGTCCCCCCACCATCGATACCATTCGACTAAATCAAGGAAGCTATGCTCCGTATGGTCGCTGACGGAGTAAAGGTCATACCATTGAATAAATCCTTGAGGTCGGATCGAATACTGCCCCGACCCACTGTTTTGACAATACATAGTGGTCGACCCGTATTGCTCTCCACCCCCGGAGCATTCAGCGCAAGCAACAGCACAAGTCCCACCGCTAGGACCCGACCCGCAATCTGCATTGGTCGTGCACGTCCTCGGCCCCGCTCCAAAAAGGGTATTGTAGGTGGTCGTTTTTACGGTGGCGGCGTTTGCCCATTGCACCTGGTGACCGAACTCCTCCCAATAGGACCATGCGGGCCGCTTTTGAAACAGATAAGTAGACGGCCGAGGCAGCGTCCTGTTGTAGGTGGAGCTGACCGCCCCACAGTTCTCGTCGCTCCAACCGCCGTTATCAACAATATCGCCTTGGATGACCGTATACTTCGTTCCGGCAGTACATATATCCGGAGCGGCAAACTTTTGCTTGTAAGCCTGAGGAATCGTTAAGAACGCAGATAGCAGGTCAAAGAAATTGTCGAATAGGTGTGGCGCTAGGCCATTGCCTTCGAATGCCGTATCGAAGACTATCCCCCACACTCCGTTCAATATGTCTTTGGTGGCAAACCGGCCAAAATTGAGCCCGTACAACTGCTGGTCGGAAGTTCCCTTAACAGTTAGGTAAAGCTCTGCCGGCATGGACTCTGTGCTTCCATAGTTGTCGGCGAAATATGCGACTCCGCGTTGCGCGAATACCGGAGGCATTGAGCCGGTCCCAGAGCCGCCTACGACTCTTCCCCCTTCCCACATTGCTCCGCCGAGATTCGCAAGCGTGTTTGGATTTCGAACCCAGTATCTCGCCTGGTTCGAGGTGTCCCGAGCCGCAATAAAAATCGAGTTCCGAAAAACAAAAACAGACGGTTGTTCCTGAACCAGTACTGCGTTGTTTACAGCCTCGAAGCCTCCCCACACGGGTTGACCACTCCCATCGTTGTTCTCAATCGCGAAGTACGGATAGTTGTCGGTGCCTTGCACAGCGACGGCGAAGCGATTTCCATAACTCGCAAACCCAACGCGCCCGACCGAATTGGTAGTGCCTCCGACGTACAGGTACGAGCCGAAGGACCCGGTACTGCACGATTGGCGAACAGTTCGGACGTAGGTATCGCTTCCAACGAACGCGATCCCTAGGTCACCACCTGGCGATGCCGCGAGCGCCGGAGGCGTTCTTGAGAAGCCAAACGTCGACCAGGAAGACCAGCTTCCCCCGCCGATGGCCCGGCTCTTGATCCAAATGTTTCCGCTACTATCTTGGGCTGCAACGTTGACCTTACCGCAGGCGAGTTGGACGGCAGGCTCCGCGCCTGAGGTCAGCGACAAATCAGTCCAGGTCCAACTGCTATTCCACTCGCCCAGGTACGTCTGCCCCGTGGATGTCCGCACCACCACGAAACGTCGACCCACCGGAGACGCAATATCCGGCTCAGCTGCAGCCGAAATCCCGGTCGTAGATATCGTAGGCGAACCGGGAACGACGACCGGGGCCGCAAAATCTACTGACTCGCGAAGACCGCCCGCGGCGTCGCGCAAATAGGTCAGCAGCTGGTTATTGTGTCCTACGATCGCAACTCGTGGCGTGCCCGTGATAACGCCAGTCGCGGCCCACGTGATGCTTGTGGCGACCGGATTCGGTCCGGGAATTTCGATTGAAGGATTTACAACTTGAACTTCCGCAAGAGTCAGATAGTCCGTACCCTTCAGCTGAATTCTGAGATAGCGCCCGTAGGCTGCGTTCCCGAGGAGGATAGACTCTGAAAGGCCAACGCTTGCGGGGTGATCCACGTTGAATACATTCGGATCCGCAGCGAGGACAGTTGGATCGTTCGATGTAAAGGGATTTGCCGACAAGAACACATAGAAATTGCTGAGTCTGCTTAATCCGGCGTCCGACCGGTTATAAAGGAGGACTCTCCGAACGTGCTGGGTAGCGCCTAGGTCAACCTGCCACCAAGGGTGCGCCTCGATATCTGTTGAAGATGTGGTACCCGTCGCCCAATCGCCGTTGGTGTCTCCGTCCACTGCCTTGCTCGCATAGTGGGGCGGAATCGTGCTTGATTGAGTCGCAGTCTTGCCTGTCGTGTACGGCGCCTGCTGAAGGGTGATTGCAGACGATGAGTTTCCGAGCCCTGCGTCATCGCTCCAGACGTACTCGGAAACAGAATCCTCAATCGGGGGTCCACATGCCGCGAAACCTAGAAACGTCGTTAGGAGCGCTACGACCTTGTTTACCTTCTTCATTTAGTAATCCTCTGAGTGAAGGCGCGGAGTGTACTCTTATTGTCAGTCGATGTATAGAGCAGGTGTGGTCTTGCGCGTTTTCTTGGGTAACCGTCCGGTGATCGACGTCGTGACGGGATAGCCGCGAACCACGATCGTGTTGGCCATGACACATGGCCAGTGGTCAGAAATCGAAGTGGCGCTGGGGCCCGTGACCGTGGCAAAGCCTGTCGCCGCGGGACGGCGCGGTGAGCCAGTGACGGTCCCTCTTCGCTGCGGCCACATGCTCACAGTTGGGCGTGACTTTGACGAGAGCGTGTTCGCTCGCGTTGTCGCGTTGCTGGATCGCTGCTGATGCTCGGCTTGCCGCCGAGCGTTCGGATCTACTTTGCCACGGAGCTTGTCGACGTGCGCAACGGCATTGATGCGGGCGCTCATCGAGAGCGCGCGTAAGAAGGACCCCTACAGCGGCCATTTCTTCGTGTTCTCGTACGAATCGTCGTGCAAGCCCGCGCTGGCGGCCGGATGAGCGACGAGCACTTCACAGTAGACAGGACGCTCATCGAAGCGTGGGCTTCGCTCAAGAGCTTGCGCAAAAAGAACGAGCAGCGCGGCGATCGTCCGCCGCCCGTACTATCTCGGGAATCCCAGCGTGGACTTCCACGAAGAGACGCGCTCGAACCGCACGCATCAGTCGACGACGGACCCGTCGCGAGGCTCGCGCGCAAAGGTAAAGGCAAGGAGGCGAAGCTTTCCTATTCGCAGCACACCCATGGAGAACCGGAACGGTCTGTTCGTCGATCTGCGCATCGCCGAGGCGAACGGCAACGCCGAGCGTCCACTTCAGCGCCGGTTAACTTCGGCCCATCTGATGTTGGGCGAACCTCGAAGTAGCCAAAGTCTTCCTAGATGAACATAGTTTTCTTTCACGAACTCGGTCACGTTCTGATTACCCCAATCTGTCACTTGAACGTAGTCAGGCTTGAGCTGAACAATAGAATAATTCAAATCGTACTTATTGTGCCCGGGCACGGTACTCAGACCATGAAATCCGTGGCTCAGGTCGGGCTTGAGCCGAGCAATACGAGCATCAACTTTTCCAAGAAAATCGATTGCGTACATGTCCGTATAGTATCCGATGACGCCGGCGGCTATAACTCCTAAGCGGGCCTGGGGGGTACAGACTCGTCTGAGTTCAAGTGCCACTTTCATGTTTTTTTCATTCTCGTCAACTAGGTACGGCCGCTGTCTAAAGGTGATCTCCGCCGCAAATTTCCAGTTGCTATGCACGCATCCAGCGGCGAAAGCACCTACCGCAATCGCTATCTTCAGGCGAATGCCAAGTCCCACCCAGGTCGCTAGATGAATAACGGCCCATGCTGAGGCGACGAGAAGTACCGGGACATATGGCGCCATGATTCGCCAATATTCCCAGGGGTCTCCGCCTACCCACCACTGGTATGCTAACGCAGACGTGACAAGTGCCAGAGCAGTTGCGGGCAGCAATACGCGCTTGATTGCAACTCCGATTGTTAGAGCAGTAAGAGGAATCCAGACCTGTTGTAGGAAGTGGGAAACAAACACGCAGCCGTTCTTGAGGCGCACTGGTAGCGGCATTCCCTGCAGCTTTAACACGTAGGTATTCGGCACCCACTGTCCGTAGTAGATTTTCCGAGCAACGACGATGCCAAGCGCCGCAATTGCTACAGGTATCATTTCGATCGCCACTGTGCGCCAATTTCGGTTCGGGGAGAGCGAAAGACTTCGATATAGCACGAGAATGCTGACCTGAACCGCCGCATCTGGTCGCGTTAGCAACAGGAGAAACAACAATACGGAAATTGCAGGGTCCGGCTTTGCCTCCTGTGAGTTCGTAGCCGCTCTAGCGAGCGATGCCATGGCTAATAGCATCACTAGCCCGGTCTCCATCCCCTCTAAAGCCCAAAACGTGACCGGATAGTACGACAGCGCGCCGATGAATCCGAGCGCTCTGAAAACATTCCTGAGCTCGACCGCTTGGTCTTCGACTAGCTTTTCTGCAACAATCGACACGCATAAGCCGGTTGCCAAGACTAATGCAACTCCAAGCCACTGCATAGCGAGCACTGCGGCCGAGGCGCTAAGGATTCTGGCCGCACCGGCCATTAACAGCACCATAAATGGATTTGTGAATCCCTCGACATGTTCGCCGGGGTTCCAAGTGAGCCCGCGTCCCAAAGCGAAATTTCGCGCGTAGCGCATCGAGATCATTGCATCGTCGAACAGACACGCCCACTTCGTTCCTCCAGGCACGCTGATCTTTGTATGTTCGATAAAGCGATACGACCAAAACGTAAAAGCGACGGCGACCATTGCTATGCCGGCGGAAGCGAGCAGAGAACTTATTTTAGAGTGCTTCATGGCTGAGATAGTGCGCGTCGGCGTAGTCAGCAAGCGCTAGCGGGTATTTGCACTCGAGGTGATCGTTCTGAACATACAGCCAACAAACTAGCGTGTCCCTGGGCGCTCGCAACTCCAAGCAGTAGCGCCCGCCTGCGTACAGACCAACCCATCGCAACAACGACTTCGGCTCTGCACGCAGTTGCGACCATCCGACACGCAACGAATCTCGGCGCTGTCACCGCATGCCGCGGCGACTCCCACCAAAAAGAACACAAAAAACCTGACCATAAAAAACCTGACCATATTGATGCACTACTACTCCTGGACCGGTGCAGCAACTTCAAAGGCGACGTGCCCCACTGCTTTGGCTGCGTCAGCAAAGTCAAGGACGACTGCAAGGTGCCGGCGCACACGCCTAGTAGGATGTTGAAGAGGCCGCGTAGGGGAGCGACGCGCGAGATCGCGCCGGAGAATTTGCTCGCATGCGCGGCGCCGACACGAAGCAAGCGAGCATGCTGAGTCTCCTGACGCCGGAGACGCGGGTCCGCCGAAGCCTCCGCTGGGCGCCGTGACGGCGATGGCTGAGGCTGCTTTGCAGGATTTGTCGTCGGTGTTCGACCGGATGTATTCGTCCCTCGGTTCTCGTCGCTCCCGCCCGAGCGGTTGCTCAAGGCGTCGCTGCTGATGGCGTTCTACACGGTGAGGAGCGAGCGGCTCTTCTACGAACAGCTCGACCACAACGTCCTGTCCCGGAGGTTCCTCGACATGTGCATGGAGGAGCCGAGCTTCGAGCTCAGCGCGTTCTCAAGAACCGCGAGCGGCTGATCGCGCACGACGTGGTGCACAAGGTCTTCGTGCGAATAGTCGGGCACCCCCGCATTGAAGAGCCACCGGCATGGCTTGGCGCGACCAGCGTGACCAACAATCTATCGGGAGCACCACCACTCCTGGAGCTCCATCTGGCCGAGCGCCATCGCGCCGACGATCGAGGTCGACGTCTGTGAACCAGAAATGCTTCACCGCCCGGCATGCGGGCACGTGTCGGCTGTCGTAAAGTCGAATTGGTCGAGCGTCGTGATGTCGGGGAAGCGCGCGTCGCGGAGGCGCTCACAGCTCGCGGAGTCCGAGCGTGATGTGACCTCGAGCCCGCGCCGACACGCCGGTTCAGCTGCTTGCCCGCAGCTGAACACCGATAGTGCGCGCCCGCGCCAGCGCTGCGACGAACTCCCGCGATGCGGCGAATCGCCGCGATGGCTCCAACGCGCCTGAAGTACTACCGCGTTGAGATCCGCGCCCACAGTCTCGTTCAGATCGCTAGGTGGACGCAGTGGCGCGCCGTCTGCGAGACGCTGCAATGCGGAGATCTCTTCGCCGTGCTCAGAACCGGCGAATGACGCCGACTCGGACGCGAAGGCCAAAAAGAAAAAGGTCGCAGTCTCGACAACTTCGCTGTCTAACCGTAGCAATCGTTCGCAACGGTCGACAATCGATCCCAGCGACCGCGTCCTGTCCAACCCTCCCATTCCGTACCCGGCTTTCCGTATCCGTTTGCTGATGGCTTGCTGCTGGAGCTAGAGACTGATCCCACACTTCTCACGGTGCGCCAGGTCGCCGAACGACTTTGGGTTCGACCGGTCCCAGTCCACAAGCTGTGCTCGATCCGGGAGCTGCCCGAACGAGATTCGAATTTTCCGAAGATCCCGGAGCACTGGTTGCGGGAACGCGAGCCCAAGCGGCAGCCGGCCCGGGTGCTCAGCGTCGTCGTCCCCGCCGCCCGCTTCTAGCCTGTTCCTCACCAGGTGAAACGTCGCCCGGACGGTCTATGTCGCTTTGTCGAGGGGCCGTTGGACCTACTCACCTCAGGGGTCGAGGCGATAGATGCGCGCCGCGCTCAGGTCGGAGAGATAGAGCTTACCGTCGGGACCAACGACCAGCGCGCCGAGAGCGGCGAGCCCCGTGTCCAGGTAGCGAACCAGCTGCCCGGAGGGCGTGTACGCGGAGATCCGTCCGGTCGCGTTGTCGGAGACGTAGACAATCTGGCCAGCGAACGTGATCCCGCTCGGCGCTTGCAGCGTGCCTGGCGGCACCAGGTCCGAGAAAGTCACGCCGTCCATTTGAACTGGCACCGTCGGCTCCAGCGTGTCGAGTTCTGTGCCCGGCGTGCCCTTGGTCGTGTCCAGGATGGCCACCCGCTTGTTGCCAGTGTCCGCGATGTAGAGCAGGTTCGTGGCGGCGTCGAGCGCGAGGTGGCTCGGCACCCCTTCGACTCGGGCAAGCACATTATTCCCGTATCGCCGGATCTCTCCATCGGCATGGTCATCTGCACCTGGAACGTGAAACGCGTTGAAGTCGTATCGGGCCACCGCGCCGTGCCCACCATCGACCACCCAGTAGCGGTTCGCTGTCTCGTGGACGATGCCCATGCAGAACGGGCTGTCGTGCAGCATGTCGAGGTGCGATCCGAGACCGCCCGCGGTCTGCTTCGCGAAAATCGCCGGGTCGGACGAGAAGACGGCCGGTCCCATGAAATCGGTACCGCCGTTCTGGCTATTGTCGGTCTCGCCGCATGTTCCCCACGAGCCGTCCGCCGCGAACGACATCCCGGTCGGCTTGGCCATGAAGTGGCCCGCGGCCGGATCGCGCTTCTTCACTGAAGCGACCGTAGGCGTACCAGGATCGGTCACGATGAAGACCGAGTTGTCGGACTGATCCACGACCCACATCTCGCCCGGCCGCACCGGATTGAAGCCGAAGCCGGTGAAGCGCCTCGTCCCAGTGGTCTCAAAGGCGGTCGCCAAGGTGACCGACGCGGCCGTACCATCTCCTCGGCCGATGAGCGTCGCCCGCGCCGGCGCCTCCTCGCACGTGAGCGTCTTCGCCGCGCAGATGCTCGAGGTCGCCGATTTCACGCAATCGATGTCAGAGGCGCAACGAATAGCAGGCTCGCCCGCACAACCGAGGCCAAGAAGAATCCCGGCGGTCGCGGCGAGGCTCAGGGACGCATGGTTTTTCAAGGTGTGCATTTCCTCCCCCATCGCGCTTGCCGTGCCTCGTGTCAAGCCTCACGCAACGCCCGACCGGCATCCTCGAGCCGCCGGTCGCGGAGGTGGCGCTGGGCGGTCGTGGGCTCATGACCGCAGCGCAGCTTGCCCAGTCGGATGCCGAACCGTTTTCCTCCAATCAGGCATCGAGACGATTGCTGCACCCTCTCTCCGTTGCCGCCTCGTATCTGAGGTGGAGATCTGAAGTGGCTACCAGTCTCGCCACAAACTCGTCATGCTTGTCCCCACAACGCTGTGCCCTCTTCCCAAATAGCTGGAATCACCGTGAGACGCGATCGGCTTGCGCTCGGCACGAGGGGTGCTCTGACCGTAGCCAATGCGTTCACTCAAGCACACGACCATCTCCTGCCTCGCCCTCCTTGTTGCGGCCTGCTCCCCGGCCGAGGACCTGGATGTGGCTGGGCAAATCTACCCGGTGCCATTCGATGAAGAGGGCAAGGACGACGGTCCTGGGCAAGCCGCGATTCGAGTGGATGCCGATGTCACTGACACCCAGGTGTGGGCGGTCCGGCACATGTGGGAGGAGCGCGACGAAACTCCCGAGGCGCGCGCGGAAGGCCTGGCATGGTCCGCCAACTCGCACCTCAACTGGGATGAGAAATACGCCGCGTGGGTCCAGTCGATGCCGAAGACCCCGTTCGCGGACAATCCCGAACGCGTCACCTTTGAGATAATCACGCCCCAGGGCAAGCGGATTGGCGGCCCCTCTCTCGAGTGCGCCGAGATGGCGATGTTCCTTCGCGCCGTGTTCTCCGCCTGGTATGGCTTGCCCTTCTTTATGGAGGCCCGCGACGGGAGCGGCGGCCGGGTGTTCTTCGGTCACTTCGGTACGCGCACGCCAAACGGCCGCTGGCGCAACTCTCCGGCGTTCTCCAAGTACGCGGATCATTCTGCCACTTGGAAGCCCGGTAAGCCCTGGCCGCAGGATGCGGGTCTGCGCAGGCTCAAGCTCGGCGGCAACGCCCCCAACGCGTCGGCCGACGACCAGCCCATGATCGCCGCGGATGCGCGCACCGGTGCGTACATGGACGAGCTCTTCCTAAACAAGCGCGCCGGCTACCTGGTCCTCTACATCCTCGACTACTTCTACTCGGGGAGCCTGGCCGATACGGTGAACACCTACAACCTCAAGCCAGAAGCGATCCGCGCTGGTGACGTGCTCATCCGTCGCTGGCAACGCAACGGAATCGGACACGTCTTCCAGGTCAAGAACGTCACCGTAGGGGGGGATGGCAGGCCCATGGCCGAGATGATCTACGGCGGCATGCCGCGCCACCAGGGGGAATGGAGCGACGAGGTCGAAGGCAAGAGCTCGCTCACCGGCGACGATACCGGCGGCACGGGCTTGTCCGGCGATACCCCGTCGGTCCCGTTCTGGAAGCTCGGCGGCGGCCTCAAGCGCTGGCGGGTCGCTCGAAACATCGGGGGCTCGTGGACCAACACGTACATGCCCGAGGACAAGGGCAACTGGATCAACGCCACCGACGGCGCACGCCTCGGCGCGCGCCCCAAGCAGTTTGAACGGGTCCTCGGAGAGGTTCCGCCCGAGCAGAAGCGCGACTCCCTCCTCAAGACGATTGAATCGACCCGCAAAAACCTCATGGAGAATCCGTCGTCATGCGCCTCGCGTACCGATCGCGACAAAGCGATGTACAAGCTGCTCAGCCTCGCGGACAAGCTCGGCACCACGGAGGCGCAGCTCGTCAAAGAATACCGCAAGCTGGAGGACTACGTCTTTCAGCCGCTCAGCTACTCGAGCTCGAAGACTTGCTGCTGGAACAGCTCCTCGACCTCGATGTACAGGGTCATCATGGATTACGCGGCGGATGAGCGTCAGAAGCAGCAGATGTGCGCCGAGCCGACCGTGTTCCGCGCGGAGCAGGAGGTTCCGGCGGGGTATAAAGGCCCGGTCGACGGGTATCAGCGCTGGCGGCACTGGGCCGCGCAAATGGGGCGCTCTGCCGAGTGGATCGACGCCGGCGGCAAGCCGGCCGTCTGGTCCGAAGACGAGCAGTGTGAACAGCGGGGCGTCATGGAGGATTACGTGAGCCGCCAGATTTACCAAGACCTCTGTCCGCCCCAGCCGCCGCCGCCGGATTCGCCCTCGGGCCCCGTCGACGGCGGCACCGGCGAAGCGAATAACAACTGAGTCAAGCAGACCAGAACAAACACGCCTTGCGCTGTGCGCTACCTTCGGGGGCTGCTCGACCGCCGTTTCCACCGCCGCACTTCGACGCTCGAAGCCAGTCCCCTGAGCGCCCCGCTGCCGAAGGGGAACCTTCCCTTGGACCGCGGCGATGGCGAAGCGGGCTCAAGGCGGGTGGGCGCTCGAGAGCCTGGCGAAGGGGCCCTCAGCACCGCAGTGAGCGCCCACGGTGTCGTCGTACCCGACGAGCGTCACGAGCGCCTGCTCGCGCTCAACGAGCGTGGTGTCTCGACTCGCGCAGCGGTCTCGGCCGACAACAAGGTGATTGCCACCGCTGCGTATGACGCTGCTGCTGGGCAGGGCCGCTGCGCGGAGATCGAACTGATAGGCGGTCTCGGCGCGCTCGCAGCGAGCTCGAGCTGCCGCGGATCGTGCGAGACGTGGTGTCGATTGCGCTGGGCGATTCTCGACGGGTCGAGGTGACCACGCGCAGGCCGCCACGCGTGCAGGCGCCGTCATCAATCCGTGTTCGCCAACGATGAGCGACCGTTCCCCCCTGTGAACGCCTAAGTCACACTCCGCGATTTCGGTTTCGACGACTGTCCCTGTCACGCTGACCGCAGCGTGCTGGCGCTCGCGGTTCCCGGCGTCCACCCCAACGAGCGGCGGGCATGAAGGCGCCAGCGCGGTGTTGCTGCTCGACGAGGGCACGGGTACAATCGGCGTGGCCGAATGCTCGACGAGGGAAACCATGACGCGGTGTTCACGCCCGATGGCAGCGAGGTGTGCGCCTCGCAGATGACCTCCGATCCGGAGTCGATCTTATGCTTCTGCGGGTGACTGGCGGGGCAACCTTCATCCGACTTACGGCGCTAGTGATCACTGCGACCTCCATTGCCTGCAGCGGCGCCGGAGTGGAGGACAGCTACACTGCCGACTCTCCCGATGCCGACTTGGCCAAATTTGGTGACATCGACGAGAACGCCGGCGGCGGCGATGGGATCACGATCGGCGGGGCAGTGAACGTCACCGCCGACTCCCTCAACCTCCGCGACGCGGTCGGGACCTCCGGCATGATCCTCGCGACCATGCCCTGCGGCACCGAGCTGCCGGTCTCGGACGGCCCGTCGATCACGCCCCTAGCTGGATGGTGGCAGGTCACCTACGACGGGAAAACGGGCTGGGCCTCCGGGAAGTATCTTGCCCCCGTCGCGCAGTTTAACCCGCTCGCGTGCGGCACGAATGCGGGGGGCACGCCCGCTGTCAGCGAGATGCTGGCCCGCGCCGAGCTCGGCGTCGGATACTCCTACTACTGGGGGCACGGCTCCTGGCGCTCCGACAACGCACAGCGTGGGACGTGCGTCGGGTCCTGCCCAGGTTGTACCCACACAGGTCAATATGGAGCCGATTGCTCCGGGTACGTTGCCAAGATCTGGCAAGTGCCGTCACCAAGCGCCCTCGAGATCGATCAGCACCCCTACTCGACATCGAACTTCTACAACGAAGAGACGTACTGGCACGCGGTCCCTCGCAACGAGATGCAACCCGGGGATGCGTTCGTGCGGCGGGTAGATGGCGGAGGACACATGGGGGTGTTGCACGAGGCGACAGACCCATTCGGCGCGCTGTGGGTCTACGAGGCACGCGCTTGTGCTACGGGCGTCGTGCACAACCTTCGCACGATCGATTCGAGCTACAAGTTCATCCGCCGGAACGGACTATGACTTCCTGTCGTGACGTACACTGGATCACGGCGCGAGGCTGCGAATCCACGGGTCGGCCGTCATGACTCCCGCGTCATCGACCCAGCGCCTCGCGAGCGGCGGCATCTGCATCGCGCTGCGCCATGCCCGCTTCGGAGGCGGCGACGCCACGATGGACGACACAGCTACAGCTTCGCGCAGCGCTCCTCGCCAGTGACGCCCTCCTTCGATCGGTTCTCGGTCAGGGCGACAGAACGAGCTCGCCCATCATGCCGCGCTCAGAGTGCTCGAGGATGTGACAGTGATACATCCAGGTTCCGGGCTCGCCATACTGGACGGCGAAGCGAAGTGTCTTTTGCTTCGGTACGTCGACCGTATCCTTGAGACCGGTCACGGCCGGAGGTACCCCGTCGATGTCGAGGACGCGAAAGAACATACCGTGCAAGTGGAACGGGTGATCCATCTCCGCATCGTTGCGGATGCTCCAGATCTCGATCTTGCCGGCCGACGCTGCCGTCGGTTTTGACTGCGGATACGCCTCGCCGTTGATGAAAAACCGGGGCTCCGTCAGACCTTCTTCTTGTTCGGTGAGCACGAACAAGCGCACCGGTGTCGAGGCATCCACCGGGATCGCGGGCGGTACTGCCCATGACGTTGGGAGCGGGGCAGCCGCGTGCTCCGCTTTTACGTTCACGTCGAGGGTCATGAGGGTCTGCGGGCCCGGATCGGGAATATTGTGCCCGCGATCGTAGTGGATAGTCTGCAGCACCGGTCGCCCGCCCACCGCATCGTCGAGCTCGACGAGGACTTCGTAGCGCTCGCCGGGAGCGATGAGCAGCGTGTCCGCGGAGTATGGCTGCGCCAGGAGCCCGCCGTCCCATCCGATGACGAGGAACTTGTGATTCGGCAGCACCAAATTGAAGAACCGCCCGTTCGCGGAGTTCACGAAACGCCAGCGTTCACGCGAACCGGCGCTCACTTGTAGCGTCGGAGCCCGTTGACCGTTCACGAGCAGCACGTTGCCTTGACGCCCAAGCATCAGGTCGAGCGAGTCGATGCGCGTCGAGAGTTGGCCATCGGATTCCACCTTCACGTCGTCGAGAACGAAGGTGCGGTCCGCAGCGACTTCGGGTTCCACGCCTCCGCGCACGACAATCATGCCGTACAGGCCATTTTCGATCTGCACGTCCGAGTGCATGTGCGGGTGATACCAGAACGTGCCGGCGTCGATCGCGTCGAACTCGTAGTCGAACGTCGCCCCAGGCGCGACTGGGATCTGCGCCGCGCTGGTACCATCCGCGCGAGGCGGCACGCGGATGCCGTGCCAGTGAATCGTGGTCTCTTCGGAAAGCTCATTGCGGAAATGAACGATCACGTGGTCGCCTTGGTTCACGGAGAGCAGGGGTCCTGGCACGGTACCGATGGCGCTCGCCTTTCCTCCGTCCCGGTAGGCCCAGACCTGCGCGTGCGTGTTCGGCAGGTATTCGGTCGTCGATGGGCCTGCGACGAGCTGAACTTCGACGATCGTCGGAGCAGGGTTCGTGTCGGTGAGCAGATCCATCTCGAGTGATCGAGCTTGGTCAAGCGAGCCGCAGCCGGCGAGACAGACAAATGCGAGAGCGTGAAAGCGCCACATCTCCAGAGACTGCCCATGTACAACGCGGCGGCGCAAGCGAGAGCTTGACGTTCGTGATGGGCGGTGGTGGGGTGCGGTCCCACTCGGAGGCCATCAATGCTTTTCGGTTCGAAATCTGTTCTGCCTTTGTGCGTCGCTGCGACACTCGCCGCAGCGTGTGGCGGTGGTTCCTCGGCGGTGCCCAAGGCAGCCAGCGGCCTCACGGTCGAGCCCTTGTCGGGCGGCGCCCACCTTACGTGGACGGACAACTCCGACAACGAAACCGACTTCATGATTGAGCGCAAGACGGGTACGGGGTCTTACTCGGCTCTCAGCAGCGTCCCGTTCAACACGACCGCTTATCACGACGGAACGTTAGAGACCGGTATGTTGTACACGTATCACGTGATCGCGATGAACGCCGCCGGCATGTCGGGTCCGTCGAACGAGGTGTCGCTGACCGCCGCAGCGACGGGCGACATGGCAATGCCGGCGGGGTCCGCGGCCTGCCACCAGGTTGGTTGTCGCGCGTTCTCGAGCTACTGCTCCACGACGGGCTGTAAATGTATCGGCGTCATTGCTGACAACCCAGATCCGACGTGCACCGGAACGATGGTCACGTGCACCGCCGACCCTTGTCAGGGGAAGACCGCGTCGTGCAGCCACGGGACGGGGATGTGCGTGGTCCCGTAGCGCACAGCGACATTCACCGAGTGGTCGGTGGGTTTCTGAACCATCGAAACGCGCCGATTCGGTTTATACCCGGCTCGGGTTCGACCCGTTCGATCACATGTCGTTCATGCTGGGTGTCGTCTTCGACGATTTGAACAGATGCGCGGGGTCGAACGTCGCCATGAGATACGCGAATATTCCATCGTACGTTGTCGCCGGGATCGAGCGATCGTTCGCGATGTACGCGCCGGCCGCAATCTTGGTCGATCGCGACACCATGACCGTCGCGCCGTAATTGCTCAATAGGTCGAGGCGGAATCAGCGTACGCCGCTGCCCGGGGAGATTGTAGAGGGGAATCTGCGGCAGCAATAGGCTTGTTCAGGACA
>JAYUBF010000290.1:0-11279 GCA_043741435.1 Myxococcales bacterium
CGAACGCTACCCGCTCGCGATCGATCCGGACAGCGCGCCCGAAACCAACCTCGCGAAATCGATCAGGTTTCTGCCGTCGCCGAAGATCCGCACCCAAAGACTTTGTTGTTCAAGGCATGCCCGGTACCGGTCACAGTACGCATGGAATGATCATTGACGGTTGGGTGAATACGATTTCTGCGCACAAGGTCTATCTGAACAATGTTGATGGAGCTGGGCTTTGGGTGACGAATTCTCAGAGTTCGCCGCAGAATCCACAATTTGCGACCTTCTATGGCCTGGAATCGGATAGCCCGTTTTTGGATGCGATCCGCATTGAGGCTGGCAATCCTCTGAAACCCGCAACTGCTCGCTTCTATTTTACGGATACTCAGGTGCACGGATCGATTACACGCTCGAACGTATGGGTGGATCCCAATGTTGATACCGTTTCTTTCAAGGGCGGTGTATCCTCCGGTGCGTGCGGTGCTGGGTTTGAAATCTATGGCCATGCGGTGAGCATCACTTCAGTGGATGTGATCTCCAATTCCATACATCCAACCGGATGTACTATTCCGTTGGGAACCGATCCTGGAATTATCATTGGCAGTCAGGCAAGAATGACTGCTGTTACTGGCAACAAGATCGGCGGGCTGTCCGATCCGTTGAGCCAGAAGTATGGCATCGTGATCACCTCTACTACCGATCAATTTGCGATCGTTGGCAATGTGATATTCAACAATGCGACAGCTGCGATCAGTAATCCGACTTCTGCCGCCTCGAGCAGGATAGTCGCTAGCAATGCGTGTCCGACAACGACGTGCTTGTGAGCGTCCGATAGAGCTCACCCGAGGTAGCGTGGGTTTCCTACACCATCCATGAACCCATGGACAGTCGTGCGCCTTATGAGCCGACTCCGCACCTTGCTGGGTCTGGAAGGGACCCGCGTGCACGACGTTCAGTTTGACGAAACCGGCCTGGTCGCCGACGTCGCACCGACCTGGCAGCGTCCTCGGTGCTCCGAGTGCGGCGCAAAGTGCGCTGGCTACGACCGCATCCGTGGTCGGCGGTGGCGTCACCTCGACGCCGGCGTTGCGCCGCACTTCGGTACGACACGCGCCACGTCGACTGTCCCGACGGCGGCGTGAAGGCCGAGCAGTTGCCGTGGGCCGAGACCAGCTCGTGGTTCACGCGTCCGTTCGAGGACTACGTCGGCTACGTCGCCCAGCGCTGCGACAAGACGACCGTCGACGCGATGATGCGCGTCGCGTGGGAGACCGTCGGCGCGAGGTCGCGCGGCACCGCGACCGCGATCTGCTCGACGGGGCTCACGCACATCGGCATCACGGTCGTCGTCGACCACACGCGCGGTCACGTCATCTGGGTCAAGCCCGGCAAGAACGCGGACACGCTCAAAGCATTCTTCGACGAGCTCGGCCCCGGGACAGCGGTGCGCGATGGGCGCGTGACACGCGGCGTGTTCGGCGCGTGATGCAGAAAATCCGGGCCGGCTGATCTCGCTAGATCATGGCGATGTCGACCGGCCCGAACGGCGCTGCGAGAAGCTCGAGGCGGTCACGATCGACATGCCCGGCGCGTACATCAAGGCCGTCACCGAGTGCTCGCCGCAGGCGCAGATCGTCTTCGACCGCATCCACGTCCAGCGCATGGTGCAGGATGCCGTCGATGAAGTCCGCCGCAACGAGGTCCGTGCCGCGACCTCCGTCGACGAGAAGAAGCAGCTCAAGGGCACACGGCGGCCGCTGCTCAAGAGCTTCTGGAACTGTCGCTCTTCGAGTCGAGTCGGCTCTCGTCGCTGCAACGCGAGAACTAGCGCCTCTATCGCGCGTGCTCGTCGTAGATCAGCCCCTCGGCGGCGACTTCCGAACGTCGTGCGAGCCAAGCACGGTCGTCTCTTAGCAATCCGAGGAGACTCGCGGAGAAGGTCGGTCTTCAACCGCATGTTGGTCAGGCCCGCGAACAGCGGCGCCTCGACTTCAGCCTTCTCGGCGACCTCATTCATGGTCAGGCTTACCGTGGTCGTGAATTGTCGCGACGAATGGTGCGGCAGCTCACGTCGAAGTCAATGGGGCCGCTTGCGTCGTCCTCGACGGGACAGTAGGGTCGCAAAGCGCCGTGGGCAAGTACCGTTACGCCATGATCGCTGTTGGGCTCCTCGCAAGCGCGGTGTTCGTTTTCCTCGCTGTGCGGCACCTGGACATACTCGCGCTCGAAAAAGCATGGGGCGACGCGCGTGTCTTGCCCTGGCTGCCGCTTGGGATCTTGTCCTACCTCGTCGGCCACATCGTTCGTGGCGTGCGTTGCCGGTTGCTAGTGCGGCGTGAGGCGACGATCCGGCTCCTGACCGCGAGCAACATCGTTGTCGTTGGCTACGCGTCGAACAACGTGCTCCCAGCGCGGCTCGGGGAGCTTGTACGCGCTGGAATGCTAGCCGAGCGCACGGGGATGCCGATTGTCCAATCGCTCGCTATCACGTTTATCGAGCGGGTACTTGACGGTCTTGCCATCTTGATCTTGCTCGTGATCGGAATCATGGGCAGCGATGCGCCGGGCTGGATCCACGAGGTCGTGAAGGTCGCGCTCGTCGTGTTCGGTATCGCGACGCTCGTGATCGCGGCCGGAGTCTATTCGCCGGGATGGATCGTGGCTGCTGCATCGCGACTCGGCAACAAGGTCGGACCGCGAGCGCACGACCGGCTGGTCTCACTAGCGTCGAGCATAACAAACGCTGGCGCGAGCCTACGCGACCCAAGAGACGCTGCGTTGCTTGTTTTCTACAGCTTGCTCGTCTGGTCGCTGGAGGCCGGGTTGTTTGTTGCGATCTTGCCGATCTTCGGTCTTCCGATGAGCATCGCGGATGGCGTCGTCGCGATGAGCGTTACGAACCTTGGCTTGCTGGTGCCGTCCAGTCCCGGCTTCATCGGCCCGTTCCACTATTTCTGTTCGCGAGCACTGATGGCCCATGGTGTCGACGATGCAACAGCACTCGCATATGCGACGCTTGTTCACCTTGCTTTCTACGTTCCCGTGACGATCTGGGGTGCAAGTGCAATGTTGTGGTACGGCGTAGAGGTTGGCTCGACCGCGGCGATCGCACGCGAGGCGAAACGTGGCGACAAGCTGATGACAATACGTGGCGTCCCACTAGTCGAACTCGCGCCAGTGCCACCGCGAGCTGCGGAACCCGAAGCTTCTGCGTTCACGATCGGCCTGGTCGAGGCGATAGTCGGCGATCCGGTACATCCTGCCGCCATCCAATACGCGGCGAAATTCGTGGATGGCCAGGTCGCCGCGCTTCCCACGAAGCTCCAGCTGATGTTCCGCGCAGGGATGGCGTTGTTTCGTTTCGTCACCCGTCTGCGTTTCTTCCGTGGCTATTGCGACGTGTCGCTCGAAGCGCGCCGCGTGTGGACCAAACGCTGGGCGGAGGGGCGATTCGCGTTGGTCCGCCAGTTGTTCAAGCCGGTTCGCGCTACCGCACTGCTCGCGTACTACGATCACGAGGACGTCAAGCGCAAGCTACTCACTGATGCGGTCCTACCGGCCACGAGTCTTGTGCGCTCTGCGCCTGCCACCGCGGAGGTCGCGTGAAGGGGCAGGTTGTCGTGATCGGATCGGGCGCGGGCGGCGCGGTGACGGCGTACGAGCTCGCTCGCGCCGGCATCGATGTAATCGTGCTAGAACAGGGTCGCCGACACGACATTACGAAAACATACGGTACCGGTACGACTGAGGGCATGAAGCATCTGTATCGTCGGCGAGGAATGACGCCGGTCGTCGGCTCCGTACCGATTGGGTACGTCGAAGGGATGTGTGTCGGTGGCTCGACTGAGGTAAACAGCGGTTTCTGGCATCGCACACCGACCGAAGTACTTCTGCGGTGGCAGACGCAGTTTGATCTCGACGGAGCGACAACCGAGGAGCTCGAGCCACATTTTTCGTGGGCCGAGGAACAACTCGGCGTCTCCGTCTCGGGGAGGCCGTGGCCACAATCGACTGAGATCTTCGCGCGCGGCGCCAAAAAAATGGGCTGGGCCGCGCACGAGGTGCCGCGAGCTGCAGTTGACTGTAAGAATTCAAACTCCTGCGCGGTCGGTTGTCCAACCGGAGCAAAGCAAGGCATGAGCGTGGCGTTATGGCCGAAGGCCGAGGCCCTCGGCGTACGGCTGGTTGATCGCGCACATGTCAAGTTGCTTATCAAGCAGCGCTCGCGCCGACGGATCACCGGCGTGCTGGTCGAACTCGAACTCGAGGATGGCTCGCGCAAGCTCGTACGCATCGATGCAGACCACGTATTCGTTTGCGCCGGCCCAACCGAAACCCCATCCCTTCTTCGTCGTAGCGGCATCAAGTTCCACGTTGGCGACACCCTACGCATCCATCCCATGCTAAAGATGCTCGCGCGATTTCCCGAGCGGGTCGACGCACAAGACTCTGTCCTCCCGCTTATGCAGGTACGCGAATTCCATCCCGAGGTCGGGATGGGTGGCGCGTTCTACACGCCAGGCCACGCGGCGTTGATGATGACCGACAACTGGCAACCGGAGCGCATGAGGGACGTGCGCAATATGGCAGGATACTATGTCGCTGTGCGTGGGCGTGGTCGTGGCCAAGTGAGGCCGTCGATGCTCGGCGACGGCTCCGCGACGATCCGCTACGAACTCGACAACGAGGATGTAGTGAACCTGTCGAATGGTCTCGCACGACTTGCCACGCTTCTCCTCGCCGCTGGCGCCGAGGAGGTCATGCCGACAGTGCACGGTCTGCCGAGCATCAAGACGCAACGTGATGCAATCCGCTGGCTCGATGAGCGCCTTCCGCGGAAGTGTCTCGGTTTGACGACTGTGCACGCGTTTTCGTCGTGCCCGATCGGACAGCGTGCTGATCGTTGTGCGGCCGACTCGTATGGCCGAGTGCGCCATTGGGACAATCTGCACGTCAACGACGCGAGCATGCTCCCCGACTCTCCTGGCGTGAATCCCCAAGGCAGTGTGATGGCGTTCGCTCGACGGAACGCGCACCATTTCATCAATTCAAGATCATGACCTTATCGATCGTCACAGGCGCGCCAGGATGGCTCGGCACCCGAATAGTCCACTCGCTCAAGCATGGCGTTGCCGACGTGCCGGCACTTGTCCCGAGTGAGCGCCCAACGCGATGTCTCGCTCTGCCAGACGCCGACACGTCGGAGCTCGAATTGCTTGGCGCCGAGATCGTGCGCGGCGATATAACGGATCCAACTTCTCTTGGAAAGCTGTTCGATGGTGCAGCCGGGGCGACAGTGTTCCATTCGGCAGGCATTGTTCATGCGACCCGGGGCGCGAGGCAATTCATGCGTGTCAATGCTCAGGGCACACGCAACATGCTCGACGCGGCGCGTGCCGCAAAGGTTCGTCGTTTCATCCATGTGTCGTCGAACTCGCCGCTCGGCACGAATCCATCCAAGGAACAACTGTTCGACGAGGAAGCCCCATACCGCCCCTACATGAGCTACGGCAAGTCGAAGATGCTCGCCGAACAGGCGGTGTGCGCGGAGCAGGACTTCGAATGGGTGATCATTCGTCCTCCGTGGTTCTACGGTCCTGGTCAACCGCCGCGGCAAAGTTTGTTCTTCTCGATGATCCGCGATGGCAAGATGCCGATCGTTGGCGGCGGAGAGAACCGACGGTCGATGGCATACGTCGACAACATCTGCCAGGGCCTTGTACTCTGCGACCGGGTTGCCGCTGCCGCCGGTAACATCTACTGGATTGCTGATCGAACGCCGTATTCTATGACCGATATCGTCGATACGATCGAGCAAGTGCTTGAAGAAGATTTTCAGATCGCGTGCGTGCACAAACGCCGTAGATTGCCCGGTTTCGCATCCAGCGTTGCCTTCGCAATCGACAAGGTCTCGCAAAGTCTCGGCATCTACGCGCAAAAAATCCACGTGCTATCGGAGATGAACAAGACCATCGCTTGCACGATCGCGAAGGCCGAGCGCGAACTCGGCTACGTTCCAATGGTCTCGCTACGCGAAGGCATGAAGCGCTCGCTCGCGTGGGTACTCGAGCGCGGACCGTTGCCACCGAGTTGATATGTCCAAACTCCACCTCGTCACCGGCGGCGCCGGGTATTTTGGAACCGTGCTCGTGGAGCGACTTGTCGAGTGCGGCCATCGCGTCCGAATTTTCGATATCAACGATGCCGACGAGAGACCTCTCGGTGTCGAGATGGTTCGCGCGGATATTCGCGACGCTGACGCCGTGAGGCGTGCGTGCGAGGGTATTTCAGTCGTACACCACAATGTGGCGATGGTTCCCCTCGCGAAAGATAAACACGCGTTCTGGTCTGTCAACGAGGGCGGCACCAAGAACGTCCTTGAGGGAGCGACCGTCGCGCGCGTGACAAAAGTCGTGCACATGTCATCAAGTGCGGTGTTTGGCGCGCCGATGAAGAACCCTGTTGACGACACCGTCGAGCCTCGTCCGCATGAGGAATATGGCCGCGCAAAGCTTGCCGCCGAGATGCTGGTACGCAGTTACGTCGCGCGAGGTCTTGACGTAACCATCATTCGTCCTCGCACGATCATGGGCCACGGCCGGCTCGGTATCATGCAGATCCTCTTCGAATGGATTCGTGAAGGCAAGAACGTCCCAGTATTCGGGAAGGGTGACAACCTGTATCAGTTCGTCCACGCCGATGACCTCGCGGATGCGGCAATCCGCGCAGGCGAGCGTAGAGGGGCTTCAATCTACAATGTGGGAGCCCAAGAATTCGGCACAATGCGACAGGTGCTCGAGGCACTCGTTGCACACGCCAAGACAGGGAGTCGCGTCGTCTCCGTGCCGGCATCGCCCGCCATCGCCGTGATGAACGTGACAAGCCGTCTTGGCCTCTCTCCTTTGGGCGCGTATCACGCGCTCATGTACGGCCGTACAATGCATTTCGATCTTGCCCGGACGAAGCGCGAGCTTGGTTGGCAGCCTCGCCATTCGAATATCGACATGTTCTGCGAATCATATGACTGGTATCTTACGCATCGCGACCAAGTGCTACATCGGCACAATGCGTCACACCATCGTTCACCGGTGAAGCAGGGCATCCTGCGTGCGGTCTCTGTCGGTTTGGGTTGGCTCAAGTGAACTTGTGGCGCCGCATCGCGCCGCCGCTGCTGGCAGGGGCACTTCCGGCGACACTGTTGTCGGTAGGGGTTGCCCGGTTTATCCTACGCCACTTCTTTGTTCACGCACCGTATCTTCAAGACGCTGGATGGTACTCCGCGATCGTCTATCACGCAGGGGTGCTTCCTCACAATCCAATCATTGCATGTGATTACGCGGATTGGTACTATGGAGTACATTTCTCGCCGTTTGTGTCTGTGTTTTCGCTGCTGAGCTACCTCATTCCGTTGCCGCGGATTGAATGGTACGCACTGTTTGAGGCTATTGTTTACCTTCCGATCGGTATCGCGACATATGCACTATCCTCGTCGATTCAGCCGACTCGCGCCTTAGGCAGACTGCCAATCACGTTCGTTGCCGCGTTAGCATTCGCCTTCAGTGGTCAGGTCCTTTGGATGATCTCGTACCCTCACTATGAAGCGGTGATTCCGGGCCTTGTATGCCTGGTACTTGTATCGCTCGTGACTCGCCGCGCGCGACTCAGTTGGGTGCTTCTCGTGGTCACCGCTTCGGTGCGTGAGGACGCAGGCTTTCACGTGGCGCTCGCACTCGCGCCACTCTTGTATCTGCACTGGCGAGGCGTTGAAATGCCAGCGAGCCGGCGGAAGTTGGTGAAGATGATCGCGGTCGCGTTCTTCATGAGCATCGCCGCGAGTCTATGCCAGAAGGTGTTCTTCCATCCCGTCAATCTCTTCCGAGCAGAGTACCTTGGTGATCCCATCTATGGTCACATATCGGTGTCCGCGCTCATCGACCGGACACGTAACTTCTTCGGAGCATGCCAATTCATTCTGTATCCATTCATCGCTTCGGTGCTAATCGCAGCGTTGCGGCGCGATCCGCGCTATTTGCTGGGGTGGGCGGCGTCCGCGCCATGGTTTATTCTCAATTTCACAGCATTTCAGGAGGCTAAGAGTTCGTTTCACGCGTACACAGGCTTTCCTTTCGTCGTAAGCGTGTTCTGGTTGTTCGTATATGGCTCATCGCTGGCGCCCGTTGCGCGTCGCATGAGCCCGCGACTCTTGGAATCGATGTTCGCTGCGGTGTGTATCACCTCGATAATTGGTGCGTATCAAGCCGACCCCTGGTTAGTGAGGGTTGTTGCCGCAGAAATGACCACCGCACAACGCACGCATCGTCCGGCCGTGCATGGGTTTGTTGACGCGCTTGAGGCACATCGCGCTGAGTTCGGTCGGCTATACGTCGACCCTTCAGTCGCTGCAATTGCGCTGGAGTCGGTGCAACCGGACAATCTTTGGCACGGAGGTGTGGCGGCTGACACGATAGTGTTTCACCGAGACAGTCTGGTGCGCGAGGCCGTCTTGCGTGATCTCATAGCGAATCGCCTCGACATCTGCACGCACGTTCTCGGTACGGGACTCTTCGTGTGTTCGCGCGGCGTGTTGGCTCGGGGGACGTTTGCTGGGCTTGCAACAGCAGTGGTTGCGCGTACGGACGTACTTTGGGGACACTGGCCTCTCCGCTGAACCGCGGACGCGGACGCCACTCTTTGTGAGATCAGAGGCCGGAAGGCACTCGATCAAGCGGAGCCAGATCGTGCAACCAGATCGTGCAACCACGACGACGGTTGAGGATCGTCCTCGTGAGGAGGCCCTGACCAGCGCAACAGGCGCGGGCCACATCGTTGGTCAGTGCCTCGTGATCACTAGTGCCTTGGACCACCTTCGCCTTCGCTTTTGCTGGCTTCGACGTCATTGAGGCCGAGCGGCAGCGCGCCGAACGGGGCCGCACCTTCTCGGGCCGTAGTGCCCTTCGCTGTCGTCGGTTCGATCTTGTAGCCGGATAACCCTGAGTTCTTCTCTCCGCAGTACCTACGCACGGTGACTCGTCCCCCACTGGTGACTGACTTCAACCGCCCCGAGTTGTCGATCGATCTTCCGCACCCCGAGATGCGCAGGATCGTTGAGGTGCGCATGGACGTTTTTATTTTCAGATTGCGAAGTGATTGCTCGCGTCAGATGCTGTGAATCGAACGCCAACACACCCGAGCGCTTCGAGACAATTCGTTGTTTCGACAGGTACGGCCATCAATCAGGCCCCTAACGCACTCTGGTGCTGATACCTCCTCCGAGCGCCGTCCAGCTCAGCAACAACGTGACGAACCAGTTCCGGTGGTTCGATCGCCCAAGCGTGCGGCCCCCACTCGAGAACCCACGACACAACCGGCACAAGGTTTGTGCAGGTAAACGAGACCCGAACGTTGCCGTTTGCCGTACGGACGAGCTCTTGTGTGGGGTGCCAAAGGCGGGCTTCGACGAGCGCCGCCTTCTCACGGCTGAACTCGACCACGACGCGCTGAGCCTTCGCGGGATCACCGAGATGGATCCCGAACGCGCCGTGCAGGACTTCGTCGATCTTGAAGTCCGCGGGGACTTCGAACGCGCTCTCGCGCTGGTGGTCGGCGTCGGAGAAGCGCTCCACGGCGAAGATGCCGAGCGTGCGGCGCCAATCGACGGTGTCCGGGCGACCGTCCTTGTCGTGACAACCGACCGCGTAGAGACCGTGCCGGTACAGCAGCAACGCGAACGGCGCGAGGTGGCCGCGCTTGGTGCGCCCGCTCGAGTCCTTGTAGACGTACCGTACGAGCTTGCGTGACAGGATCCCGGTCTGCAGCGCGTCGATGATGTCGTCCTTGCCGTCGTATGCCTTCGTGCCGCCGTCGGGCACGTACGCGAACAGCCCGCGCATCGTCGCGTGCTCCTTGCGCTCCGCGTTGTTCATGCGCTGTTCGAGCTTCTCCAGCACGCTCGTGATGTCGTCGTGCAGCGGTGTTCCACGTAGAACGTCGAAGACGCTGCGGACCGCGAGCAGCGTGTAGCGTTCGCGGCGCGTGATCGGCACCAGGCTGTAGCTCGACTCGACCAGGCAGGCCGCCGCACGGCCCTCGACCCGCGTCAGCTCGATGTCGAGATCGGCATCGGTCAGATCGGCGAGGTCGCGGCGCACCGTTCGCTCGCTGACACCGACCGCCACCGCGAGATCGGCGAGCAATCGGCCCTGCTTGTAGCCGCGCAACGCGTTCAAGACGCGGAACGCACGCGCCACGGCCCCGACTTCACCGCGTCGATACATGGTAACTCTCGATTCCTGAGGGCGCTCGGTGAGGGTGAAAGGCTTTGCCAAAGCCTTTGCCGCGATCTTTCGACGCGACCTTTTCGATCGACGCGGACCGTAACCCTGCGCAGGTCCAGCACGCACCGGAGCGACCGGGCGAGCTTTCAAAAGGTCCGACGCGTCGGACCAAAGTCGGGAGCAAAGGTTCTGGCTGTAGCCGGGATCGGATCACGATTGCGGTGATATCACCCGGTTGCGCGTTCGTGACAAAGGTTGTCCCAGTGCCTCCGTAGTTTGAGGCCATGCGAAACACTGCCGACCCTGCTTCGACCACTTCGACCGCCCCGACCTACCCCACCTCGCCGCTCGCCAATGACGACGAGGGCAACCCGATTCGGCTTCCCGAGGACGCCGCGGCATGGCGCGTCCGCCGCAAGACCGGTGGACGCCCCCGGCATCAGCTCGAAGGCAACAAGCAGCCGATGCGCCTTCCGTTGAGCTACTCGATGAACGACATCGAGGACATCTTGCCGCCCGGCGGGTATTGCCTCGACCTCGTCGACGCGAACGGCAAGTTCCTCGACCTCACGGTCCCGATCAAAGTCGGCGAGCTCCGCAACGCGGACGGCGACGACGAGGCCGAGCGCGAGGAGGTCGCCACCGAGCGCGTCTCGCTGCTTCTCCCGGCGGCCGCCAGCGACGTGCGGCTCGTTCTCGAGGCGAACGTCCGCTCGATGCAGCTCGCGTTTCAGCACAACGAGCGCACGCTCACCGCGAGCCTGCGGATGGCCGAAACGCTGCGGGAGGGCGTCCACGTGCTTGCCGACGCCCAGGCGGACATCCTCAAGTCGGTGGCGTCGTCGCGCGGGTTCTTGCGGAACGCGCAGCCGCAGGCGTTTGCGTTGCCGCCACCGAAGCGTGCGGAGCCCGACGACGACGACGACGACGACGACGAGGAGGACGACGACGAGGAGGACGAGGCGCCGCCGCCGGCCGACGACAAGAACGAGCGCCTGATGGCGTTCGGCATGATGGCGA
>JAYUBF010000291.1:0-3462 GCA_043741435.1 Myxococcales bacterium
TTGTTCGGACATCAAAGGTTGCGTTGCTGTTTAGTCTGTCTCATCGGGCGTGCCTCCCGCCCTGCCGGCCGAGCCGTCAGGGTCCCACCCTGCTCACGCGGCGACTTCGCCGCGACGCAGCCGTTGGCTGCTCAGTTTTGACTCGCACTCCTCGCGACTCTGGTTAGTCGTCGATTGGCGGCCCGGCTCCGGCAACTGCTGCAAGGTAGTCCTTCAGCTCGAGCCCGAGGATCTCGACGAGCTTTCGTTGCCGGCCCGTCGGCACCGGGTCGATCTTGCGGATGAATACGACGAGCGTACCGCCGCGATGCAAATGCACCGCGAAGTCCGTCTCGCGATACACGACGCAGCCGAGCGCGACCAGCGCCGCAGTGACGCGCCGCCAGCCGACTTGTTTCACGCGGCGATTGGAACGGAGAGCTGCGTATCGAGGGCGCTGGTGGCGCCGTAGGGCTGCGCGTGCAGCGCATCCGCGCTGAGCTCGACGTGGATGTTCACCTGGAGCTGACCATTCGTCGCCGATGCACCGAGACGCGCGAGCTGCGCTGCGAGGACGCCCGCCTCTTGCGCCGAGGTGATGTACTCGGCGACCAAGCGAGGCACGTCAGCCAAGATCTCGTCGAGCGTGTGCGCCCAGGTAGTCTGGGCGATCTCGACCAGCTCGGCGACGAGCATGCCTTCCTCGCGGAAGACTCGACCGGTGATGCGCAACATTCCACCCAGGATGCCGCGCATCGTCGGCGACGGCAAGCTCCGGCCGATCTCGGCCGCCAAGCGCTGACGCACGGGTGTCACCGTCGTCCGCCCTGCTTGCAAATTTTCGTGCCGAACTCGGCGTTTACGTCACGCCCGTGGCCACGTTGCACCGTCGCAGACACCTCCGGGTCTTCGGTGTCGACGAGCATCGTCACGTGTACTGGTATCACCCCGCGCACGACGATCCGGCCATGAACCCGAGCGCGATCTCGATAGAAGCTGGCGCCGTGCTACGCGAGCTGCCCGATGCGATTGCCCACGAGCTCGACGGGCATCGAGGCCGCGGTCGGTGACGGCGGGTCCTTGCACGTCGTCGACGCCGACGACCAGGCGGCGCACGGACGCTCTATCTTCGGCGTGCCGACGATTCCGGAGAACTCGTGCTTCTGCCAACCCCCGGTCCTGTCCTCGTCGCGACGCTCGATCCCACACCAACGCGCGCCCGCGCCAAGGGGGCTGCTCACGACGCCCAGTGCTGCGCCGGTAACAACCTCTGCGTTGCGGAAGGCACGTCGTGCCCCGCCGAAGTCGACCTCGGAGGCACCCCGGTTCGCTAGGTCTCTCTCGTTGCGGGTCACCCGGGCGGGCCTGAGAGACTTGCCCTCGTCTCGTTCGCGATCTGCGCGCAGCTGCCGATGCCCCGTCGACGTATCACGAGCACCCGTCGTCGTCGGTGGGAGCGATAATACCGCGTATTATCGACATGAACTATTGATATTACGCGGTATACGTTGCACCCTGTCCGGATGCTCGAGCGTGGGGAATACGAGGAGGAGGTGGGTGCGCTCCTCCGTGAGTATCCAATCGTGTGCCTCCTCGGAGCGCGCCAGGTCGGAAAGACCACGCTCGCGCGCAAGCTCGCTTCGCGGCGGCCTTCGACGTTCCTTGATCTGGAGGACCCCGAGCAGCTGGCGCGTCTCGCAGAGCCTATGCTCGAGCTGCGGCGCCATCGCGGGCTGGTGGTGCTCGATGAGATCCAGCGCCGCCCCGATCTGTTCCCGGTGCTGCGGGTCCTCGCCGATGAGCGCCCGCTGCGTCGCCGTTTCCTGATCCTCGGAAGTGCAGCGCCTGCCCTATTGCGCCAGAGCTCGGAGAGCCTGGCGGGTCGAATCGCCTTCGTGGATCTCGGAGGCTTCGATCTGGCCGAGCTCGCGGTGAACCGTTGGGAGCGCCTGTGGCTACGCGGCGGTTTTCCACGGTCGCTCCTCGCCACGTCGGATGCGAAGAGCCTCCGGTGGCGCCAGCAGTTCGGGCAGACCTTCGTCGAGCGCGATCTCCCCATGCTCGGTATCTCGGGCACGCCTCCAGCGGCGACCTTGTCGCGGTACTGGGCAATGCTCGCGCACGTTCACGGTGACCTACTCAATTGGTCGGCGCTCGGCCGGTCGATGGGGGTCTCCGATGCGACGGCTCGACGCTACGCAGATCTGCTCGACGGCGCGCTCATGATCCGCCAGCTCCGCCCATGGCACGAGAACCTCGGGAAGCGGCAGGTGAAGAGCCCCAAGCTCTACTTCAGAGATAGCGGACTGCTGCACGCGCAGCTCGGCATCCGCGACCGCGAAGGGCTCGAGATCCATCCCCGCGTGGGTGCGTCCTGGGAGGGCTTCGTCATCGAACAGCTGCGCCGTGCGCTGCGCGCGACGCCCGAAGAGCTGTACTTCTGGCGCACCGAGCACGGCGCCGAGCTCGATCTGCTCTTCATCCGCGGTCGACGCCGGATCGGCTTCGAGGTGAAGCGCACGACCGCCCCCGCCGTGACGCCGTCCATGCGGCGCGCGCTGACCGATCTACGCCTCGATCGGCTGATCGTCGTGCACGCCGGCGCCCACTGCTTCGCGCTAGGCGAGCGCGTCGAGGCGGTGCCCTGGACCGCGCTGCTCGACCTCGCCCGCGCGACAGCGTGACCGGGTCATTTCAGACGCAGCCCCGGCGGGCCGATGGCGCCGGCACCTTGATGTTGGCTTCGATGCTCAGCGACGGAAAGCGCGTCAGCAGGGGGACGCGTGGCGCGAGGCCATCCCGCGCATCAGCCACTGCATGCGTTTGCGAACGACCTCGTGGCCACCATTGAGCCACAGGCACTCGCGCATCAGTCGGCTCCCTTTGAATAGACGGCGTTGGCAGGACATGCTGGAGTTCATCCTGCCGTCGCAGCTCATCTGTTAACATCCGTGCATCACTCCGCGACCAACGAAGGTCACCGAAGCCGGTGTTTTGCTTTCAACGAAGTCGATCGATAAGGTTGTACGTCGTATGAAGCGCTGGCTCTGCAAACTCGTTCGATGGATGTCGCTCGACGATCGCTACACCGCGGTTGCGATGGGCGTCCTGTTTCTCTACTACTGCGTCACGTGGGGACCGTGGCAAGGCAAGGCGTCTGGCGACGGTTGGTTCGGCTTTCTCTACCTGAAGACGATCGTTTACTTCCACACCCTCGACATGCGTTTCGCTGCGCCCGAGTTCCTGCGTTTTTTCGGCGAAAGCGGTCCGGGCCATCACATGCCGAATCGTTGCCCGTTCGGGCCCACGCTCGTGTGGCTGCCGTTCTACCTGCTCGCCGCGATCCCTGAGACGATCCTGATCGCGTGTAAGGCCATCCATCCTGGCAACCTCGTTGGGCAGAGCGCCGCGCACATCTGGGTGACCGGCCTCGGCACGCTTGGCGCGGTACTGCTCGGATGGCGCTCGACGCTGAAGCTCTTC
>JAYUBF010000292.1:0-30472 GCA_043741435.1 Myxococcales bacterium
GGTGTCCTGAACAAGCCTATTGCTGCCGCAGATTCCCCTCTACAATCTCCCCGGGCAGCGGCGTACGCTGATTCCGCCTCGACCTATTGAGCAATTACCGCGTTACGTGGTAAAGTGTTGCATTGCAACGGGTAATTCAAATTCACCGGACGTTTGCGGATGCCGCACGCGCGGAGGCTTTGGAATACGCTGGGATGTCTGGGCAAGATCGCCTCGAGCTCGCGCTCACGCTCCACGCGCGCTACCGGGAGACCCTCGGTGAAGCTGAACAAAGATTTACTCGAATTTGTCGCGTTGTTGAACGCTCACCAGGTTGATTACCTCATCGTAGGTGGACACGCGGTCGCGTTTCACGGCTACCCGAGGTTGACGATCGACGTGGACATTTGGCTCAGGCCCTCGCCGACAAATGCTGCGCGTGCTCTGGCCGCTTTGCACGACTTCGGGTTTTCCGAAACCGGTGTCACCGTCGATGATCTGCAAAGACCAGAAGCAGTCTTGCAAATGGGCTTGCCGCCGAATCGGATCGATTTGTTGCCTTCCATCAGCGGGGTCACTTTCGAGGAGGCCTGGCCAGGCGTCCCGGCGGACCTCGACGGCGTTTCGGTTCACATGATTGGTAGAGATGCGCTGCTGAAAAACAAACGCGCCTCCGCCCGCGCCAAAGACCTCGCCGACCTCGAGGCGCTGAGCGCCGTCGCGAGCGCAAAGCGCTGAGCACACGTAGCTAGCCGTGGCGCGGTTGTGAGCGCGCTTCTTCGGCGAAGCGCTTCACGGAGACGATCCGGTCGGCCAGTACCACGTCTCGTCCGGAGTGATCGGTATCGAGGTGCACGCAGATCGCATCGAGGAAGTGCGCGCGGTAACCGTTGATGTGCGTCGGCTCGTTGTCGAAGCAGGCGACGACGGTCCCGAGCGCGCGCAGGCGGGCGTAGGCCTCTTCTTTCCAGCCATCGTCGGACTGGTCGAAGGTCGGCTTCATCAGCAGCGTCACGCCGGGGCCCGGCACCGGGAAGCCCAGACGCGCGAAGCACTCCACGGTGCCCGCGCGCATCTCCTCGTGACGGCCCGTGCAGTAGACGATCTGCGCGCCGGTGCCCACGAGCCGTTTCACGTACTGCTGGGCACCGGGGGTCGCATCGTCTATGGCGCAGTACACCGACGTGAAGAACACCGAGCGCCAGTACGCTTTCGCCGGTCCGGCGTGCTCGGCGATCTGCTCGGGCGTGCAACCGACGGCACGCATGGCCTCGGCGATGTCCCAACTCGCAAAGTGCATCCCGCGCGTCTGCGCGAGGATGCCGAGGCCGGCGCGCACGCCGTACTCGCGGAGGATCTGCGCCTGGCGGACGCGGTTGTCGAGCAAGGTCGAGTCGAGATCGAAGACGACGATCCCTTTGGCGCCGAGGCGGGCAGAGGCCTCCACGACGCGGTCCAGCACGGTGTCGTCGACGCGGGTCTTGAGCGAGGTCATGCGACGAATTGGGTAGCCGATCCCAGGCGACCGCGCGAGAAGAAAACGGCGTTCGGGCTAGGCTGTCGCCCATCGTCGCTTTGCCGGAGCTCTCTGCGGCCAGCGGCTGCACGGCATTGACACTCGGCGTGACCGGGACTAGTTCGATGGGCGACATGCGTCTCTTTCGTGCGTTCCGAATGTTCTTCGCGGTCTTGTTCGGCAGCACCCCTGCGCCTGCGCTGGTGGCTGCGGAGGAGACCAAGGCATTGCCCGCGCCGCAGGACCCCGTGCCCGCGATTCCGGTGCCCGGGATCCCGGTAATCGACGTGCCCGGGCTCGAGCGCAAGGCCGAGGTTCGCGGCGCGCTGCAGCTGCTCGCTCTGCTGCAGCGCGAAGGCAGGCTCTGCGACTTTCTCGCCGAGCCGATCGAGGGCTACGCAGACGCGCAGATCGGCGCGGTGGTTCGCGATATTCATCGCGGCCTGCGTCGCGCCCTGATGGAGCACTTCCCCACCGAGCCCGTGCTGAACGATCGGGAGGATGCGAAGGTCCGCGTGGACGCGGGCTTCGACCCGCGCAGCATCCGGCTCACCGGTCAAGTGGTGGGCGAGCCTCCCTACAACGGCACGCTGCGCCACCACGGTTGGCGCGTGCGCGAGGTGAAGCTGCCACACCTCGTGCGTACAGAGGCCGATCTCGATCTCAGCGTGGTCGCGCCTGCCGAAGTGGAGGTCTGAGCCATGTCCGCTCGCTTCGTGGTCGGCATCGACCTCGGCACCACCAACACGGCGGTCGCCTTCGCGGCGATCAACGACGATCCTGCAGCCACACCGTCGGTATCCACCTTCGCGATTCCGCAGCTCGTCGCGCCCGGCGAGGTTGCACCGCAGCCCACCCTGCCCTCGTTCCTCTATCTGCCGGGCCCCGAGCTGCCCGCCGCAGCGACGGCCTTGCCGTGGGGATCGCCCGGGTGGGTCGTCGGTCAGCTGGCCAAGACGCGGGGGGCGGAGGTGCCGGCACGCCTCGTGTCGTCTGCCAAGTCGTGGCTTTGCCACGGCGGTGTCGACCGCACCGCGCCCATCCTGCCTCCTGCCCAGCCCGACGGTGGCACGGACGATCTCACCCGCGTCTCACCCGTCGAGGCGGCGGCGCGCTACCTCGGCCACGTGCGCGCGGCGTGGGACCATCGCTACGCAACCGAAGGCGCACCCCTGCACGAGCAGGAGCTCTTCGTGACGGTGCCGGCTTCGTTCGACGCCGTCGCCCGCGAGCTCACCATGCGCGCGGCCACCGAGGCCGGCCTGCCACACGTCACGCTGCTCGAAGAGCCACAAGCAGCGTTCTACGCGTGGCTCGCAAAGCGCGGCGACGCGTGGCGCAAGGAGCTCTCCGTCGGCGACACCGTGCTGGTGTGCGACGTCGGCGGCGGCACCACCGACTTCTCGCTCATCGCGGCCGTCGACAGCGGCGGCAGCCTCGCGCTCGAGCGTGTCGCCGTCGGCGATCACATCCTCCTCGGCGGCGACAACATGGATCTGGCGCTCGCGTATCGCGTGCGCCAGCGGCTCGAGGCCGACGGTCACACCATTGATGGTTGGCAGATGGCCGCGCTGGTGCACGCGAGCCGTGGCGCGAAGGAGGTCTTGCTGGGCGGCGGTGCCGAGACCGCGCCCGTCACCCTCATGGGTCGCGGCTCGAAGCTCATCGGCGGGTCCATTCGAACCGCAGTCGAGCGTGCGGAGGTCGAAGCGTTGCTGGTCGACGGCTTCTTCCCCATGGTCGAGGCCGATGCGCGCCCCGAGCGCGGCCGTCGCACCGCTCTCCGCACTTTGGGCCTGCCCTACGCCGCCGACGCTGCGGTCACGCGGCACCTCGCTGCCTTCGTCGGTGCGCATCGGAAGGCCACGGCCGTGTTGTTCAACGGCGGCGTGATGAAGGCCAAGCTCCTCCAGCGCCGCATCGTCGAGACGCTCGACGGTTGGAGCGATTCGCCCGAGGACGATCTAAAGCTCTTGTCGGGCACCGATCTCGACCTCGCCGTCGCTGAAGGCGCTGCGTACTACGGCCTCGTGCGGCGCGGCAAAGGCGTGCGCATTCGCGGTGGCACCGCGCGCGCGTACTACCTCGGCATCGAATCGAGCGCTCCCGCCGTGCCAGGCATGTCGCCTCCGCTGCGCGCCCTGTGCGTCGCGCCCTTCGGGATGGAAGAAGGCACCGAGCTCGTCATCGACGCACCGGAGCTGGGCCTCGTCATCGGTGAGCCGGTGGAGTTTCGTTTCCTCACGTCGTCCACCCGTCGCGACGACGCTGCCGGCAGCTTCATCGATGCCACGCCGGCCGTGGGCCTCACCGAGCTCGCGCCCGTCGAGGCCACGTTGCCGAGCGACGGTGCGATCGGCGAGCTCGTCCCGGTGAGCCTGCGCGCGTACCTCGACGAGGTCGGCACCCTGCAGCTCTCCTGCGTCGAGCGCGACAAGGGTCTTCAGCACAAACTCGCCTACAACCTGCGCGAACGTGATGGCGATTCGCATCCGTGAGTGACCCGCTCCACCACGCTGTCCTGGGCATCGATCTAGGCACGACGCATTGCGCGCTCGCGTCCGCGCCTCTCTCCACGGGCGTGATCACCGTCCACGACCTTCCCCAGCTCGTCGCCCTCGGTGAGGTTGGAGAGCGTCCCCTCCTGCCGTCGGTGCTGTACCTCCCGGGCGCAGAGCTCGAGCGCGCGGCGCTGCGCATGCCGTGGGACGCCGCCGATCTCGCGCCGCATCAGGTCGTCGGCGAGCTCGCGCGTACGCAAGGTGCGCTGGTGCCAGGACGCGTGGTGCACTCGGCGAAGAGCTGGCTCGGGCACTCGCGCGTCGATCGCCTCGCCGCGATCCTGCCGTGGGGCGCCGACGATCCTTCGCTCGTCAAGGTCTCCCCGGTCACGGTGTCCGCCGCGTACCTGTCGCACCTCTCCCATTCGTTCGCGCGCACGACCGGCATGGCGGCGGCCGACGCCGACGTGGTGTTGTGCGTGCCGGCTTCGTTCGACGAGGCCGCGCGTCAGCTCACGCTGCGTGCGGCGGCCGATGCCGGCCTGAGCCCCACGTTGCTCGAGGAGCCGCAAGCCGCGTTCTATGCCTGGCTCGCCGATCACCTGCCGACGTGGCGCGATCACCTCGGGGTCGGCGACGAGATCCTGGTCTGCGACCTCGGCGGCGGCACCACCGACTTCACCATCATTCGCGTGGTCGGCGAAAAAGACGGACGTCCCGAGCTGGAGCGCACCGCGGTCGGTGAGCATCTGCTGCTGGGTGGCGACAACATGGACCTGTCACTCGCACGCCGCGTCGAGTCGCGCCTGAGGCCCGACGGCAAGCTGGAGCCGGCCGTGTTCAGCGCGCTGCTGCAAGCGTGTCGCATCGCCAAGGAGAAGCTGCTCGACGACCCGGCCTCGGCCGATGCGCGCCAGAGCTGGACCGTCACCGTCGCGGGTCGCGGCTCGCGCTTGTTCGGCGGCGCAATACACGACGAGCTACAGCGCAGCGAAGTGGAGGCGCTCATCGTCGACGGCTTCTTCCCGCGGGTTGCTGCCGATGCCGGCGCCAATCGCAATCGTTCGGCGCTGCAAGAGTTCGGGCTGCCGTACGCCGCGGATCCGGCCGTCACGCGTCACCTCGCGGCGTTCCTCAAGAGCCACGGCGCCAAGCCCACCAAGATCCTGTGGAACGGCGGCGTCACCAAGTCGCCGGCGATCCGCGCGCGCGTGCTCGACGTCATGGGGAGCTGGCTCGGCGCTCCGCCCGTCGAGCTCCCGGATCCTGCGCCCGATCTCGCCGTGGCGCGCGGCGCGGCGTACTACGGCCTCGCGCGGCGCGGTCACGGCCTGCGGATCGGCGGCGGCTCCCTGCACGCGTACTTCGTGGGGGTCGACACCGCCGACGTCACGCCGGGCTACATCAGCGTGCTGTGCGTCGCGAGCCGTGGTCTCGTCGAGGGAGAGCGGGTGCGTGCCCAGCATACGGCGCTCGAGGTCTTGGCCAATCGGCCCGTGCGCTTCCGCTTGTTCTCCTCGCCGGGCGTGGATGGAACGCCGGGCGAGCGCTTGCTCGTCCCCGAAGCGCAGCTCGTCGAGCAAGCCCCGCTGTACACGGTGCTGCGCTACCCGCGGTCGTCGCAAGAAGTCGCGTTGCACGTGGCGCTCGAGACGCACCTCTCGGAGCTCGGCGCGCTCGAAATCGAATGCGTGGCCACGTCGACGGGCAATGACGCCGACCGCTGGCGCCTGGCCTTCGACCTGCGCGCCATTTCCGAGGCCGCTGCGCCCGCGGCGGAGGCGCCCGCCGAAGATCCACAGGCGCTGCGCATGGCGATCGAGATGCTGCGCGCGCTGTACGACCAGCGCACCACCGAGGCCGACGCTCGCTTCGCCGAGCTGCAGCCCCCGTCGATCATGAAGGCGCTGCAATCGCCCATGGGGCCGAAGGACGGCTGGAGCCCCACCACGCTGCGTGCGCTGTGGGAACCGCTCAAGGACCTGCGGGGCGGTCGCGGCAAGAGCGCACCGCACGAAGCTCGCTGGATGAACCTCGTCGGCTATTGCCTGCGCCCCGGCTTCGGGTACGCGCTCGATGACTGGCGTGTGAAGGAGACCTGGCGGCTCTTCAACGCGGGCCTCGTACACGAAAAAGATCAGCCGTGTCGCCTCGAGTGGTGGGTGATGTGGCGCCGCATCTCGGGTGGGCTCACCAAGACGCAGCAAGACGAGATCTGGAAGCGCCTCCAGCCGTACCTCCTGCCGAAACCGAAGACGGATCGCAAGCCGGTCGCACGACAAGAGCTGGCGGAGATGTGGCGCACCATCGCGTCCATGGAGCGCCTGCCCGCGCGAACAAAGAGCGACCTGGGCGATGCGCTGCTCGGCGAGGTGGAGAAGAAGGCCCCGCCGGAGCACGCGTACTGGGCGCTCGGTCGTCTCGGCGCGCGCGTGCCGTTGTATGGCGCGGTCCACGAGACGGTGAGCCCGAAGAAGGCCGAGCGTTGGCTCGAGCGCTTGCTCGCGCTCGCGTGGAAGGGCGAGCCCGAAGCCCTGGCGGCCGTCGAGATCGCCCGCATGTCCGGCGATCGCACCCGCGATCTCGACGAGGCCGTGCGCAAGCGCTTGGCCGAGCGACTACGCGAGCTCCCGGATGGGCAGCGCCTCGTGCGCGTGGTCCTCGAGCCCATCGCGCGCGAGGCCCGCGAAGAGCGGCTGGCCTTCGGCGACGCCCTTCCCCAGGGCCTGCGCCTGGGGCAGAGCCCAACGAACTGAATTTTCCGTTCATTGCCACCCGCTGTCGATTCGTGCGATGACCGCAGCGCCTATTCGTTGGAGGTCCTCTTGTCGCTGCGCATCCGGCTCGGTCTCTCGTTGTCGCCGTTCCTCCTCATGGTCGCTTGCTCCACGGCGCCGGTGCCCGAGGAGGTGAGTCGCGCCTCGGCAGCGATCATCAACGGCATCGCCTCGGACGCGCAGGACGACTCGACGATCGCCATCCCGCTGTTCCAAAATGGCCAATTTTCCGGCGCGTGCTCTGGTGTGCTCGTCGCGCCGAACCTCGTCCTCACCGCGCGCCACTGCGTCTCGGAGACCGACGAAAACAGCGCCTGCGACATCGACGGCGCGCCCCTCTACGGCGGCGCGATCTATTCGGACCGCAAGGCTGCCGATATCGGCGTCATCACCGGCAACACGCTCAAGTTCGATCTCGATGCGAAGGGCCAGCAGATCTTCGTGCCCGACACAAAGACGCTGTGCAACCAAGATATCGCGCTGGTCTTGCTCGATCGCCCCGTCACCACCGTGCCCTTCGCGCAGCTCCGGCTCGACGGGCCGCCCGTCGCCGGCGAGATGCTCAGATCGGTCGGTTGGGGCCTCAGCAACAACTCGAACGGCTACGGTCGCCGCCGTCGCGACAACATCGCCATCCTCAACGTGGGGCCCGAGATCGATGCTGCCGGCGTCGGTGGCATCGGCCCGCACGAGATCGAGGTCGGCGAATCGATCTGCTCCGGCGACTCGGGCGGTCCTGCCTACGCGGAGACGACGAAGGCCGTTCTCGGCGTGGTCTCGCGCGGCGGCAACGGCAAGATGCCGACGCAGCAACAACCGTACTTGGCCTGCGTGGATGACGGCGGGTACACCACGTACAACCTGTACACGCGCGTCGACGGCTTCCCAGAGCTCATCGCGAAGGCCTTCGCGGCGGCCGGCACCGACCCGTGGCACGAAGGCGGGCCCGATCCGCGCAAGGCGAAGACTGGCGACGCGTGCACGAGCAACGACGCGTGCCGCTCCGGCATCTGCGTGAGCCCGGGCAGCAAGGGCTACTGCACGCAGACCTGCGACGGTACGCCAACGTCATGCACCGCCCCGATGCAGTGCAAGAAGGACCAGTCGCTGCAGCTCTGCAAGCTGCCCGACTCGGGCGGCTGCGACTTCAGCGGCCAGCGTCGCCCGATGGCGGGCTGGCCGCTCGTCGCGCTCCTCTTGTTCGCGATCGCAGCGCTTCGAATCAGCCGCCGCGTATCTTGAGCGCGCGGCCGAGGTCGATGAGGTTGTCGCCCTCGCCGCCGATGAGCAACGCCGGGCGCAGATCGCTGAGCCCCCACTCCTGCTTGGTGCCCGAGGTCACGGCGAAGGCTCCACCGTCGATGCGCCCGACCACGGCCATGGTGCCATTGGTACGCACCGCGAGCGTCTCGAACACGTTCGGAATCTCGGCCACGTTGACCTCGACCATGCCCTCCTCGCAGGAAAGCACGATGCGGTCACCCATCACCCGCCGCTCCATGAGCAGCACGTTGCCCAGGCTCGACGTGTAGACGGGCTGCCAGTCCTCTGCGGATCCACCGAGGCGGCCACCGGCGACGAGCTTGTGAGCCGGCAGGAAGTACAGGTGCGCATCGACTTGGCGGCGCGCGATGAGCCCCTGCGGCACGGGCACCACCTCGACGAAGCCGAGCTCGTGCAGGGGAACCGTCTGGCGGCCGATGGAGAGCCAGCTACCCGGTTGGTGTGCGGTACAACCGAACAGCACGTTCTTGGTGCTCGAGCCCTTGAGGAAGCCAGCCACGATCTGTGCGATCTCGAGCGCGTCGCCCGGATCCTTCAGTCGTCGGTCGCCGTTGTACAGCGTGAAGTTTCCGGGCAGGCGATGGATGGCGTCGTAGTGGAAATAGCGGCCCTCGGCCGGCCACACCAGTGCGAGCTTCTCGCCGATCTTTATGGACGTGACCCTGTCGCCATCGGCGGGTGTCCCGATATGCACGCTTCCATCGGGCGCGAGCGCCAAGAACAGGAGGCCGCGCGGCGTCAGCCCGTTCCGCCGAGCAGCCGAGAGCCCGCGCACGAACGATGCGGGCTCCGCAAACCTCTCCACCACCACATCCGACATGCGGGCGCGTCTAGCACGAATCACGCGAGTCTAGATATTTTTGTGCAAGTGCGCTAATTCGCGATCGGCTATACTCCGGAAATGGCGTCGCTTGTCTTCCGCGCGCGCGTTGGCTCAGTAGGCGGAGCCGTGGCCGTGGCCGTCCTGTGGCTCGCGCCCTCAGCGTGTACCCCGGGCATCGACGACAACGTGGTGGGCCGACGAGATGGCGGCGCGATCAACTTCCAGGACATGGCCCGCAACACGACCTCCTGCGTCGGCGGAGGGACCCTGTGCACGAGCGGCAACCCCGGAAAGTGCGATACCGGGACGGTAACCTGCGATGGCAAGCAGGCGATGTGTACGCCGGATTCGACGGTCCAGGACTGCTACACGGGACCCGCCGGCACCGCAGGGATAGGCATTTGCGCCTCGGGCGCGCAGTCGTGCATCGGCATCCTCGGCGACTGCCAAGCACAGGTTCTTCCGGCCGCCAAAGAGAGCTGCTCGAACGACCTCGACGACAACTGCGACGGCAAGGTGAACAACGGCTGCCCACTGTCGATCGGCATCGGCACCGCGCGTCCGCTCGCGCCACTCGTCGGTGCCAGCGGCAACGCAAACGCCAAGGACCTCAACGTGAAGTGCCCGGCCGACTCCTTTTTGACCGGGCTCGTGCTCGAGTTCTACGACGCGATGTTCCAGGTCGCGGGCATTCGGCTCGGTTGCAGCAAGGCCACGCTCACGCGGACCGCGACCGGAACGTACACGCTCGCCACCCAAGCCGTGATGCCTTCGCCGTACGTCTCGCTCATCGCGGACCCACCAGCGACGGGGACTGGCACGCCGATCACGATCGCCTGTGGCGGGCTCGGCCTCCGAGCCGTGTTCTCGATGCGCGGCAGCTACGACGTGAAGACGCTCGCGGGGTCGCAAGTCGGAGGCATCACGGGCCTCTTCGCGACCTGCGGCAGCGCGACCGCGATGCTGAACGCCGACAACACCTTGAGCCTCACCATGGCAAAGGTCGGCAGCGAGAATGGCTACGATTACGGTCCATCGGTGGGCGCCACCGCGGTGTCCTGGGTCGGCTGCGCTGCGAACGAAGTCATGATCGGCTTCAACGGCCGCGTCTCCACCTGCGGCCAGATCTCCTCGGATCCGCCCGTCTCGGCGTCATGCCTCGACAAGGTGCAACCGGTGTGCGCGCCGCTGCTCGTCAACTACATCCAGTAGAGGAGATCCGGCCTTCATTTCTCACTGCTCCGGTCGACCCATGGGGTGAATGCAGGCGCTGTGGCAGACGCTCACGGGTTGGTGGCGATGGGTCTTCTCGCCCGCCGTCGTCGCGCCCGCGCACGCCGAAGCGCCGGTGTTCGATGCCGTCGCCGCGATCCCGATCGTCGTGGAGGTCGCCGCCGAGATCGAAGTTGACATCGACGCCGACGAGCTCGTCGTGGGCGAAGATCTGGTCAGCTATGATCCGGCTGAGCTCGATCTCATCGCCACGCTGGCGTCCGATCTGCTCGAACGCTCGCTCGAAGAGCTGCCCGCGCCCAGTGCCTTTCCCGAGCGTGCGGCGCGGGCACTGTCTCGCCGCGAGTTCGACTTCGACGAGCTCGTGAAGCTCGCGCACACCGACGTGGCGATCGCGGCCGGGCTCATGCGGGCTGCGAACAGCGCGCTCTACACGGCGACGGCACCCGTCGACGATCTGCGAGACGCCGTCGGGCGCCTCGGCACGCTGAACGCGAGCCAGATCGTGTCCGGCGTGGCGGCGCAGTCGTTGTTCGACGTGCAAACCCGAGCGCAGCACGACGTGTTCCCCAACGTCTTCAGAAGCCTGTTCCGCGACTCGATGACGGCGGCATTGGTGAGCTCACGCCTTGCCGAGCGCACCCGCATCGCGCGCGCGGAGCTCGCGTTCGCCGGTGCGCTGTTCCACGACATCGGTAAGGTGGTGGCCCTGCAGTCGCTCGCCGGCATGGTCATGTGCGGGCAAGCGAACCGCGGCATGAGCGAGAATGTCATCCACCGCGTGATCGAAGACGTGCACGTGCAGGTCGGCGTCTCGCTCCTGCGACGCTGGTCCTTGCCCGATGGTCTCATTCAGATCTGCGCGCACCATCACGACGGCGCCGTCGACCCCGGCCCCGAGTCGATGGTGCTACACACCGTGCGCCTGGTGTCGGGCCTCAATGCGCTGCGCGTCGACGCCCAGCGCAACGGCACGCGCATCCCCGAGGTATACGAGAGCGCTCGCGCCCTGGGCCTCGGTGCGCAGAAGCTCGAGATCCTGCGCGGCGAGCTGAACCGCACCGCGTCGCAGCTGGCTTCGTTGTTCTAATCGCGCTCCAGGTACGTGTAGCCGCCGAGGCCGGCTTCGTACGTGCGGAGCAGCGTGCGCGCTTCTTCGAGGGTCATGCGCTTCGAACGGATGGCCTCCTCCGTGTAGCGACGCACGCGCGCGATGAGGTCCTCGGGTTGGTAGCTCACGTACTTGAGGACCGAGGTGACCGAGTCGCCCGGGACCACGTGATCGATGTGGTAGCCAGACTCGCCCATCGAAACGATGACCGTGTTGGTGTCACCGAACAGGTTGTGGAGGTCGCCGAGGATCTCCTGGTACGCGCCCACCATGAAGATGCCGAGGTGGTAGTCCTGCTCCTTGAGCGGGTGCAGCTCGAGCACGTGCTTCACGTCACGGCGATCGATGAAGTTGTCGATCTTGCCGTCGGAGTCGCAGGTGATGTCGGCCAGCACCGCGCGACGCGACGGTTCCTCGTCGAGACGGTGGATGGGTAGAATGGGGAACAGCTGATCGATGGCCCAGGAGTCGGGCAGCGACTGGAACATCGAGAAGTTGCAGAAATAGGTGTCGGCCAGCGCCTTCTCGAGCCCCTCGAGCTCCTCGGGCGGCTCCTTGAGCTCGCGCACGATGCGCAGGATCTTCTGGCAGAGCCCCCAGAACGCTTGCTCCGCGACGACGCGCTGGGCCAGCGAGAGGTGACCCAGCGAGAACAACGTGAGGCACTCGTCCTTGTACTCGAGGGCGTCGTGATAGACCTCGAGGTAGTTCTTCCGGGAGACTTCCTTGTTCGCGTCGACGAGGTTGCGCACCACTGGCGGTGAGCCCGGCGGTGCCTGCTCGGGCACGCGGCCCACGTCGAACTCGGACACGCCGAGGATGTCGAGGATGAGCACCGCGTGGTGCGCGACGATCGCGCGACCCGACTCCGAGACCAACGTGGGATGAGCGATGTTCGCCTCGTCGCACAGCTCCATCATCGAATAGACGATGTCGTTCGAGTACTCCTGCATCGAGTAGTTCATCGACGAAGAGAAGTTGGTCTGCGAGCCGTCGTAATCCACGCCGAGACCACCGCCCACGTCGAGGAAGCGCAGCGGCGCGCCCAGCTTGCACAGCTCGACGTAGAACCGCCCGGCCTCACGCATCGCATTCTTCACCGAGCGGATCGCGCTGATCTGCGAGCCGAGGTGGAAGTGCAGCAGCTCGAACGATGACAATAGATCGTGCGCCTTCAGGTACTCGACCGCCTCGATCATCTCGGCAGAGGTGAGGCCGAACTTGCTGCGGTCACCGCCCGACGCTTCCCAGCGGCCGGAGCCGCGGGTGGAGAGTTTCGCGCGCATGCCGATGTGCGGCTTCACGCCCGTGCGCTTCGCGATCTCGCAGATGAGCGGGACCTCGGAATACTTTTCGACGACGAGGATGATGGTGCGACCGAGCTTCTGGGCGAGCAGCGCGGTCTCCACGTACTCCTCGTCCTTGTAGCCGTTGCAGATGACGAGCGCGTCTTCGTCTTCGAGCATCGCGATGACGGCCAGCAGCTCGGGCTTCGAACCGGCCTCGAGGCCGTAGTTGAAGATCTTGCCCGTCTTCGTGATCTGCTCGACCACGTAGCGGTCCTGGTTGACCTTGATCGGGTAGACGCCCTTGTAGGTGCCTTTGTAGCCATACTCGGCGATGGCGCGACGGAAGGCTCCGTTCAGCTCCATCACGCGATCCTGCAGGATGTCGGAGAAGCGGATCAGCAGCGGCAGGCCGATGCCGCGGCGACGCACCTCGTCGACGAGCTCCTTCATGTCGACGGCCGGCACCTTCCCCCCCTCCTTGCTGGGGACGTTGCCACATGGGGTGACGCTGACGTTGCCGGCATCGTTGATCGAGAAGTAGCTGCCGCCCCACGAACGTACGCCATAGATTTCGGCGGAGTCGGTGACGTTCCAGCGACGGGGGATTACACCTGCGGGTGCGAGCATTTGTTGTCGGATGCCTCCTTGCGGCGGCGCGGACTGTAGACACACACGCGGCAACGAGAGAAGTGATTTCCTGCAACGGTTCTGTGAACTCCGACGATTCTCGCGTCAGGCGATTCTCGCGTCAGGCGATTCTCGCGTCAGTCAAGCGACGAGAGATCGCGGGCCGACAGATCTGGCGCGGGGGTAAAGTCGATCGGCACCGACAGATCCTGGGGGTTGTGCAGGATGCAGTTGCCGGCGTTCTGTTTGCAGTCGACGGTGCAGCCGGCGCCGGCGCACTCGGTGATGCAGTTGCCCGTGTTGGCGCACAACGTCTGGCAGTTGCCGCCCGCGCAGTCGAACGTGCAGTTGCTCGTCCCCTTGCACACGAAGGAGCAGCCACCGCTCGGGCACGTTCGGCCGCAATTGCCGATCAGGTCGCACACACATTCGTCGCCCGCCTTGCACGTCCCGCTCAGATCGTTGCCGATCTTGAAGCACGATGGCAGGGTGGCAAGAGCGGCGAGGACGAGCAGGGAACGAAACCAGTTTGCACGCATGTCTTAGCCTTCCATTAATTCGGGTTGAGGAGCAACAAACCAACGGCGCGGGTCACTGGCTATTCAGCGCGCACCCGCCTCCCAGGTAGTAGACTCGCGCACTTCATGACTGCCTCCAGCAACTCTGCCGTCCCTGCGGGCTCTCCGCGCGTCGTCGTCATCGGCGCTGGCTTCGGTGGCATCGCGGCTGCGATCCGTCTCCAGGCACGCGGCTTCCGCGTCACGCTGGTGGACAAACGCGATCAGGCCGGCGGCCGCGCCTACGTGTATCGCGACGCAGGCTTCAGCTTCGATGGCGGGCCCACCGTTGTGACCGCGCCGTTCGTCCTCGACGAGCTGTTCACGCTCGCCGGCGTCGACATGAACGAGCGCCTCAAGCTGGTGCCGGTCGATCCGTTTTATCGCATCCGGTTCCACGACGAGCGGCAGTTCGACTACTCGGGCGACGCGGAGCGCATGGCGGCCGAGATCGGCAGGTTCAATCCGGGTGACGTCGACGGCTACCACCGGTTCGTCGCGGCGTCGGAGGCCATCTTCAAGGTCGGCTTCGAAGACCTCGCCGACGTGCCCTTCCTGCGCTTCACCGACATGGTGAAGATCGTGCCGAAGATGATCGCGCTGCGTTCTCACCTGTCGGTGTTCTCGCTGGTGAAGAAGTTCATCAAAGATCCGGCGCTGCGCACCGTACTGTCGTTCCACCCGCTCCTCGTCGGTGGCAATCCGTTCTCGACCACCTCCATCTACGCGCTCATCGCGTTCCTCGAGCGCAAGTGGGGCGTCTGGTTCGCGCTCGGCGGCACCGGCGCCATCGTCGACTCGCTGGTGAAGCTGTTCGTGGATCTGGGCGGCGACGTCCGGTTCTCGAGCGAGGTGGACCAGATCGTCGTCGAGAAATCGGCCGCGGGGCCCAAGGTCACCGGCGTGCGCCTCACCGGTGGTGCGGTGTTGCCGTGCGAGCTGGCCGTCTGCAACGCCGACGCTGCGCACGTTTACAAACACTACATCGACGCGTCGGTCCGCAAGAAGAACACCGACCGTCGCATCGACAAGATGGCCTACTCGATGGGGCTCGTCGTCGTCTACTTCGGCACGAAGAAGACCTACCCGAACCAAGCGCACCACACGATCCTCCTCGGGCCGCGCTACGAAGAGCTCCTCGACGACATCTTCGACAAGAAGGTGCTCGCCGAGGACTTCAGCCTGTACCTCCACGCGCCCACGCGAACGGATCCGACGCTGGCGCCACCTGGCTGCGAGAACTTCTACGTCCTGTCACCGGTGCCGCATATGGAGAGTGGCACCGATTGGGAGTCCGAGGAGCCGCGCTATCAGGACAAGATCTTCGCTCACCTCGAGAAGAACGGTGGCATCCCGGGCCTGCGCGACAACCTCGTCACGAGCCGCATCATCAGCCCGCGGCACTTCCAAAACGAGCTCCTGTCCGAGCGCGGTGCCGCGTTCTCGATCCAGCCCACGCTCCGCCAGAGCGCCTACTTCCGCTTCCACAACCGCAGCGAAGACATCGCCAACCTCTACTTCGTTGGGGCCGGCACGCACCCGGGCGCGGGTCTGCCCGGGGTCATCTCGTCGGCAAAGGTGGTGGATCGCCTCATCCCGCACTACCCCGGCACCGGGAACGCCCGCGATCCCATCGCGGCCACGCACGCCGGCCGGTGAGCGCGCTCGCCCGCGAACGCGGCTTGGCCGCGGATGATCGCGAGGCGTGTCGCGCCTGGATCAAGCACCACTCGAAGAGCTTCTACCTTTCGTCGCTGCTGCTGCCCAAGCGCGTCCGAGAAGCGTCGTGGGCGCTGTACGCATTTTGTCGCCGCGCCGACGATGCCGTCGACGAGGGCGAAGCCGGAACCGCGGCGATGGTTCGCGTCGAGGGTCTGCGCAGCCGGCTCGATGCGGTGTACGGCACGCTCGGCAAGGCCGCCTCCACCGAAGGCATGTCGGCTGCCTTCAGCAACGCCATCGATCGCGCCTACGCCTTCATCGCCGAGCGCTACGACATCCCACGCGCGCTGCCCGAGGCCTTGTTGCAAGGCATGGAGATGGACGCGGTCGGAACGCGCTACGAGCGCTTCGACCAGCTCCTCGCGTATTGCTTCCGTGTGGCCTCGAGCGTCGGCCTCATGATGACCCGCGTGATGGGCTACCGCGGTGACGTCGCGCTCTTGCGCGCAGCGGATCTGGGCGTGGCCATGCAGCTCACCAACATCGCGCGCGACGTCGGTGAGGACGCGCGCCGCGATCGCGTGTACCTGCCCGCCGAGCTCCTGTCTTCCGTTGGTGCGGACCCACGCAAGCTGCGCCAAGGGCCGGCCGAGCCCGCGGCACGCAAGGCCGTTGCCCAGCTGCTCGACCTCGCGGATCGCCACTACCGCGCGGCCGATCTCGGCGTCGCGTTGTTGCCACGCGGCTGCCGCCTGGCGATCGCGTCGAGCCGTCACATCTACTCGGCCATCGGTGACGCCGTACGCGCCAACGACTGCGACTCGGTTTCGACGCGAGCCTACGTACCGCTGCCGAAGAAGCTCCTGTTGGTGCTGCGGGCGTCGGTCGCAGCGCTCGGGCCCAGCACGCCGATCTCGTCGCTCGCTTCGATCGGGCCGGCCGACGCTGCGCTGGCGGCCGAGATCCGCGCCTGTGGCCTCGCGGTCAAGGAGCGCACGCGATGATCGCGGATCGGTTCCCGCTCACGGCGCAGGCGTTCGCCGCGCTGCCCGATGGACAGGCGGCGTTGGAGCACGTGGCCGATCTCGAGGCACGCTGGAACCTGCGTGACGCCGTCGAGATCCGCGACGATGGTCCCGATCGACACGCGGCGCTCGACTGCGACGTGCTGCTCGCGGGGGGTGGCCTATCGCTCTTCTACGCCGCATACCTCGCGCACCGGGGCTTCAAGGTCATCGTGTTCGATCGCGGCGAGATCGGCGTCGGCCACCGCGAATGGAATGCAAGCCGCCGCGAGCTGCGCCCGCTCGTGGCCTCGGGGCTCTTCACCGACGAGGAAGTCGAAGCCCTGGTGGAGGCAGAATATCGAGACGGCATCTGTCGCTGGCACGGCGGCGGCACCTATCCGGTGCGCAACGTGCTCGACGTGGTGGTCTCGGCTGCGCCGTTGCTGGCAGGACTGCGCGAACGGGCCCGGCGCGCCGGCGCGACGTTGCTCCCGAAGCACACGCTGCTCGGGTACGCGCGCGGCGTCGGTGGCGTGCAGGTCACGCTGCGCACCGACGCAGGCAGCGTGCGACTGAGCGGCCGCGTGCTCCTCGACGGCACCGGTGCTGCGAGCCCGCACGCGCGCTTTGATTTGGTATGCCCCACTGTTGGTGGCGTATTGGCCGACATCCCACTCGGCGATGCCAACGACGAGCTCGACTCGAAGCGCGGCGAGATCCTGGTGACCACCGAAGACGTGGAAGAAGGTCATCAGCATATCTGGGAGGGGTTCCCGTCTCGGCACGACGTGTTGACCACCTACCTCTTCTATTACGAAGAGCCGGAGCGCATGTCGGCGCAGCCGCTGCTGTCGCTGTACGAGCGCTTCTTCCGGACGTTGCCGCGCTACAAACGGGGTTCACCGCGGCTGGTGAAGCCCACGTACGGCTACATCCCGGCGTACACGCGGCTGCGGCCGATGCCGGCGTCGCCGGCCGACCGCGTGTTGCTCGTTGGTGATGCGGCCTCCCGCCACTCGCCGCTCACGTTCTGTGGTTTCGGCTCCATGCTGCGCTCGTTCCAGCCCGTGGCCGATTCGCTCGTTGCGTGCCTCGCCGAGGATCGGCTGACGCGTCGCGCGCTCGCGGCCTGCTGGACGGAGCCACCCGCGCTGCGCGTGATGGGGGGCCTCACGCTCATGATGGCCGAGCGGCCGCGACATCGGCGCGATCCACGCGACGTGAACCAGCTCCTCGACGCCGCTTTCTCGACGCTGCACGAGATGGGACAAGACGTGTACGCGGCGTTCGTGCGCGACGAGATCGGCTTCTCCGAGTTCGTCTCGTTCATGCGGCTCACCGCGCAGAAGCGGCCGGCGATGTATGGCGAGGTGTTCTCGCACCTGACCGGCGTGGAGCTTGCGCAGTGGAGCGTGCGGCTCGGCGGTCTCGGCGTGCTGCGCTACCGGACACCGGGCTGACCGACGAGGGAGCACGCTCGCATGTCAACCACCGGTCCGAGGACGGGTGACCTCCTGCACGAGGAGGTGCAAGGCTTCGCTCTGCGGCGTCGATGGTCCGAGCAGCTCGCGCACCGCCTCGACGAGGACTGCACGACGTGAGCGCGTGGGCTCGGTGCCCTCGAACAGCGCGGCATTGGGGCGCCCGAGCACGAGGTCACGATTACCGGTCTTGCCCGTGGAGCTCTCGCTTGCCTCGACGTCCTCGAGATCGTCGCGCAGCTGGAGCGCGACGCCCACCAGCTCACCGATGCGTGCCCAGCGAGACACTTCGCCTTCTTCCCCACAGCAGATGGCGCCCCCCGCAGCTGCGGCGCGGAACAACGCCGCGGTCTTCTGCCGGTGGTACATCCCGAGATCGACCGCGTGTGGCTCGAGCTCGAGCGCTTGGCCTCCGATGACGCCGTTCGCCGATCCGGTCGCGTTCGTGAGGACCCCGATGAGGCGAAACGCTTCGGACGCGCGTCGCGGCGAGGCGTTGGCGAGGGTCTCGAACGCCAGCGTCAGCAGCGCATCACCGACGAGGATCGCCGTGGCGTCGTCGTATTCTTTGTGACATGCGGGCCGGCCGCGACGCGTGGCGGCGTCGTCGAAGCATGGCAAGTCGTCTTGCACCAGCGATGCGCAGTGCACCAGCTCCACGGCAGCGGCCATGCGCCCGACCAGCTCGTCGTCTCCGCCGCCATAGACGTCAGCGACGAGGCGGCACAGCAGAGGGCGCGCACGTGCGCCGCCCGGGATGACCGCCCACTTCATCGCGTTGTGCAGCCGCGTAGGAGGAGTCTCCTGCGGGGGCAGTACGCGTTCGAGCCACTCCTCCACGAAATTGCGCGCTCGCTCGAGCACCACGCGCACCCGTTCGTGCGCTGGGTCGGCGATGATCTGAGTCTTGCTGCTATGGACCAGCCTAGCGCTCATCGGAGAGTAGAAGTCCTTCACGCGGGCCAGGGTGCACCCAAAGTTAATCGGAACAGTGTGCCACGATTCCGACGCCGAGAGAAGCCGGCGACTGGGCCGGCCAGCGCATCTCAAACGCGGACTATGTATTTGAACTTGAAAGGCTTTGCGCGAGCACTGCGCTTGCATTGAGAGTCGCACATGTGGACACGATGGCGCTTGATCGCGGGCACCATGCTTTCCGTGGTTTCCCTGCCCGCGCTTGCAGGCGAGACACCTCGCTTCCACATCCTGTCGGCTTCGCTGAGTGACCGACTGGTGAAGACAACACCGAAGCTCAGGGCGTCGTTCAGCGGCGTGGGATTGTATCGGCGCAAGGACGGCCGCACCGGTGGTACCGCCTTCCTCGTCCACGATCAGCAGCACCCGGAGCGCGCGGTCGTCATGACGGCGAACCACGTTGCGCTCTTCGAGCGAGATCGCGTCGCGGGCGATGAGGTCCTCTTCTACCCCGATGGCGCGGATGCGCCACCGGTCTCCGCGCGCGTGCTGCGCGTCATCGAGCACGACGCCAAGATCGACTACGTGCGCCTCGAGGTCGATCTGCCTCCGTCGCTCAGGAAGCTACCTTGCACGCGGCTCTCCACCAGCGCTGCGAAGTCGCTCGAGGATGGGCAGCGTTTGTACAATCCGTCATTCCCGCGGATCTGGGCCGATGAGAAAGGCGTGGTCGGACAAGGACTCGTATCGGGACCGACCCACCGAGCTGCGTACCAAGCCGCGCTCGCCGGCACCATCACACCGAAGATGTTGCAGGTCGGGTCGGCACAGGGATTCACGATCGAAGGCTTCGAGGTCGCGAGCCTGCCTCAGCAGAACGGATCGAGCGGGAGCCCGGTGTTCGACACCGTAACCCACCGCTTCATCGGCATGCTCACCGCTGGTGGCGGCATCGACACGGCGATGATCCGTCCCGCGGCCGTCATCGCGCAGGATATCGCCAAGAAACACAAAGGCGGTCGTTCGCGCTGACGGGCGCTACGGCGTCGCGACGGCGTGGGTCACGAAGCGATCGTCGACGGTGGGCACGTGCGCCACGACGGGCACGCGCGGCACGCCATCTTCGACGACGATGCGTTCCGTCGACAGCGAAGACCAGCGGCCACCGGGCGACAAGATGCCCACGAGGTTGAGCGGATCGGCTGCCCCCACGCTGACTGTTTCTGGTCTCCCGGAGGTCGAGGTCGATTGCTCTTTCGCGCGTGCTCGGGACAGCGACACCAGTTGCTCGAGCGCGGACGGTAGCGCGAACTGCTCGCCACGCAGCCCGGTGACGAAGCGCCCACCGCGAATCTCGCCGCGCGCTTCGAGCCGCCGATAGACCTCGACCAGCTCGCGCCAGCTCGGAGCCAGCGTCTCGCGCGCGAGGAGATCTCGCGTGACGATGCCGTAGCGCTTCAAATACAGCCATGCGTGCTCGACGGGGCTGCCGTCGCGCAGTGCACCGGCTTCACCATCGCGCGGACGCGCATCGCGATGGATGAGCGACCAACGCCCGACCGAGCGCGGGTTTTCACGTGTGCCTGTCAACGACGATTTGCGACCCTTGCGCCGCGCGATGAGCGCACGCAAGCCGTCGAAGCCATCGGACGCCAGCACGCCGCAGCGCACGAGCTCCCACAACGCGTCGTCGACCTTCTTCGAGCGCAGCTCGCCGTCGCGCTCGAGTGAGCCGGCTGCGAGCTCGGTCAGGAAAGCCGCTCCGCGCCGCTCGAAGTGCTCCGCCAGACGGCGCGCTTCGTCTGACAGCGTGTTCCATTGCGCCAGTGGCTTCACATCGCCGTCGCCATCGCCTTTGATCGACCGCTGCACCAACCAGTCACCGTGCTCGCGCAGGAACAGCGCGATCGCACCGGAGGCTCCGTACGCACCGAACACGCGACGCTTCGCTCCATCCTCGGGCGCCTCCGGCTCGACGATCTGGAGGCGCCCCCAGGCGCACTCGCCCGACAGGCACAGCTGGTCGAGCCAAGTGGGGTCGTAGTCGGAGATGCGCGCTGGCAGCACGTCGCGTTCCCACGCAGCGGCCGGGAGCTCGAGCCCCTCGAGCTGCTCGATGACCGTGCGCAAGCCCTCGATGCCTTCGACCCGACTCGTCGGTGCCACATGCTGCCAATGGGTCAAGAAACGATAGAGCTCGCTCTGCGAGACCGCCCGAACCTCGGAGCGCCGGCGCCCGATCGTGCGCCGATGGATGCGCTGCAACAGACCGCGCTCGCACCACAGCAACGTGGTCGCGCCCGGCTGGAAACGACCGCTCAACACCTGGCCATCGGACTCGAGCCGTGCGAGGCCTACCTCCACGTCACTCTCGGCGAGGCCCAGCTCGAGCGCCAACGCCTGCGCCGAACGCGGACCCACCATGCGCAACCAGCCGACACACGCCATGGCCACCACTTGCTCGGGTGCTCGCTCGGCCGCCTGCGGTGATCGCGCCGCGAGGATCGCGAGCTCGGCGGACAGGTCGTCGCCGAGCGTGACCTCGCTGAAGATCAGCTCGAGCTCCGGGACACGCTCGGTGGCGACCCACCCTTCGGTGACCCGACCTTCCCGCGTGCGCGCCTCGAAGGTAGAGGCGCGTCGCGAGCGCTGCAGCGTGGAAAGCAACGCCGGCCAGCCCTGCTCGTCCCACGAACGCGGGCCCGTGCCTTGCGGCCACAGACCGACGGTGAGCAACAGATCGTGCAGCTCGTCGGCATCGCGCGGGTCGGGTGCGACCTCCGAGAGGACCGCATCCACCGCCAGAGGATCGATGGAGAGGTGATCGGCTTCCAGGATGCCTGCCGCACCACGCTTGGCCTTCGGTCCGAGCTGCACCGCGCGCGTGCGGCGCTCTTCGAGGGGCGCGTCGTCGAGGAACGAATACGGGTTCGCGTTGAGGATCGCGTGCGAGAACACCGACGGAGTGACGGTATCGCGCGCGCGGATCGTGACCGTCTTTGCCTCGAGGGACTCGAGCAGCGCGACGAGCCCGAACAGGTCCATCGCATCGTGCAGGCAGTCATCCATCGTTTCTTTGACCAACGGGTGGTCGGGCAGCTCGAGATCGCCGCCGCCGTGGTTGTCCTGGCAGCCGGCGGACTCGGGGAACACGGCAGCCAGCAGGTCGTTCGCGCGCATACGCAGCAGCTGCGGCGGCGTCCGCTTGCCGCCTTGGTGACGCAGCACCGCGAGAGAGCGCGTCGCGTTCCAACGCCAGCGCGTCTCCCACATGGGCGATTGCAAGACCGCTTGCTCCAGCACCTCGCGCGCCTTTGCGGACCGTACGAAGTCGAAGATGGTCTCGAGAGGGAAGCTGTGTTGCGGCCCCAGTGACAGCAGCACCGCGTCGTCGGTGGCCGCGGCCTGTAGCTCGAAGTCGAAGCTGCGGCAGAAGCTCTTGCGCAGCGCGAGCCCCCACGCGCGGTTCACCCGGGCGCCCAGCGGTGCGTGCAACACCAACTGCATGCCGCCCGAGTCGTCGAAGAAGCGCTCGGCCACGAGCTCGTTGCGCGTGGGCAAGGCGCCGAGCGCGCTCATGCCCTCGGCGATGTAATCGAGGGCCTGCGACGCACCCGCACCATCGATTGCGCACTCCGCCTCGCACCACGCGAGCGCCTCGCGGGCCGCGTCGGCCTCGCCGGCGCCGATGCGCGTGACGAAGGCCGCCAGCGTCTCGCGCAAGGCGCACACCTCGTCGGACAGCTCCGCGGTGCGGGCCAGTCCCTCGCCGTTCCAGAACGGCACCGTCGGTGGCGCACCGTGCGCATCTTCGACGCGCACCTGGCCGTCGATCACGCGGCGGATCTTCCACGACGTGGAACCGAGCAAGAAGATGTCGCCGGCCGAGGACTCGATGGCGAAGTCTTCGTCGAGCGTACCCACCACCGCGTCCGTCGGCTCTTCGATGACGGTGTAGTCGGCCTTGTCCGGGATCGCGCCCCCCGACGTGAGCGCTGCCAGCCGTGCACCGCGGCGACCGCGCACGCTCTGGGCGATGCGATCGAGATGCAGGTGCGCGCTGGCGCGGCCCCGACGCGTGGCGATGCCGTCGCCCAGCATGGAGAGAACCTGATCGAAGCGCTCGCGCGGCAGGTCTGCGTATGGCGCGGCTCCCCGGCACAGATCGAACAACGCATCCTCTTGCCAGTCCGATGCTGCTGCGGTGGCCACGAGCTGCTGCGACAGCACGTCGAGCGGCGCGTCGCGCACCACGGGCCGGTCGAGGTTGCCCGAGCGCATTGCGCGAACGCCGGCCATGACCTCGATGAGCTCGTCGCGGGTCAGCGCGAAGATACGCCCCTTGGGCGTGCCCCCGACGGAGTGACGCGCACGCCCGATGCGCTGGCGCAGCACGGAGATCGCGCGCGGTGAGCCGATCTGACACACCAGGTCCACGTGACCGATGTCGATACCGAGCTCGAGCGAGGCGGTGGCCACCACCGCTCGCAGCTCGCCCGATTGGAGCCTGCGCTCGACGAGCAAGCGGGTGCGCTTCGACAAGGCGCCGTGGTGCGCGGCGATCCGGCCCTCGCCCACGCGAACCGCGAGGAGCGGCTCGAGGTCGTGTGCCACGCGCTCGGCCAACCGACGGGATGGGACGAAGATCAGCGTGGAGCGGTTCTCCGTGACGTGATCGGCGATCTGCTTGTAGATGTCGCCCCACGCATTGCGCGATGCGACGGCACCGAGTGGCTCCTCCGGGGTCTGGATCGCGAGATCGAGCGGCTGGCGGCGCCCCGCGTCGATGAGCGTGCACGCGCGGGTACCCTGCCCATCGCAGCCGACCAGGAAGCGCGCAGCCTCGGGGGGCGGCTCCACCGTCGCGGAGAGGCCGATGCGCTGCAGCCGGCCAGCGACGCCCGGGAGGGGAAGCGGCGCGGAACGCGCACGTGCTGCGTTGCCGCTCGCGAGATCCCTGCCGTCGACCAATGCGCCGAGCCGCTCGAGCGAGAGCGCGAGGTGTGCGCCCCGCTTGTTGCCGTACAACGAGTGCACCTCGTCGACGATGACGCTCTCGACGTCGCCGAGGATCCCGCGCCCACGCTCGGAGGTGAGCATGAGGTAGAGCGACTCGGGCGTGGTGATGAGGATGTGCGGCGGGCGACGCAGGATCTTCGCGCGGTCGGCCTGCGTGGTGTCACCCGTGCGCAGCGCCGTGCGGATGGGTGGCACCATGCGCCCCATGCGAATGGCCATGTCCTCGATGCCACGCAACGGCGCGATGAGGTTGCGCTCGATGTCCGCTCCGAGTGCCTTCAGTGGCGACACGTAGACGATGCGAATCTTGTCGTCGAGCGCCCCGGCGACCGCGCGCCGCACCAAGCGATCGAGTCCGGCGAGGAATGCGGCGAGCGTCTTGCCCGAGCCGGTCGGAGCCATGACGAGCGTGTCGTTGCCGTCGAGGATGGAAGCCCACCCTTGCGCTTGCGCCTCGGTGGGCGAAGCGAACCGTTCAGAGAACCAGGCCGCGACGACCGGATGAAAGCGCTCGAGGACCGACACTGCTCGGATGTTCACATCGCAGCCAGCGCGAGTCAAACTCGTTGCACGGCGCATCTCAATCGGCGTGAAGATCGGTAGCGAGCGTCTACGTACGGCGCGGCGCGGCTCACGCCCCACGCAAGGAGCGCGCCTGCAATCACGTCGATGCCGTAGTGGTAGCGCAAGTACATCGTCGATACCCAGAGCAGCACGATCGGCATCGTCACGGTCGCGAGCAGGAGCCGGCCGTGCGGCAACGTTCGGCGCAGCCGCACGAAATAGATGAGCGACAACATCGTGAGCGCCGTGTGCAAGCTGGGAAAGCAATCGCGTTGGATCTGCTCGATGAGGTTCCACGCGCGTGCCGCCGGCTCTGTGAGCCACGGACCCACGAGCTCAGCGCGGAACTCTGACGGGAAGGCGTAGCGCGGCCCTATCGCCGGCACGAGCACGAAGCCGAGCAGGCCGAGGTACAGACAGATCGACAGCGCGAGGCTGAACTCGCGGAAACGCACCAGGTCGCCGCGACGATACGTCAGCACGAGGATGAGCAGTGGGTAGACGAAGTACAGGGCGTACGCAGCGCTCATCACCTCGTTGAGCCACGGCGTCATGATTCGGTCGAACGCCAGCGAAGGCGTGATCCCGAAGAGTCGTTCGTCGAGCACGCGGAGCGCGACGTCGACGGTGTTCGGCCGGAGCATGTACGTGAGGTCGTTCACGTTCTCGTACACCAGCACGCCGACGACGAGCGGCAGCCAATCTGCGATCAGGACCTTCGAACGTCGCGCGAGCGTCGCGAAGCTGCGATCGCGGGCCGTCATCGTGCGCATCGCGCCGATGACGAGCAGCACGAGCAGGGCGCAGAAGGGAAGGACCACGGACGCATGCCAGAAGCTGAGCCGACGCGGCGACAGCACGCCGATCCCGACGAGCACGCAGCAGAACATGGCGGCGACGATCAGGTCGGCGGGGACGTCGACGCGACGACCGTTGGTGTCCATGACCTCGGCACCGAGCAAGCCGGATGCCGCACGCGAAGAGCGAGCTTGTCGCGCACTTGCGCGCGCCGAGGCGGTGAAACGTTGACACCTCGTCGAGGTTTGCGCGCCAGGCGGACGCCAGCGCTCTCCAGTGTTGCTGATCTCCGGTGCAGCCACTTGAACGTCGCTCGGAAATGGATCGTGGCTGGGGAAGCGCTCGATGCCAACCGGACTGGCCGGTCGCGATTGCGTAGCTCCCTTCAACTAATCGTTTTGGCCGGGGGAGCTGTTGGCACGCTAGCTGCTGGGTAACTCGGAACAATCCCTCAGCATTGGAGACCTCCACGAAACGCATCCTGCTCGTCACCCTCGCCACTCTTCTCTCTCCAGCTCTCGTTGGATCCGCGGCTCACGCGGGCGGTGACACCCGCATCGACTATCGAACCGAGGCAACGGTCGTGGCCAACGCTCTGCGAAACCGCGACTTCGATGTGAGCATGCGTGTCTGGGGCCGCGGGAGCTTCAGCGCGCCCTACGCGAACTACACAAGTGGGGGCAAGAGACGCCGCGAGTAGCGCGGCGCGTGCGCTTCGACCAACTGTACGACGGTGTCGACCCACGTGGGCGTCGCGTTCAGCGAGGGCACCAGCGTGAGCGACTCGCCGCCTTCGCGGATCCAGTCGGCCTGGGCGCGGATCCCGATCTCCTCGAGCGTCTCCAGGCAATCGGCGACGAACGCGGGACAGAACACCACGACCCGCTTGGCGCCGGCCTTGACGAGCTCCGGCAACACGACGTCGGTATACGGCTTGATCCAGGGCGTACGCCCGAGGCGTGACTGGAACGAGACGGTGTGCGGCACCGATAGCGCGAGCTGCTCCACGATGGCGCGCGTGGACGCGTAGCACTGCGCGCGATAGCAATTGCGGTTGGCCTCGACCATGCGATCGCAGCAGCTCGCGTCTTTGAGACAATGCGCGCCGGTATCGTCGGCCTTCTGTACTTGTCGCTCCGGCAAGCCATGATAGCTGAAGAGCACGTGATCGGGCTTCTCGCGCCCTATCACCTCGCGGCCTACGTCAGCGAAAGCGCGCACGAAGCCGGGATGATCGTAGAACGCCTCGACCGTTGCCACCGTCGGTGTGACCCAGCGTCGACCGATGATGCGATAGAGCTCTTCCACCGATGATCCGGTGGAAGCAGACGCGTACTGCGGATACATCGGGAAGAAGACGATGCGATCCACGCCACGGGCGCGCAGCTTATCGAGCGCGGTGGTGATGGAAGGCTGACCGTAGCGCATCGCAAGCTCCACGGCCCAGGTGTCACCGAGCTTTTCTTGCACCGCTTCGGTCAGCGCGCGCCCATGGATCATGAGCGGTGATCCCGCCTCGGTCCACACCTTGCGATACGCCTCGCTGCTCTTCTTCGGGCGCGTCGGCAAGATGATGAGGTTGAGCAGCGCCCAGCGACCGATGGCCCCGATGTCGAGCACCCGCGGGTCCGACAAGAACTCGGCGAGATAGCGCCGCACCGACGAAGGAGACGGATCGTCGGGCGTACCCAGGTTGCAGAGGATCAGGCCCGTGGTGCCCACGCTAGACGATCCCGGTGATGGTGCCGTCGGCACTGAGATCGATCTTCATGGCGTGAGGTACCTTCGGCAAACCCGGCATCGTGAGGATCTCGCCGGTGAGCATCACGATGAAACCCGCGCCGGCGGAAAGCCGTGCTTCACGGACCAAGATGCGAAAGTCGCGGGGCCGCCCCACGCGCGTGGCGTCGTCGGAGAGCGAGAGGTGCGTCTTCGCAATGCAGATGGGCGCCTCGCCGTAGCCGAGCTTCACCGCGCGATCGATCGAAGCTTGCGCAGCCGGCGTGAAGTCCACGTCGTCCGCACCGTAGATGGTGCGAGCGACCTTGCGCACTTTCTCCATCGGCGGGTCGCTGAGCTCGTACGCGTAGCGCGGCTTGGGATCGGTCGCCTTCACCCGCGCCATCACCTTGGCGGCGAGCTCGGTGGCACCGGCTCCGCCTTGCCCATATACGTCGGCCACCGACGACTCGACGCCGAGCTTGGTGAGCTGTTGCGCGACCCAATCGAGCTCGTCCTTCGGATCGCCCGTGCGGAAGTTCAGCGCGACCACGGGCTCGATCCCGAAGCTACGGACGCTCTCGACGTGCTTCTCGAGGTTCGCGATGCCTTTCTCGAGCGCCGCACGGTTCGGCTCGCCACTCGACGCCGCCGGCACGCCGCCGTGAAACTTGAGCGCGCGCAGCGTGGCGACCAGCACCACCGCGCTCGGGAAGATGCCAGCCGTGCGGCACTTGATGTCGAGGAACTTCTCCGCACCGAGGTCGCAGCCGAAGCCTGCCTCGGTGAACACCACGTCGGCGCGCTCGAGCAGCATGCGCGTGGCGGTGATGGAGTTGCAGCCGTGCGCGATGTTGGCGAACGGCCCGCCGTGCACCAGCGCGGGGGCTCCTTCGACGGTCTGCACCAGGTTCGGCAGCATCGCGTCGCGCAGCAGCGCGGCCATCGCACCGTTCGCTTGCAGATCGCGCGCGAACACCGGGGCGCCTTCCCGCGAAAATCCGACGATGATGTTGCCGAGCCGCTGCTTCAGATCGGTGTAGTCTTTCGCGAGGCAGAGGACCGCCATGACCTCGCTCGCCGCCGTGATGTCGAAGCCGTCCTCGCGCGGGGTGCCCATCGCCTTGCCGCCGAGCCCAATGACCATCTTGCGCAGGAAGCGATCGTTCATGTCGAGCGTGCGACGGAATGTCATCTGCCGACCGTCTAGCTTCGCGGGTGCACCGAAGTGGAGATCGACGTCGGCGAGCGCGGCGAGCAGGTTGTGCGCCGAGGTGATCGCGTGGAGGTCGCCCGTGAAGTGGAGGTTGATGCGGTCCGACGGCTCGAGGATGGACTTGCCGCCACCGGTGCCGCCGCCCTTCTGGCCGAAGATGGGCCCCAGCGACGGCTCACGCAACGCGCACGCGGCGCGCACACCGTTGAGCCGTGCGCCCTGCGTGAGGCCGATGGTGGTGGTGGTTTTGCCCTCTCCTGCCGGCGTCGGCGAGATCGCGGTGACGAGCACGAGCTTGCCGCGCTGCGGCGCTGGGGTCGACGGGAACACCACCTCTGCGTTCAGCTTGGCGGCGAACGGCCCCCACGGCGTGATCTGCGAACGCGAGAGGCCCAGATCTTCGGCGACGGCTTCGATGGGACGCATGGGCGGTGAGACTACCTCGGCGCCGGCCCATCTTCACACCGCAGTCGGGATCTCGGCGTCGTCCGGTAGCGTGAAGCGGAACACCACCGGTAGCGTTTCGCTCTCGTCGACCTCGATGCTGCCGTTATGCGCTTCGGCGACGAGGCGACAGAAGTAAAGTCCGAGCCCGGCGTGACCCCGCGTCTCCGAGGACGCGTGGGCGTACTTCTCGAACACCCGAGCACGCGCTTCCCTCGGGATCGCGGCGCCGCTGTTGCCGAGACGGATCACGACCTGCCCTCCCTCTCGGCGACACTGCACCTCGATGCGCCCCCCCGTCGGGGTGTAGCGGATGGCGTTGTCGAGGATGTTCTCGAACGTGCGGATCAGGAGGTCCCCGTCCACGTTCACGCGCAGGCCCTCTTCGACCTCCCACTTGCTCTTGATCTCGCGCGATCGCAACGCGAAGCTCCGCTGGCGAAATACCGCGTCGAGCATCGGCTGGAGCGGCGTCGGCTGCTTGTGCAGCTCGAAGTGACGCGTATCGAGGCGAGCAAGGTCGAGCAGGTTGGCGAGCAAGCGCTGCATGCGTCGGCCCGCGGTGATCGCGTCGTTGAGCGCGTCGCGATCGTCCTCGATCAACTGGGTGGCGCTGCCCTGCACCGCCACCAGGTTTGCCAGGATCACGGCCACCGGGTTGCGCAGGTCGTGCACGATCATCGCCGTCATGTCGTCGCGGCGACGGTGCAGCTCGAGCAGCTCGATGTTGCGCTGAACCAACGCCACGTCCTTCTGACGCAGGTTGAGAAGGCTGGTGCACCGCGCGACGAGCTCCAGCCGATCGATGGGCTTCACCAAGAAGTCGTCGGCACCGGCGCGCAGGCCGAGGAGCCGCGACGCGGGCTCATTGAGCGACGTGAGCAGCACCACCGGCAAGAACTGCGTGGCCGACTCGGCCTTGAGCCGGCGCGTGAGGTCGAAGCCATTCAGCTTGGGCATCACCACATCGCACAGCACGAGGTCCGGTGGGTGCTTGCGGATGAGCTCGAGGGCCTCCTCGCCCGACTCGGCGTCGATGAGCGTGTGGCCGCTATCGTCCAGGTACGCGTGGAGGAGCTCGCGATTGATGGCGTCGTCATCGATGATGAAGATGGTGGCCATGGCGGCCGCACATCTTAGACCCGATTTCGACGTCTGTCTCGTTTCGCATTGCCTGGCTCGTATGGGCCGGCGTTCACGTGCTGTTCCTCATCGGCTTTCGCAACCGAACGAGCGTGATGCTGACGTGGGCGTGGGCGTGGATCACGCGCAACCGACAAGCGCGGTTGGTGATCGGCAAGAGCTGAAGCCGAGCTTCTTTAGGGCACCGGTTTCTCGGCGGCCGGCAAGATCCCCATGCGCCGCGCGAGATCAGCCGTGTAGGCGGCAAGCTTCTCCGGCATGAAGCGATAAAAACCGAACTGCCCCTCTTTGCGGCGCTCGATGAGGCCAGCGTTCACGAGCTCCTTCAGATGATGGGAGACCGTGGCCTGGGAGACCGGGCAGCAACCCACCAGCGCGGTGCAGGACATCTCGCCGGCCTTTGCGAGCTTCTCGAGCAGCTCGCGACGTTGCGGATCAGCCAATGCCTTGGCGATCTTGCAAAACTCTGCGCTGAGCTGGGAAGTCATGGCCTGTTCGGGTTGTTCTGAAAGCTCGGGTGGTTCTGACAGGAGCCCACGAAAACACGCAGTCCTTCAGAAGTAACCGTGGGCGCGAGGCGGGTCAAGTCGCCGATGTTAGCTGTTGTAAGCCCGCTTGACGGCCGAGACATCGATGATTATCGATATATCTATTGCCTCGAAAAACGCCTCAAGCTGCCGCGGAAGGTTCATCACGGCAGACCAATGGACGGTAACTTCTCAAAAAGTGACGGCAGCCAAGGCAGCCACATCGTCAAATCGCCCAATACTGCACGAATTCAGCGACTCGATTGAGAGCCGCCGGCAC
>JAYUBF010000293.1:0-30237 GCA_043741435.1 Myxococcales bacterium
CGATCAATCGACTCGCCGAACATCACCCAGATCGAAATTACTGATGAATTTGCTCCGCCGACGCACTTTGAAGCCGATTGATCGACAGCTCTTGAGCGCCACGCTGTCGTAGACTCGCGGCGATGGTCGGTCGATCTCCCCTCCAAGTCGTGGTCGGCGTGCTGTTGTTGTGCGCCGGGTGCCGCACGCCTTCACCGCCGGGTCCGAAGCCAGCGCCACCGACGACGGCGTCCGCGCCGGTGGTAGACCCGAGCGCTGCGCGGCTCCTCGCAACCGCAGAGCTGCACGGCACCACCGAGCCGTGCGGATGTAATAGTGATCCCCTGGGCGACCTGGCGCGCATCGCGGGCCTGGCCCGCGGCGGCCTGTGGCTCGACGCGGGCGAGCTTCTCTACGACGCCCAGCCACCGCCCTCGGGCCAGCGCGCGCAGGCCGACCGCAAGGCCGAGGCGATCAGCAACATCTACAATGAAGCGAAGGCCGAGTCCGCGATGGGGCCGAGTGACACGTTCGCGTTCGGTGGCACGACCAAGCTCGAGCTGCCCCGCCAGGCCTGCAACGTGACGCTCGCGATGTTCCGCGTCGCGCAGGCCGAGCCGCGCGTACGTGAGGTAAACGGCCTGCGCGTCGGGGTCTTCGGTGCCGTGGATCCCGCGCGCTTCGTCGCTGCACGCGACAAGCTGCGGATGCCGGGCCTGCGCGCGCTGGCGAAGCCGGAGGCGCCGGAGGTTGCCGCGAAGCGCGCCCTCGAGAAGCTGCGCGCCGACGGAGCCGAGGTTGTCGTGGCGTTGTTGTCCATGAATCGTGCGGAGTCGCGGAAGCTGCTCGCTCGAGTGCCGGGCATCGACTTCGGCATCATCGGCCTCGACGTCGAAGAAGGCATGCCCGAGGCCGAGCCCGTCGGTGCCGGTTGGTTGCTGGCGCCCGCGGATCAAGGACGCAAGGTCGTGCGCCTCGACATCGTGAAACGCGATGCGCCGGCGCGCACCCACGTGGCGCTGTCGCAATGGGAAGGCCTGTCCGGTCGAACCATCGCGATGGAGCGACTCGAGAAGCGAAAGAAGGCACTGCAAGCCCAGCTCGACGCGTGGAGGGCCGACACCACGGCGGACCCGGCCTTCGTCGCCGCGCGCAAGGCCGAGCTCGACGAGCTCGTGAAGCGAGGCACGCCGCCGCTCGCACCGCCCCCCGCGGGTCCGTACTTCAGTTACTCGCTGGTGCCCATTCGGCGTGCGCTGCCGCGCGACGGCAAGGTCGCCGCAGCATTGAAGCAACTCGACGTGGAGATCGGCAAAGCGAACCTCGCGGCCGCGGTGAATCAACCGTCCCCACCCGCGGCGGCCGGCAAGCCCACGTACGTCGGCGACGCGGCGTGCGCCCGCTGTCACAAGACCGCGGCCGCGTTCTGGCAGAAGACGCGCCACGCGCAGGCATGGAAGACGCTCGTCGAGGCGGGGAAGCAGTACAACTACGACTGCATCGGTTGCCACGTGACCGGGTGGCAGCTCCCAGGCGGGAGCGCGCTCGGCACCGTCGAGAAACAGGGCCTCGTGAACGTGCAGTGCGAGGTGTGTCACGGGGCGGGGAGCAAGCATGTTGCCGAGCAAGGTATGGACGATCCGCAGACGCTGGCGCGAGCACCCGACAACGATCTGTGCCGCGGTCGTTGCCACACGCAGGAGCACTCGGACACGTTCGCGCTCGATCCGTACCTGCGCGACATCCTCGGCGTGGGACACGGTGAAGCGCGCCGCAAGGCGCTGGGCGAAGGTCCCACCGGTCACGAGCTCCGCGCGAAGGCGATGGCCGAGGCCAAGCCATGAGGTACTGGCTACTCGCAGTGGTGTTTCTCGTCGGCTGCGCGACCACGACCACACCCACGCAGAGCACGATGCACGAGGTCTCGCCGCGGGAGACGCACGTGCCGCAGGGCCGCGTCGAGCAAGGCATGGCGAGCTGGTACGGCAAGGAGCAACACGGTCACCTCACGGCGAACGGCGAGCGCTTCGACATGAACGCGCTCACCGCAGCGCACAAGAAGCTGAACATGCAGACGCGCGTGCGGGTCACCAACCGCTCGAACGGCAAGAGCGTGGTGGTGCGCATCAACGATCGGGGACCGTATGCGCGCGGCCGCATCATCGACCTCAGCTACGCGGCGGCGAAGGTGCTCGACATGCTCGATCGCGGTGTGGTGCCTGTGCTCGTCGAGGTCTTGCCGTAACGGCATCGACCAGATCGGATCGACGTGATACGAAGCCGCCCGTGACCGACCCGAGCTCGCCCCTGCTGTCGTTTCGCGACGTGAGCAAGCGTTACGGTCAACGCGCGGTGCTGAGCCAGCTGCAATTCACGTTACCGCGCTCGGTGATCGGGCTCGTCGGGCCGAACGGTGCCGGTAAGTCGACGCTGATGAAGATCATCCTCGGCTTCGTGGCTTTCGACGGTGATGCGAAGATCTTGGGCCTCGATCCGCGACGGCAAACCTGATCTGGTGACCAGCATCGGTCACGCCACGGTGCGCGAGACCGCGAGCTGGTTCAGCGCGATGCTGTACTCCACCGGTGACGCGAGCAAAGATCTGTCGTTGTGGGCCGCGGTGCCTGCCCTCACGGCCATGGTCGTGCTGCCCTTCCTCGTGCTGCAGGCGCGCGTGCTCAAGCTCGCAGCGTCGGGTGGCGAGCGAGGCGACGGATGAGCGCGATCGCGAAGCTCGAGAAGGTCACGCGGCTGTACGGGCAGACCGTCGCGTTGCGTGACGTGACGCTATCGCTCGCGGCCGGCACCACGGGTCTGCTCGGGCCAAACGGCGCCGGAAAGTCCACGCTGCTGCGGCTCCTCGTGGGCCTCATGGAACCGACGAGCGGCACGGTTCGCCTGCTGTCACCGTCGCTGCCAAACGACGCGGGTCACGCTCCGTTCGCGCACGCGCCCAGCCTGCGACGCATCGGGTACTGCCCCGAGCACGAGAACGCGTACGACGGCCTCACCGGGCTCGCGTTCGTCAGCCTGCTCACCGAGCTGCATGGGTTCTCCGCCGAGGAGGCTGGAACCAGAGCGCGCGCGCGTCTCGAAGCCGTCGGTCTCGTCGATGCGATCGATCGCCCGATCGGCACGTACTCGAAGGGCATGCGCCAGCGCGCGAAGCTGGCCCAGGCGCTCGCGCATGATCCGGACTTGCTCGTGCTCGATGAGCCGCTCACCGGATGCGACCCTGTGTCACGCACCCGCGTGCTCGAGGTCCTGCGCGCCGAGGCCCAGCGCGGCGCGGCCATCGTGATGTCCTCGCACGTGCTGACCGAGATCGAAGCGCTCACGTCACGCGTGGTGGTGCTGCACCACGGGGAGGTCCTGGCCGAGGGAGACGTGCACGGCATCCGCGCGCTGATCGATCGCCATCCTCATCAAGTCCGTGTCGAGTGCAGCGCGCCGCGGAGGCTGGCCGAGCGCCTCATCGGGACCGAGCATGTGTTGTCGATGAAGCTCCCCGATCCGCGCACCCTCATCGTCGAGACCCGCCAGCCGGACGCGCTGTACGACGCCGTGCCTCGCCTATGCGCGGAGCTCGACATCTCCATCGAAGGTCTCTCGTCACCCGACGACAACATGGCGGCCGTGTTCCGCTACCTCACGCACGAGCGAGGCATGGTCACATGACGTTGCTGGCAGCGACGGCAGTGGTTCGGCGCCTGCAGCTCGGCGAGACCAAGGGCAAGCGCGTGCTCGGCTCGGTGGCCCTGCTGTTTCTCCCCGCGATCGCAGGCGTGCTGCTGGCGCTGATGGGTCGCTGGGGCGGCGGCGTCTTCGACGAGCTGCTCGAGCCCGCCCTTGCGTTCCTCGCGCCATTCCTGTGCGGGACGTTCTTCGGGTCGGCGATCGCCGACGAGCTCGAACGAGGCACCGCCGGTTTCTTGTTCGTGCGACCGGCGCCGCGCGCTGCCTTGCTACTCGGCCGCTTGTCCGCGGCGGGGCCTCCCCTCCTCGGGGCTGCGCTCGTGTCGTTGGTCATCAGCTTTTTTTCGCTTTATGTGAAGTTCCCTTCTGACATCCCGCGCGCGTTGCCCCACCTGGTCGCCGCGGTCTTCGCCATGACGCTGGCGATGGTGCTCTACGCGCTGCTCTCCATCGGCCTCGGCGCGGGGTTCCGCAAGCGCCCCGTCGCCGCCCTGATGGTCGTGTTTCTCGTCGACGCAGCGCTCGCACGGACACCCGTTGCGTTGCGCATGCTGTCGCCCGCGCACCATCTTCACGCCGTCGCCGGCCTGCCCGACACCGGCGTGATGGCGCTGCCGTTCGACGTCCCCCGATGGGGATCGGCGCTCTATCTCATCGTGCTCGTGGTGGTGGCGGCGTGGATCGGCCTCTGTCGTCTCGCGAAGCTCGAGATGACGGGCGAGTCGGACTAGCTGAGTCTTACCGCTGTAGTGAAAGTGCCGCGTCCAGCAACGCGTCATCGACGTTGCGGCCGGTGAGGAGGAGCACCGTGTCCTCGTCTACCGGCACTTTCTTCTCGGCAGCGGCCGCGATCACCACTGCCGCGGCGGGCTCGAGAACGAGACCCAGGGATCGATAGGCGAAGGCGACCGCCGGCAACACGCTCGACTCGGCGACGGTGACAATGCGGAGAGAATGACGCCGCGCGATCTCGAACGTGCGGTGCGATACGCCACCGTCGAGGCCCGAGCACACGGTGGTGTCATCGTCGGTGAGACGCGCTGCACCTGCGGCCAGAGACTTCGCCATGGCACGCGCGCCTTCCGACTGCACGCCGATGACTTCGATGCCGCGCGCCTGGAGCTCGAGCAGAAGGCCCGACACTAGACCCCCACCACCGACGGGCGTGATGATCCGCTTCAGCGACGGACGCTGCGCCACGATCTCCTGTGCGAGCCATCGACCATTCCCGAGGATCACGCCTTCGTCGTCGAACGGCGAGACGAAGGGCAGGTTGTGCTCGTTGGCGTACGCCTTCGCCGCAACCTCGGCATCGTCGTAGCCGGCGCCCGCGAGCTGCAGCTCCGCGCCGAGCGCAGCAATGCCTTCGCGCTTCTTCTTCGCAGCGCTGGTGGGCACGAAGATCGTCACGCTCATGCCCAGTGTGGCGCCCGCGAGCGCGATGCCGAGGCCGTGGTTGCCGGCCGATGCGGCGACGACCTTGCGATGGCCATCCGTGAACAAGCGCGCGAGCGCGATAACGGCGCCGCGCAGCTTGAACGAGCCGGTGCGTTGCAGCGATTCGAGCTTGAGCCAGCAACCCAGCTGCGCGCTCGACACGAGCGGGGTCTGTCGCACGAGCGTGCGGGCAGCGCTCGCGCCATCTGCGATCATGTCACGCACGGAGCACCGGGAGGGGCTTGGCTTTCTTGGGCATGCGGCTCTTTTGTACGACGGAAACGACCTCGGCGGCGAGATCGTAATCGGCAAAGCTCGTGACCTTCGCGCGGACCAGGTCTCCGGCGCGCGGCGCGCGCAGTTGATCGGGGCTGCCGGCAGCGAGGGAAAGATACACCTGCCCGTCGATCTCGGGCGCCTGGCCGGCGTGACGGCCACTCCACAAATATTCCGACTCCTCGCTCGGACCTTCGACCAGCACGTCGATCTCACGACCGACCATGGCCTTCATCTTCTTGCGCGAGATGGTGCGCTGCAACCGCATGAGCTCGCGGCGACGACGCTCGGCTTCCTTCGGCGGGACGCGCAGGGACTCGTCGAGCGTGGCCGAGTGCGTGCCCTCCTCCAGCGAGTACGTGAAGACGCCCACGCGATCGAACTCGACCTCCTTCACGAACGCCAGCAGGCGCTGAAAGCCTGCTTCCGTCTCGCCCGGATGACCGACGATGAACGTGGTTCGCAACGTGACGCCGGGGATGCGTTCCCTGATCTTGTCGACGAGCGCCCGCGACGTCTTGCCGACGTGGCCGCGACGCATCGCCTTCAGCACCTCGTCGTCGATGTGCTGGAGCGGCATGTCGATATACTTCGCGACGCGCGGCTCTTCGGCGACGGCCGCGAGGAGCTCGTCGGTGGTGGCCGTGGGATACGCGTAGTGGAGCCGCAGCCAGTGCAGATCTTCGACGCTGGCGAGCTGTCGCACGAGTCGCGCGAGGTTGAGGTCGCCCTTGCGCTTGTCCTGGCCTGTGGCCTCGTTGAGATCCCAGCCGTAGGTGGTGAGGTCTTGCGCGACGAGGTTGATCTCGACCGCGCCCTTGGCCACGAGGTCACGCACCTCGCGCTCGACGGACGCCGGCGTGCGGCTGCGCTGACCGCCCCGCATTTTCGGGATGATGCAGAAGCTACAGGGCCGGTCGCAGCCCTCGGCGATCTTCACGTACGCGGTATATGCCGGCAGCGAGGCGAGGCGCGGGGTAACGTCGTCGTAGAGATACGCCGGATCCATCGACACGCCGTCCCGCGGTGAGCTGCCACGAATGGCCTCGACGATCTTGTTCACGTCGCCCGATCCGAGGAAGGTGTCGACCTCGGGCATCTCGCTCTTCAGCTGCTCGGGATACCGTTGCGACAGGCAACCGGTGACCACGAGGCGCTGGCAGCTCCCGGTCTCCTTGTGGCGCGCCATCTCGAGGATGGTGTCCACCGACTCTTCTTTCGCCGCACCGATGAAGCCGCAGGTGTTCACGACGATCACATCAGCGCGCTCGGGCGCATCGACGATGGAGAGCCCCGCATGGTCGGTGAGACCGAGCATGACCTCGGTATCGACCCGATTCTTGGGACACCCGAGAGAGACGAAATAGACGGATTGTTTTTGCGACATGGTGCGGAGACCGACGGGAAACCTGGCCCGTGCTGACCCGGGTGTCAAGCCGAAGGTCGATCTGCTACTTCGAATCGGCTCATTCAGCGCTTCGGACAATCGGTGTCACGGAGTCCGCAGGAATGCAGCGGTCACCTTGCTGGTGCCGTCGCGCTTGAGCACGTGCTTCCAGGTGAACGCGCGGCCGTCGATGGGGCGCACGATCGCCTGCATCACGGTGTCGCCGTTCGCCTCGTAGCGTAACGACTCGGAGAGAGACGCACCGTTGGAGAACTGCGTCTCGATGTCGCTGTCATTGACGCCACGGATCACCGTGCGCCGCTCGGACGATCCCCCGAGTGAAAACTTCCGTACGTCCACGTGGCCCGTGGTTCTACCCGTGGGGGCGTGCGTGTAGCTGCGCTGCTGCGTCCAGCTCGAGCCTCGCGGCATGTTCGACCCGACGAAGTTCTTGTACTTGAAGTCGAGCTTGAGCACGTGTGCGGGCGGCGTGTCTGCCCACGCGGTTGCGAGCGGACCGCCCCCAGAGGCGATGAGGAAGGCAACGAGGGCGTTTCCAGTAAGGCGCATGGCAACAACCAAAGCACCCGCCGGGCCAAGGGCTTGGCGTCAGGATCTCAAATACTTGGCGCCTCGACCGGCACCGGGCGCCAACTACAGTGGCCAGTCGCGTCGCTACAAGACCCCAGACTGCGAGGCGGTGTCTCGGTAGTGGAGCTGGTTGGCTGGGCGAGGAGCGGGAGCAGCAGCAAGGGCCAGAACGCGTGTCGGATCACGTCTCCACGCGGCGTTCGGGTTCCGCGACGGGGTTGCTCTCGAGCGTGAGGGAACGCCGCGCGATCGAGAGCGCGAGGATCCCGGCACCGACGATACCGAGCACCCCCGTGGCCTGCAGCCCGGCCGAGAGCGCATCGCGGTCGATCAGCATGCCGGCGACCGGTGCGAAGGCGCCGAACACGAGGCGGCGCGCGGCCGACTCCACGCTGAGCACCGTGGCGCGCTGCGCCGAGTCGGTGATCTCGCGGTTGAGGAGCTCCTTCGAGAGCGGCGAGTAGATGCCGTTCGCGAGCGCGTACACGGCGAAGAGCCCGAGCCCGGCCGGCCAACCGACGCGACCGAGCGCGAGGTAACCGAGGCCCAGCGTGAGCGGCAACAGCAACACCAGCGTGCGCTCGCCCACGCGACGACGTACGGCCTCGATGCCTTCCGCACCGACGGCGCCGATGAGCGAGAGGCCTGCGAGAACGGCGCCGATCCACGCCACGTCGAGACCGACGGAGGCGAGCCACGTGGGCTGCAGATAGAGGCCCATGCGGAGGAGCGTGAAGGTCACGACCGAGAAGAGGACCGCCGAGCGCAGTGATCCGCGCCGGGCGACCACGCGACCCGCGCTGCGCATGTGCGACCAGAACGCGATCCGGCTGCCCGCGGGTGCCGAGCGCACGCGCTCACGCATGAGGCCCGCGATGAGCGCGGCAGCAACACACACCAGCGACGAGACGGCGTAGGTATCGGCGAGGTGGTGCCTCGCGACGAGCCCGCCGACCAGCAACGCGACCGCGCTGCCGACGAGCTTGGCCGCGGTCGCGCGCCCCTCGAGCGCGCGGTAGCGATCGACGCGGCCGGCGTCGCGCAGCAAATCGTAGAGGTAGGCAGAGTCGGCGCCGGAGCTGAGCGTGAGCCCCAAGGCGAGGAGGCCTTCGCCGAGCGCAAAGCTCCAGAAGCTGTGGCCGTAGAAGTCGACCATGCAGCCGAGCGCCATCAGCAGCGCGCCGGCGATCATGGCGCCGCGACGACCGAAGCGATCGGCGAGCACGCCGGTCGGCACCTCGCACACGATGGCGGTGAGCGCGTACACGGTGTTGAGGAGCGCGATCTGCGTGAAGTCGAGCCCGCGCTGCTGGAAGAACAGCACGAGCACCGGCACGAACAAGTACGCGGTGGAAAGAAAGCGGTAGGCGAAGAACAGCCTCAGATCGAGCTGGAGGCGCGACTCTTCGGCGGGGCGTGCGCTCACGGGAACACCAGCACGCGATCCTCACCATGCTGTCCAACGAGACCGTCGACATAGCGGAGCGCCACATCTCGACGCGCGAGCACGGAGCTCATCTCGTTCTCCGACAGCACGCCGGGCTCGGCCTCGATCGCCTTCCGCAGCGACGAAAGATCGAGCCGGCGCAGCGCGTCGACCATGTGTCGGCTGAACTTCTGGGTGCGCTGCAGATACGTCCGACAACGGACGTGGCCTTCGGGCTCGATCTGGAAGCCGAAGGCATTGTCCATGAAATAGAGGGCGCGACCGTCCTTCGACGTCATCAGGTTGCCGCCCGAGAAGCGATCGGAGTTGTTGGTGATGAGGTCGAACAACAAGATGTCCGACAGCTGCGCCATGAGGTCGACCTTGTCGAGGGGGATGGCCTCACCGATGGTCATCCACTTCCACCAGGTGAGGACGTTCTCGGTGGTCTCGAGGTGCGAATCGAAGATCACCGGGATCCAGAACGACACCTCGCCACGGGTGAAGCCTTCCTCGTCGAAGAGGGTCTCGGCCATGATGCGCGTGGCCTGGAACTGCGCATCGGCGGGCAGCTTGGCGAGCAGCTCGTCCTTGTGCACCGAGCGCATCGTCGCGGGCGGCACCCGGTTGATTCCGAGCAAGCGATTGAGCCGATACGCGGCGACTTCCTTGCGCGGCACCGTCTGGGGGTTCGTTTGCTCGGGCTTGAAGGCAGCGCGGGAGCCGTCGGCGAAGTCGAGACGGAACGAGATCGACGAGCCGCCCTTGTTGAGCTTGGCCTGCACCACCTGGCCGGTCTTCATGCGCTCCATCAGGAACTCGTCCTTCATACCGAGGAAGGTTCCCGCGGCATCGGACGCGATCTCGAGCTGCGGCGTGCTGATCGCGGAGCGGTACGCGAGCGTCTGCGGATCCGACGCGAGCGGGCGCGGCTCTTGCGAAGCACCGTGCGCGATCGCAAAGCCCGCACGGATGTGGCGAGCGCCGGTGTAGACACCGTAGCCCGCGAGGAGCACGACCAGCCCCTCGAGCACGCCGAAGTTCCTGAGACGCAAGACTTTACGAAGATATCATCCGTGCCCGAAGGTGATCAAATTATTGGGGTTTCCCAAAACAATTCACAGGCGGGCTGGGCGACGCCAGAGGCACGCCGGCAGTCCTTTGTTGGGCCCGTTACTTCGGCGGCTGAGGCCGCGCGATCTCTTCGATGGCTGCGGCACTGCGATGACGAGCTGTCGGCAGGTGCGCGTCCCAGCAAGAAACCGAGCAAAAATAAAGTTTTACGCGGCCGGAGTTGCAGGTCGAGACGGAGCAACGCCAGTACTTGCCGTTCATGGCGATGGGCTTTCTGCACATCGAGCACACAGCGAAGGCAGCAGCAGACATGGCGCGTAGCGTAGCCCCGCCCGCTGCGAATGACTAGGGCGGCATGCGACGCAGGAACGCGTTTGCGAACGTCCACGCGTCGCCGGGCCAGCGGGCCGAGACATAGCGGCCGTCTTCGACGACGAAGCCCGCGCCAAAGTCCCCGTCGCTGTCACGCGCGGCCAACGTGCGCGGTCCGCGGACGAATTGTGCTTCGGGAGGCACCTCGAGGAGATCGTTCCTGTGGGCCGTGCCGATGGCCTCGAGCCTCTCGCGACCTGCAAGGCGTCGAGCGCGACGAGCGCTGCTCGCACTGCATGACCAACGGGATCCACCATGAGCTTCTCGCGGTCGAGCACGCGAACCTCGACGTTCACTCGTATTCTATCGCACGCATCGACGACGAGTGCGTGGGCTCGTTCCGTATAGCTGATCGTCACACCGCCACCGCCACGACGGGCTCGTCAGGTGCCGCGTTGCCATCCGACGCGCAGCAGCCAGGTCGAGGGCGTGGGCAGGTGGAACGACGGCGCCTCGGACGAGCGCGGATCGATGAACGTGCTCGGGTGGGTGCCGTGCTTCGTGTGGTTGTTGCGGACGTACGCGAGCGCGCGACGAACCTCGGTCGGCGTGCGCAGTGAGCGCGCGTGATAGCGATGGTCGATGACCCGACCCGAGCGCTTCATGAGCCGGTTCATGCCTATGCCAATCCGGATGTTGAGCCCACGCATGGCCGACGACAGGGCGCGACGATCATTCGCCTCGACGAGCATGTGGATGTGGTTGCCCTGCACGGAGTAGTGAACGAGTTTCGCGTCGCTGCGCGCATTGATGGCAAATAGCGCGCGCTCGACGATGCGAAAGCCACGATCACTCCTCAAATTCCACACGTGCGGCGCCATGCGCACGGTGACGTGGAGCGGAGCTTTCGGCGAGACCGAGGCGCGGCGAACATGCGCGACGCCGCGATCGTGGATGCGTGGTCGGCCTGCGCCTTTGCGACGACCGCCCCATGTTCGCGTAGGGAGTTCGAGCTGTGTTTGCCTTCGCTCCATCTTGAATTAGGCTAATCTATTATATCGTCGCTGTCAAGGGTGTACGCAGAATGTGGTACGGACCGGATACATCGGTCACGACATGGAATGAGGAGATGGGTGCCAAGGGTCGCCAGTAGACCGGGAACATGGGTCACAGGTGAAAACAGCGTCGGAGGAGCCGCCGATGTCGTGGACGGAGCCGTCGGTGATGCGTGCACTAAGGTTCTCGCAGGGATGCCGCCGCCAACGTGCTCGGACGGCAGCGAGGACGGCTTCGCCTCTTTCGGTGCACAGCCGCGCCACGCTCAACCGCGCTGCACGAGCTCGCGCGCGCCTGACCACTGAAACGCCATCGCTGCCTGACGCGTCTTGCGGAATTGTTGTGAGAGATTTTTCTGAGTCGGATCGGCCTCGGCCGGAGCGGCTCGGAGCAGAGCATGTCGAAATTGGCTCGGCTCTCTCGGATTGGCTCTCTCTGCTCTGCTCTCCGATCCGAAAAACTCACCAACAAACTTCCACGAAACGTGACAGGTGCCGGTGGGCTTTCCTGTGGGCAGGTGCGCCAGCGGAACATCCGGTCCCTGCGCGACGCAGCGAGGACGCGCAGCTGTCCACAGGGAAAGGCGGAGCCGTCCCCGGAACCGTCGAGCGCTAGCATCCCGAGCCACCAAGAACAGCGGCCTACGGCTTCGCGCCGCTGCGGTGGGGCTACAACATCGCGAGCCCGCAAGCGACTGCCGAACGGTCGCCGCGGCTACAACGCGAGGCGGCGGAACGCCGTTGCGGTGGTGAAGTTGGAGTTTGTCTCGTTCGACTTCGAGACCATGCGGCCGACTTCGCCGACGCACTCGCGGAAGTAGAGGAGCTGCGTGACGTGGTTGGTGGCGCCGCCGAGCGTGGTTTGGTCGAGGTCCACGCGGATGCGCAAGGTGTTGGCGATGCGTACGGACGGCAGCACCACCACGCCCTTCGCGTCGACGGTCACCTTGTAGGTATCGGTCTCGGCGACCGGCAAGCCGTTGAACGTACCGTTGGTGACCTTGCCGGTGGCGAGCCAGCCGTCGCCTTCCTTGAGGGGGAAGCGGATGCTGTCGACGGGGGTTGCGTACACGAGGAGGATCTGGTCGGGGGTCTCGGAAGCGAAGCCCATGATCTGAAGTGCCGTATCGGTGAGCTTGAAGATGCCGAGGGTCTTCGAGGCGACGTCGGTGTACGTAGCGTAGGTGGCGCCCGGGAACTTGTCCTGGAACCACATGCCATTCATGGAGAGGATGGGGAGCTCGACGATGTTGCCGGCCTCCGACGTGAAGTCCCACGCGGTGCCGTCGGGGCTGGCCTGTCCGACGGGGTCGACGGTGGCTTCGGTGCCCGCGGGATTCTGCAAGTAGCGCGCGGTCACACCGATGATGAGCGGTAGCTCGCTGCGGGCGAAGACGCCATCGTTGTTGCTGACGCACGAGCTCGCGAGATCGGGGACCGAGACGAAGCCACCGTCGTTCCCGTGCGGCACGCCGTCATCGCCGATGCAACCCGTGGCGAGGAGCCATATCGCAGCGACTGCGGCGATGGCATGAGCGAGTGATTGCTTAGGCTTGGTCATGCAGTCACATCCTATATGCGAGGATTGCTTCGAACACTTGTGCGGGCCGCGCATCGAGACCGAGCTGGAGGTTGTTGAAACCTGCCCCCGGGATGAACACGCCATAAGACACGAGCGCCTCGAAGCCGAGCTCGAGGCGATAGCGCAGCGACAGATCGATCTCGTCGCCGAGGCGCTGTTGCTGGCCAGGCGGGGTGCTGGCGAACAGCGAGGTGGAGTCGATGAGCGACAGCTCGAAGTTCACGTGGTGCTGCGCGTTGCCGAACGGACCCACACGGATCGTGGGCTTGATATACACGGCGTCGGTGACGCGACCGATGATGCGGCGCCACAACACGAGGTCCACGTGGTAGTCCGGGTGGAACGCGAAGTTGTCGATGTTGTTGTCGACGGGCGGACGGAACTGCGGCCCGTCCACATCGCCTTTTCGTGTGGTGGTCTGGCCGTTCACGAACTTCACGCCGAAGCCGGGCGCATCGTCCCCCGAGGCCACACCCAGCTCGAAGCGCAGCCTGAGCGGGATCTTGCGAAACTGGTACGCCAGCGACGTGACGCCACCCCACTGCCGCACCACCGTCGGGGTGCGCAGCGAGATGCCGGGGATGGACGAGCTGTCGTCGATCTTGCCGAGCACTGTCGCGGCCTCGATCTCCCAGCGCCAGCCACCTTCGTGGAACAGGAACCAGAGGTCTCCGGAGAACGACTTGAGGCCGCGCTGCACGAAGTCCTTCGGCCCGAACGCGACCGTGAGCCCACCGGGTTGCACCCAGGCGGGCGCATCGAGATCTTGCCAGCGATAAGCGAGCAGCACGCCGTATTGAACGAGCGCGCGGCTCGCCTCGAGCGTGCGACGCTGGGCCTCGGGTGAGTTGTAGCGCGCCATCGCGAACGCCAGCGTGTGCACGTTGGAGCGTGACTCGGCGTTCGCCGACTGCCCGAAGCCGAGCGGGACTTGCGGGCCGCTGGCCGAGAGCTCGTAGAGCAGCGTGAAGAAGTGGTTCGCGAGAGGAACGGTGAGCGCAATGCGATCGCCGCCGTCGCCGTTGTCGCAGGAGATGCACGCACCGTTGTTGACGAAGAAGCCCGTGCCCCAGCTCACGAGGCCACCCATGCGCCCGGCGGACAAGAAGCCGAACGGCAGCGTGACCTCGCCCCACACGCGCTTCACGCGGATCGCGTCGTTGACCGAGTTGATGCCGCCCGATGGTGAAGAGGCGTTGCCCACCGCGTACGACTGCGCCGTGGTCGATGGCAGCACGTCGGGCGTGGAGCCCCAGCCCACGTTGTCGAGCACGTCGATGCGCGCGTAGAAGCGCACGGCCTGGCCGATCTTCAGCTCGGGCTCGAGGCGCAGGCGCATGTCGAGCGACGCGATGTTGTGGCTCCCGCTCGCCGCCGAGGTGGGGAAGATCGGCTGGCCCGTCGACGGCGTCGAACCGCGCGACAGGTCGAGATCGTTGAACACGTCGGCGCGCACGCGCAGGTAGCCGTGCATCGTGAAGCGGAGATCTTTGAACTGCGCCGCGCGCTCTCGTGGAGACTTCTCCTCGTCGGCGGCGTCCTCCACCTGCGCGAACGAGCTGTGCGCGGACAACACGGCCGCGAAGAGGATGCTCGCTCGGATGACGGCGCGCATCTAGAGCGACCGATCGAGAAAGTCGACGAGCGCATGCGCGGTGGGCCCGCGACACTCGATCATCGGAATGTGGCCGCAGGCGGGAAAGCTGATGTACTGGGCACGCGGCAACTCACGCGACAACTGCTGGCCGAAGATGGGACGCGACACCTGATCCTCCGCGCCCCACAGCAGGAGTGTGTCGACCACGATGTCGCGATGACGCTTCTCCCGCGCCGAGAAGCGCATGCCGCGCGCCGCAGCGAGCGCCGCGGCGACGGTGCCCGGCCGCCTCATGTTCCTCTCGACCTCGTCCACCATCTGCGCGGTGACCAGCGTGGGCTCGTAGAAGTTGTAGTAGAGCTTCTCGCCGACCAGCTGCGTGTACTGCGACGCGTAGATGGCCTCGCCGAGGCCGGGCGCGTCGGTCCAGCGCATGAAAGGCAAGATCTGCTCCTCGTACATCCAGCCGGAGATCACCACGAGCTTGGCCAGGCGATCAGGGTGGCGCAGCGCGAAGGCCAGGACGATGGACCCGCCCCACGAGTGGCCGACCAGGTGCACGCGCTTCACGCCTTTTTGGTCGAGCACGTTCGCGAGCACGTCGGCCAGCGCTTCCGGTGAGTAGTCACCCGCGCGGCGATCGGAGAGGCCAAAGCCCGGTAGGTCGATCGCGATGATGCGGTGGTGGCGCTGCAGCTCGGGGAAGATAGGCCGGTAGGACGCGATCGAGGAGCCGTAGCCATGCACGAGCATCACCGCGTCGGCACCCGACGCCGGGTCGTTCGATTGCTCGATCGGAGGCAGATCGACGACGTGGACCTGACCACGATCGCCGACGGTTAGGCGCTCGTTTTCGGCCAGCGCCAGCGAGGCACCAGTTTGGAAACGAACGCAAGCGGACCAGAACATGGCGGGGATCAACAGTGGGAGAAAGAGGCGCGCGTTCATCATCAGGGCGAGGTCATCCGACGATATTCGGAGGCCTGTGTGAAGTCGGCCGACGTCGTGCCGGACTGCGACTTGATGCGGGCCACGGTGCCGTAGCACTCCGCGACCCACAAATAGACGACCCGCTGTGTGGTGAGGAAGCCCCACACCTGCTTGTAGTCGACGCGCAGGCGCAGCGTGTCGAACGTCGCGGCCGGCGTCTTCGTTTTGCCGGTGTCGTCCACCTTCATGATCCACGTCTCCGTGGCGTAGAACGAGTAGCCGCTCGCGGTGCCACTCACCGTCGAGGTCGAGGTCCAGCCCGACGTGCTGGTGAGCGGGAAGCGCAACACCTCGATGGGCGGGTTGTAGGAGAGGTTCGTGGTGGTGAACGCAGCATTCGTGCGGCTGACGACACCGAGCAGGTAGAGGTGGCCTTCGTCGAGCTTGTAGACCCCGAGCAGATCGTTCGCCGCATCGGTGAGCTGCGCATAGCTGGCGTCGGAAAAGCTGGCGGCCCACCACGTGCCGGTCGGCGACGTGAGGCCGTCGAACGCTTTTTCTTCACCGGAGGAAACGGCGGAGAAATCCCAGATGCCGCCGACCTTGTTCAGGTTGACGGTGGCCGTGCTGCCCGACTGGTTCGCGACGAAGAACCCGCCGAGGCCCGGCATCGCGGGGATCTCGGCGCGCTGGATGATGCCGTCGTTGTTGAAGGGACAACCGGCCGTGAGGGCATCGGGCGAGAAGCCGTCCGGCGCCGGCGGCTGCGCCATGTCACCGCTGCGCGGCGCGAGGTCCACAGCGCCACCGACGGACATATCCGGCGCGTCAGCGAGCGGAACACAACGACCAGCACTGCAGACCTCACCGCCGCTGCACTCGCTGTCGACACGGCAGACCACATCGCTAGAGCCGCAGGCGGACAACGCCAAACCGCTCGTGATGACGGCGACGGCGACGACGTGAGACAGAACGAGACGTTCGAACGACGGTGAGATCTTCATCATGCTTTCCTGCTTCCTTTAGGTTCCGAGAACGAGGCCGCCGTCGACCCCGAGGCACTGGCCGTTGATGAACGACGCGGCATCCGACGCGAGGAAGAAGTACGCCTCGGCGATGTCTTGCGGCTGACCGAGACGACCGACCGGCGTCTTGGCTTTCATGGTGGAGAGGACTTCGGCGGGCATCGCGGCGGTCATGTCCGTCTCGATGAAGCCGGGCGCGATGCAGTTGACGCGGATGCCCTTGCGGCCGAGCTCGCGGGCCCAGACCTTGGTCATGCCGATGACGCCGGACTTGGTGGCGACGTAGTTGGTCTGACCGAAGTTCCCGTAGAGACCGACGACGGAAGCGGCGTTGAGGATCACGCCCTTCTTCTTGTCGACCATGCCCTTGGCGACGGCGCGTGTCATGTTGAAGGTGCCGGTGAGGTTCACGGCGATGACGGAGTCCCACTGGGCGTCGTCCATCTTGCCGAGGCTGGCGTCGCGCGTGATGCCGGCGTTGTTGATGAGCACGTCGATGCGGCCCGTCTTCTCGAGGATCTGCGCGACGACCTTCTCGACGTTGGCGCGATCGGCGACGTCGAGGGCGACGGCGAATGCATCGTGACCGATCTCTTGCGCGGCCTTCTGCGCGCCGGCCTCGTCGCGATCGGCGACGATGACCTTGGCCCCAGCGTTGGCGAAACGCTGCGCGGTCGCGCGACCGATGCCGCGTGCGCCGCCGGTCACGAGGACGATGTCGGAGCTGTTACCGGTCATGGTGCTCATGCATAAAACTCCCTGGTCGCGTACGACCGTCGTGCCGCCCGAGCCAGGTGAGCCCGGGCGGTAGCAAATGCGCGGCGGAAGCGCCAGCGCTGTGTTGACCGGGGCGACCATCGCCGCGGTGATGAACGAGGCCTAGCCGCCGAAGCGGCGCTTCACCTCGTCGCGCAAAATCTTGCCGCTCGCGTTGCGCGGCAGCGACTCCGAGAACACGACGCTCTTCGGAATCTTGTAGCGAGCCAAGCGGCCGTCGAGCCCACGAAGAACGTCTGCGGCATCGAGCGTACTCGAGCCCGCGGCGCGGACGACCACGGCGCGACCCACCTCGCCCCAGCGTGGGTCGGGCACGCCGAGCACGCAGACCTGATGCACGCCGGCGATCTGAGCAAGCGCGAGCTCGACCTCGGCCGGGTACACGTTCTCGCCGCCGGAGATGAACATGTCCTTCTTGCGATCGACGATGTAGTGGTAGCCCTCGGAGTCGCGACGAGCGAGGTCGCCAGTGTGGAACCACGGGCGGCCGGGATCGCCCTTGAACGCAGCGCCCGTGGCGTCTGCGTTGCGGAAGTAGCCGAGGGTGACCATCGGACCGCCGAGGATCAGCTCGCCTGGATCGCCGTCCGGTACATCGCGGCCCTCGTCGTCGACGATGCGCGCGCGCAGGTAGAAGTTGGGCCAGCCAATGGAGCCGGCCTTCTTGAACGCGTCCTCCGCGACGAGCGAGAAGCAGTTGGGACCGACCTCGGTGAGGCCATAGCCCTGACGGAACAAGATGCCGCGCTCTTGATAGGCGGTGATGAGCGGCAGCGGACACGGCGCGCCACCGCAGATCGCGTTGCGCGTGGCAGACAGGTCCGCCGTCTTGAAGCTCGGCTGGTCGTAGAGCATCTGGAAGATGGTCGGCACGCCCATCTGCAGCGTGATGCGCTCGGCGGCGGAGATCGCGATCGCGCGCTCGGCATCGAACGTCGGCATCACGACGACCTTGCCACCATGGTGCAGCAGAGGCGTGGCCAGACAGTTGAGGCCGCCCGTGTGGAACATGGGCATGAACACCAGCGTCGAGTCGGTGTTGTAGAGACCGAGCGCCATCTGGGTGGACAGCGAGTTGAACAACAGCTGACGGTGCGAGAGCAGCGCCCCCTTCGGTCGGCCGGTGGTGCCCGAGGTGTAACAAAGCATCAGCGGATCTTCGAGCGTGATGGTCGCATCACCCGCAGCGCCGTCGGACGCTGCGCCGATGAGCGCTTCGTACACGTCGCCGCCGGCCTCGGGCTCGTCGAACGCGATGGGCGATGGCAGCGACGCCTTGAGGCGCGCGACCGTCGGTGCCATCTCGTGGTCGTAGAAGAGCACCTTGGCGTCGGCGTCGGCGAGCACCACATCGAGCTCGGCTGGTGCGAGGCGCCAGTTGAGCGGCGCGAACAGCGCGCCGATCTTCGCGCAGGCGAACAGCACCTCGAAGTGATCGCCGCGGTTGTGGGAGAGCATCGCGACCCGATCACCTCGGCCCACCTTGCAGCGAGTGGCGAGCGCGTGTGCGCAGCGATTGGCGCGACGATCGAGCTCGCGGTACGTCCAGCGACGCCCGGTGTGCGGCTCGACGATCGCCGTCGCGTTCGGAGTCCTCTTTGCCCAGTAGGCCGACCAATCCGCTACGTGCCTCATGCCCTCGCCCCCCCCTTCGCCTTCCCCGTCTTGCTCGGTGCCTTGTCGTGCGACTTGGCCGCGGCCGCATCGACCTCGGCCATGAACTTGCCGACCTCGGGCCACGCACGCTTGTGCGCGCCGCCGCCCGTTGCGAGGCCGATATGGCCGCCCGCCACCTTGAGAACGTGGTGCAACGCCTTTGGCAACGCCGCTTCGATGGCGAGGCACGAGCGCTGCGGGCTGATGTAGTCGCCCTCGGCGACGAGCGACATCACCGGCACCACGATGCTCTTGAGACTCAGCTTGCGGCTGCCCGCGAGAAAGTGAGGTTGGATCAGCGAGTTTGCGCGGTAGAGCTCGATCCACTCGATGAAGGCCCGGCCGGGAAAGCCCACCGAGTCCTCGAGCCACTGCTCCATCGCGAGGAAGAAGCCCATGAAGGCGTCGTCGCCGACCTTGTCGCGCACGTGCACGAGCTTGGTGGAGAGGCCCACCGGGTCGAGCATCTTGAACGCGGGCTGGAGCAGGTGCGGCGGCGCGTGACCGTAGGTGTCCACGATGGTGCGCGGATCGAAGCCTGGCGCGCGCGTCCACAGCGAGAGCAAGCCGTCATCGTGCAGATCGACCGGCGTGGCCATCGCGGTGAGGCTGCGTGCTTGCGCACCGCCGGCGAGGGAGATGAGCGACAGCGTGCCGCCCATGCAATAGCCCACGACGTGCGCCGTCATTCCGGTATGCGTGCGCATAAAATCGAGCGCCCGCGGGATGATGCCCAGTGAATAGTGATCGAGCGACAGCGCATTGGCCGACGCGTCCGGCGTTCCCCAATCGAGCAGCCACACGTCGCGCCCGGCCTTTTGCAGCGACTCGACCACGCTGCGACCCGGAAGAAGATCCATCACGTACGGCCGGTTGACGAGCGAGAACACGCACAGCACCGGCGCGGCAGCGACGGGATTTTCGCACCGATACCGCAGCAGGCGGGCGGTACCTTCCGTCCACAACACGTCGAACGGCGTGAAGCCTCGGCTGGGCCACCCGAGCGCCGGCTTCCCCTCCTGCGCACGGAACAGGTTGACCGTTCCGAGCAGGTTGGTCTTGTACAGCATCTGCCCTGCGGCGAACGTCTCAGCGACGAGATCTGGGTACGTCCCCGGCGCCGGCATCGCGAACGGCTGGCTGTTGTGCGAGTGCATCATCTGCTAGCCTCTCTCTCGTGAAGAGCCCCACCACACCCAGTCGTCCGGCGGGCAGGACCGCCGCGGCGAATAGCAAAGATCCGCGCAAAGCACCACGGGCCAGCAGAGACGCCAGCAGAGACAACGACGCTTCGGGAACGGGCGGCGCCAAGAAGCGCACCGCCGGTGACGGCCGCAGGGCCGCGGCCCGCGGTCCCGGCCGTCCGTCGCAAGGCGCCGAAGCCGCGAAAGCGTATCCGCCGAGCGCGCGCGTCATCAAGCGCTACGGAAACCGCCGCCTCTACGACGCGCAGCTGTCGCGCTGCGTCACGATGACCGAGATCGCAGACATGGTTCGCGCCCACGAGGATGTGCGCGTCGTCGACGGTGACACGGGCGAAGACCTGACCAAGCGCGTGCTGGTGCAGCTGATCCTCGAGCAACAGAACGCGCCCCAGCTCGAGCTGTTGCCCGTAGAGCTGCTGCATCAAATCATTGCCGTGCGAACGGGTCCGATCGCTGGTTGGCTCGGCCAGTACCTCCAGGCGGGTGCGGAGTTTCTCGACCGGCAGTCGAAGGCGGCGGCGCCGACGATGCGCGGTGTCACCGATTCGCTGGGCAACTTGTTCCCATGGCTGAATCCGGAGAGCTGGAAGGGTCAGCCCGGTGCGGCGGCGGCGACCGGTGTGCCGGGTGCTGCGGGACAAGAAGCGAGCGCGGAGGGGCAGGACGGTGGCTTGCGGAACGAGCTCGCGGACCTGCAGAAGCGCTTCGCCGACCTGACGGCTAAATTGATGCGACCGTAGCCACTCCGCTTGCTGCAGACGCACCACGGGCGATGTCCTGCCCTGGTGCAGATGCATCATCAGCCGCGCGCCTCGACCCAGCTGTAGATGCGGGGCCAGAACTTCTCGAGCGTGCGACGGCTGGCGGTGAGACCGATGTGGCCGGTCTCGTAGCTGAGCATCTCCCGGTCGGCCGATGCGACGAGGTTCTGCAGCACGTTGCTCGAGGCCGGTGCCGCGATGTGATCGCGGAGCGCGATGACGTTGAGCAGCGGTGCGGTGATGTTGCCCAGGTCGACGAGGGTATCGCCGATCTTGAGCGTACCGTTCACCAGCGCGTTGTCCTGGTACAGACGGCCGATGTACTCGCGATAGAGACCGCCGGCGAAGGCCATGTTGTCGTCCAGCCAGGCTTCGAGCGCAGTGACGTGGCGGATGCGATCGGCGTCGGCACCGTCGAGCAGCGTGCGCAGCGGCTTCAGCACCATATCGACCGGGTTCATGAGCTTGAAGCCCGACTGCATGAGCCAGGGTGGCATGTTGCCGAGCACGTCGATGATGAGATCCGCGTCGAAGCGCTCGCGCTTGGTCCAGTCGCTCAGCACGCCGGTGGCGTGAAAATCGATCGGCGCAGCGAGCAGCGTGAGCGTGCGGATGGCGTCGGGGTAGCGCGCCGCGAACATGGCGGCCATGGTGCCCCCCATGCAGTAGCCGAGCAGGTGCGGTGCACCGCCTTCGGCGCCAACGGCGTGCGTCACGGCTTGCTTGATGGCGCCATCGACATAGTCGGCGAAGCCGAGATCACCGCCCTTGGCACCGGGCGCCTTCCAGTCGAGCACGAAGACGGAGAAGCCGCGCCCTTGGTAGCCGCGGATCACGCTGATATCGGGCAGCAGATCGAGCACGTAGTACTTGTTGATGAGCGAGGCTACGACCACCACCGAGCCCGCGCGCTTGTTGCCGAGCGGCTCGTAGCGGAGAAGTCGGGCCAGTGGAAGATCCGCCACGACGGTGAACGGGTGCGCAGCGCCACCGATGTATTCGATGAGCGGCTTGCCGTGCAGAAGTCGGGCGGACTGTGCGATGAAGTGGAGTCGGGCGCGCGCGGCGCTCGACACCATCTCGTCGTACGCCTGCGAGAAGGCCAGGAACGGCATTCCGAAGTCGGGATACCCGGGGGAGGACGAAGCCTGCGCGGTCGCGCTCATGGGTTGTTCCCCGAGCTTGGGCCCTTTAACGCCATCGCGATCATGTGGCCGACGAACTGATCGGCCGTTCGCTTCCACATCAGGCTGAGGCGCAGCATGCTCGCGCCGAGCTCGAGGTTGCGCGGATCGCGCACCAAGGACTCGGAGAACGAGCCAGCAGCCTTTTCCCATGTTGCCAGTGCTTCGCGCGCCATCGTCTCACCGGGTGTCACGTGCTTACGCTCCGACCTTGCCGAACGCCTTCTCCGCGGTGTCGATGATCGTCTTGCCGACGCCGAACGCCTGGCTCTGGACGGACGACAGGAGGCGGTTGGCCTCGGCGGCCTGGCTCACCGAGTACTCGGTCCAGCGCGCGGTCTGCTTCTCGAGCTCGGACATCATGGTGCGGGCGTACCCGGCAACGTTGGCGGTCCACTGGTCGGCCTTGAAGGCATTGAGAAATTCGATCGGGTTCACGGGGTTCATGGGTAGCTCCTTGGTCGAGGCGCCAAGAGATAGTCATTTGATGCAATCGCGTCAAGTAGTTTTTATGCGCGCGCGTTAACGCCGCACAACGAAGGTGATCGCGGATTTGGTGAGCTCGGCCCAGGTACCCTGACGGGTGGGGTCTTCGAAGCTCTCTGATTTGTAGCCTATCGCTCGACAACACATCGGCGTTCGCCGGTGATCGCCTCGACGACAAGTTCACCAGCGCGTCGGAGCTCGAGGCGGCGCGCGACCGCTGTACTACCTCCGCAGGCACATGGTCGCGGACCGAGAGGCGCGACGCGACGGCACACCGACCCAACGCAAAATCTGGAACGGCCGCGACGCCGCAGCCCAGCCCTAAGGCGAGCGAAGCAGATCGCGTAGATCGGCTTCGTCGAGGGGGCGATCGAAGAGCACCGCCAACGTGCCTTGCGCGTCGACCTTGGCGATCGAAGGGATCGTGTTGATGGAGTAGTCGCGCCCGGCGGTGCCGTCGTCGAGGACGATGGGCATCGTGAGCTGGAGGCGCGCCTTCACCGCGCGCACGGCGCGGTCGCGATCGGGCCCGGCCTGATCAAGGTTGATGAGATAGACCGGTGGCGCGTCGCTCGCGCGCTGACGGTAGATCTTCTCCAGCACCGGGAGCTCCTCCAGACAGGGACCACACCACGTCGCCCAGAACGAGAGCACGACAGGGTGTCCACTCTGCGACGCGAGCGTGAAGCGCCCCGCGTCGAGCAGCGGTTGCCCCGCCTCGAGCAGCGGTTGCCCCGCGTCGAGCAGCGGTTGATCGATCGGAGGCGCGGGTGCCCCCTTTCGTGCGGTGATGCCCGAATCGTCGGACGTATGTGCGGAGAGCTGCGTAGCCGCGACGCCGAAGAGGAGCACGCCGAGCACGCCGCCTGCGAGCAGCGTGCGCCGAGGCAGTGCGACGATGGGCTCGTGGCTGTCGGGCTTCGTGTCGGTCGAAGGTTTGGGCAAAACTTCGGGCAAAGGCTCGAGCGCCTCGCGCAGCAAGAGGCCGAACCACAGCGCGCCCAGCGCCCACGGCAACGACTCGAGCACGTAGCGCAACGGTGATGGTGCGAGCAGCGAGACCGGCCAGCGCAACACGAGGCTCGCGACCACCACCACCGATGTCACGCGCGCGCCGAGCTCCCCCGTGGCGCGCCGACCTGCGCTTCGCGTGAATGCCCAGAGCAACGTCGTCGCCACCGCCCACACGATCGCGAGCGGCAATACCGCACGCACCGTGCTCGCGAGCTGGTGCAGCGCGGCGTTGGTGCGACCCGCTGCCAGCGCAGACGCCGCACGCACCAGCGCAGCTGCACCGTTCACCACGATCGCCAGCGCGACGAGCGAGATCAGATCGTCGCCGGCCTTGCCGTCACGACGCTGCAGATCTCTGCGCGCGAGCAGCCTCGGCGCAACGACCAGACCGCCAAGCCGCGACCAGAAACCAGGCCCGGTAGGTGGGGCTTCAACCACCACGGGCTTGCGCAGTCTGCTTCGCCGCTTTCGCCAGCGCGGACGGGATGCCCTTGCTGCGAGCCATGTTCTTGAGGTCGCGAATGTTGAGCATCGGCAGCATGCGGATCGCGATCGGCATTGGCGTCTTCGGGTTGTTGCACAAGGCGACGCGGATGCCAGGCAGACGCGTCCACGACTTTTGATTCGCGATGTACCGGATGATGTCGTCGTCGAGGGAACGGTTGGTGGCGTACTTCAGCGCCTCGGAGTCGGACACACCGGGAGAGCGAATGCAGGCCATCGAGACCTGCTTGTTTTTGTCGCGGATGAGCACCGAGCGCGCGAAAGAGTTGCCCAGCGTGGCAACGCGGATCTTCGCCGAAGGCGAAAGATCGGTGAGCTTCTTCGCCTTCTCTTCCGCGTCTTGGTCGTGGGCGCTGGCCCCAGCAAGGTCCTCGAGCGCCTTCTTCGCGGCGTCGTCCTCGCTGACGTTGGCGGCTTCTTCTCCTTCGGGCACTTCGGGCGCTTCGAGCGCCGCCGCATCTTCGGCGTCGAGCGTGTCGTGATTGGCCAACGGCTCGATGGCGAGCCCCGCATTCGGGTCCACCGCGATGGTCGTGGCTTCCTTGAATGCCGCGTCGTCCGCCTGATTCACCGGCGAGCCGGCGATGGCCTTCACCACCTCTTCGAAGCCAGGGATGCCGGCGACGTGCACGCCATTGCGGGCCGCGAGCTCGACCACTCGCTGCGCCGTCGACATCCGCGTCTTCGGGTTCATGTACAGAGCGGCGATGATCTGCGGCGCTTGCAAGAGTCGCTCTTCGTTCTTGGCGATCATCTCGAGCTCGGCTTCACCCGAGACCTTCGCGAGGTGACACAGCGTCTCGTCGTGCGTGACGCGGTTGAGCAACACGATCTCGAGCGGCTTCGCGCGACGCGTGATACGGCGCGCATAGAAGTCGATGACCCGCGGATCGAGCGCGCCAGCCAACGCCGATTGCAAGATGGCATCGGGGAGCTCGACGGCCGCTTTGTTCGCTGCGTCGCGAATCAACGAGTCGTCGGAGAAGCTGAGCTGGTACAGCGCGACCACGAGGTCGGACGGCGGCAACGGCGCCATGCCGCGCGCCGTCATGAGCTTCACCGGCGCCGGCGCATTGAGACCTGCGGCTCGTTCCACGGCGGGCGACAGCGTTTCGAGTGGAGTGAGCTCGAGTGGCATCAGACGCTTCGGGGACGATCGGTGTTGAGAGAATGGATGAGGCGCATACCCGTGAGCGTGAGCAATTCGTCGGCTTCTTCGATGGTGCGACTGTCCTTCGCGATGAGCGGCGCCAGGCCACCCGTCGCGATCACGCGGCACGGAAAATTGGCTTCCTTGATCATCCGCGACACGATCTCGTCGACGAGGCCCACGTAGCCGAAGTAGAGCCCAGCCTGCATCGACGCCACGGTATTGCGCCCGATCACCATCGCTGGGCGCGCGATCTCCACGCGTGGAAGCTTGGCGGCGGCTTCGTACAACGCGTCGGCCGAGGTGGTGATGCCGGGCGAAATTGCGCCGCCGGCGTACTCACCCTTCGGTGTCACGAGGTCGAACGTGGTGGCCGTGCCGAAGTCCACGATGATACAGCCCTGGTGATAGCGCTCGTAGGCAGCGACGGCGTTCACGATGCGATCGGCGCCGACCTCGCGTGGATTTTCGTACAGGACGGGCATGCCCGTCTTCAGGCCCGGGCCGACGACCAGCGGGGTGCAGCCCAGGTGGCGACGGAAGAGCTCTTCGACGGAGAACAACACCGGCGGCACGACGGTGGCGATGATGCCGTCGGTGATGCCGGGCCAGGATAGCCCTGCCAGCGCGAAGAGCTCGCGCAGCGTGGCGGCGTACTCGTCGCCGGTGCGACCCTTGCGCGTCTCGATGCGCCAGTTGGCTAGCGGCACACTGCGGTGTGGTGTGTCTCCGCTCGCGAACACGCCGAGCACGGTGTTGGTGTTGCCTACGTCGACCACCAAGAGCATGGCCGACATCGTAGCCCACATCGCAACTGCAGGTCGTCGCCCAAACGCTCTACATGGTAGAGTTTTGCCCCATGAAACTGCCAATCACGCTCCTCGTACTCGCGGGTGCATCCATCGCGATCGGCGTGGCCTGCACGTCGTCGCCCTCGAACGGCAACCCGGACATCCTCGCCAGCAACACGGACTCGGGTGGTCAGTCGCTCCCCGACGGAGCGATCCCGTTCGACTTCGCACAAGAAGCGCAGTGTGGTTCCATCGAGACCTGGTGCAACGGCAACGGCCCGTGTCCGAGCACCTGGGCCGCTGCGCTCAAGCCCGAGACCTGGTGCACCTCGGGCGTCAACGCGGGGATCTACATCACGAAGAGCCAGGCGTGTGACGCTGGCTATTTCTCGGTTGCGTTCATCGTATCGACGATGGACCCGCCGGCGCATTCGTACTTTTACGAAACGACGCAGGCGGGCAAGCTCGTGGCGATCGGCAGCTACTACCCCGACGACCAGAGTGGCGACGTAACCTGTGTTGCCGGTCCCAAGTCCGCAGCGCAGAGCATCGCCTCGAGCGGGTGTCAGTACACGATGTACTCCTGCGTGAACGGCGTTCTTCAGTAGTACGCAGCGTTCATGTCGCAGAGAGCTCCGGGGACCAGCGCGCTCGTCAAGCCCCTCGCTCTGCTGGGTGGCCTGGCTTTGGCCACGTTCTTCGGGCTCTACCTCGTCGACTGGTTCTTGAATGGCGCGATCGGAAATCCAGTCACGACGTTCTTGCGCTTCGACGTGGACACGATGCAGAACGCCCTGGGCAACATGGCCCAGGTGGTGGCCGCCGTGCTCGGCATCGTCATCACCGTCGTGTCGATCGTGGTGCAGCTCGCGGCCACGCGCTACACGCCGCGCATCGCCGACATGTTCTTTCGCGACCGCACCAACCTCGGGATCATGTCGTTCTTTGTCGTCGCCTGCATCACGAGCGTGTGGGTGTCGGTGTCGGTGGGCCGCGAGATGCTGCCGCGCGTGTCCATCGTGGTCACCATGATGCTCGTGACCTTCAGCCTCCTCGTCATGGTCCCCTACTTCGCCTACGTGTTCGACTTCCTCGATCCCGATCGCGTGGTGGGCCGGATCCAAGAGCAAGCGGTCGAGGCGGCGGCTCCGCACGGCGAGCTGCGCGCCGACGAAGTGGGCCCGCGCCACCGACGAGCGCTGTCGGGTGTGGAGCAGCTGTCGGATATGGCGGTGAACGCGGTGTCGCAAAAGGACAAGGCCATCGGCTCGGGCACCATCGATGCAATGCGCAACCTCGCGATCAGCTACCTGTCGCAGAAGGGCGTGATCTCGCCCGCGTGGTTCGTACTCGGGCCCGAGGTGCGACGCAACCCGGACTTCGTGTCGCTGGCGGACGAGAGCCTCGACGATCTCCAGAACAAGCGCGTGTGGCTCGAGTGGAAGGTGCTGCGCCAGTACCAGTCCATCTACAACGAGTCGCTGGGCGAGATGCCCGACATCAACCACCTCATCGCGATCGACACGCGCTACATCGGAGAGGCCGCGCTCCTCGCCGGGGATGCCGAGGCCTTCGCGCTCACCGTGAAGTTCTTCAACACGTACCTGCGCTCGACGCTGAACAAGCAGCAGGTGCGGACAGCGTACAACGTGCTCAACCAGTATCGACAGCTCGCCGAGCACGCGCTCGAGCGCGGCCAAGGCGCGATCGTGAAGCAGATCGCGTCGCACCTTCGTTACTACGGCCAGCTCGCGCATGGCATGGAGCTAGCCTTCGTCACCGAGACGGTGGCGTACGACCTGGCCACGCTGTGCGAGCGCACGTTCGCCGCGGCAGAGGCGAGCCCCGAGGCCACCCCCGAGGCCACCTCGGTCCACGATGCCGTACTGCGTGCGCTGCTCGAGCTCGACAAGGAAGCCGAGTCGAAGAGCCAGGAGTCCATGCTGCGCGGCGTTCGCAAGGCGCAGGCGAAGCTCGCGAGCTACTATCTCGTCGCTGGCGCCGAGCAACACGCGCGCACCATCTTCACCGACATGCGCGACGAGCGGCCCGAGCGGCTACGCTCCATCCGCGACGAGCTCCTGCGCATCGAGTCGAAGGACTTCTGGGAGGTCATCGACCGCGGTACCAACTTCGACTACATCGATGCGCAGGGCAAAGCGCAGCTGCGTGTGTTCTTCTCCTGGTTTGCCACCTTGGCACCACCGGCAACCGTTCCCGAACTAGGCACCGACAAAGGAGCTTCCTAAGATGCGTAGACTCGCCCTCGCCCTCTTATTCACCGCCACCGCTTGCGGTGGCAGCCTCAAGTACGCCATCGATGACAACGTGATCGCGGGCGTTCCCGCGCAAGAGCGCGAGCCGATGAACTTGGCCCGCACCGACGCGATGCGCTCGGAAGATGCGTTGCGCGAGGCGCAGCGCCTGGAGCAGACCACGAAGAACGAGCTGGAGCTCGCCGAGAACGAATACAAGTCGGCCAAGCTGCAGCGCGACTCGGCGAAGGTGAACCGCACCGCTGCGGAGCAATCGGGCGACTTCAACCGCAAGAACAAGGCGGAGATCGAGTTCAACGTCGCGGAGAAGGCTGCCGACGAAGGCGATGCGAAGGTCGACTGGATGAGCAAGAAGAAGAAGTGGGCGACCCTCATGCGCGAAGCCGCCGAGGAATCGGTCGCGGGCGGCAAGAGCAAGGTCGAGCTGGAGAAGGCGAAGATCTGCGCGGCGAAGAACATCCGCCCGTCGGAGAAGTTCAACGTGCTCGAGTTCGAGCAGCAGGCGCTCGAGAAGCAGCAGAAGTACAACGACAAGCGTCGCGATGCCGACGAGCTGAAGGTTAAAGTGGACGACCTCGAGCGCAAGTGGCTCGCGAAGAAGCAGACCACCGAGACCGCGCGCACGGCGGTCCCGCGCCAGTAGCGCTTCGTTACCCATCCGCCGCCGTCGCCGCGCTCACGGCGTCGGCGTTTCTATTTCACCGCGTGCTCAGTGCCTCTTCCCGTTGAAGGGCAGCTGCAGCGCGACGCCCGGTGTAATGGACCAGCGCTGCGCCTCCCCTACCCTGATTGCCGGCATCCACACCGCGCTCAGCTGGAGTCGCAACACACTGATCAACGCCACCGAGAGCGCCGCTTCGGCGAGCGGTCGCGAGCACGGGTTGACGGAGGTGACCTCGCACGGACGTGCGAGCATGCGATCCGTGGTGGAGAACAAGAAGCCGCCGCTGAGGCTCAAGCGAGGCTGCAGGAGGGAACGGCTGAGCGGAAGCGGCTCGAGGCGGAGACCAAGGTTGGGGGCGAAGCCGAACCAGTCGGGCGCGTCCGAGAACAAGGAGTCGAGGCCCCACAGGCCGAGCGACATCTCGAGGCGCAGCCAGCGAGCGCGCGAGTCGGGCTCGGTGTAGCTCCAGCCGACCTCGAGGCGATTGCCGAGAAGGATATGGACCAGGTGACGCGGCGGTGCGTACGCGATCATGTTGAGGCCGAGCTCGCCGATCACCCGGTAGAGGTGGCTCGCGAGCGCGCCTTGGCTCGATGCCAGCGCATCGACGATCTCGCCGAAGCGCTGGCGCATCACCAGCGGCGCGCGCCAGCCCTCGCCCGGCTTGAGCCCCAGGTCGCGGAAGCGGAAGCCCATCTCGATGAGGCGTCGCAAGATCCAGTTGGTCTCGCGCTCGTGCTCGGCGCGACGGAAGTGAGGGCGCGTGGCCTTCTTGTCGACCTGCAGCGCGCTGTCGACCCAGGGCACCGTGCGCAGGGGCTCGCCCTTCGCGACCTGGATGCAGGTCGTGTTCTTGCTGCGTGCCGCATCGGCACCACCGCGGGCGCAATCCTCGGCGACTCGCTCGATCGCCTGGCGCGCGAGCACGCGAGCACGCGAAAATCGACCAGGTCGTCGCCGGAGCAACGCAGCGTCGGATCGCCGTCACCGTCGTAGAGCGCGCGCAAGCAGTACAGCGGCTTCCACGCGTCGTCGTTCGGATCCCCCTCCGACGCGAGATCGACGACGGGCACCCCCAGCTCGGCAGCGAGGAAGCGCCGCGCATGAAACATCCCGAGGTAGAAGTCGAAGCGACGGAGCTCCTTGTCGATGAAGCCGAAGAACGCGCCGAGCGGCTCCGACGCAGGTGGGTAATACAGACGACCGAGCTTGAGCGCTCGCCCGATCAGGGGATCGTGCGCCAAGATGCGATCGAGCTCGGCCGAGCGCGCGGCTTCGATGAAGTCGAGGAGCGTGCTGGTCATCAGCGTGAGCGCACCTCTGGGTGCGCGCAGCGGGTCCGCTTCCGATGGCGTCGGCCAGGTGCGCAGGACGGAATCGATGAAGACCAGCGCGGGGGGCT
>JAYUBF010000294.1:0-30226 GCA_043741435.1 Myxococcales bacterium
GCTCGATGTACGGGCGCAGCCCTTCGAAGTCGCGAAGCGGGATGGCACGGCGAAATCGGTCGACCAGCGCCGGGCCTGTGAGGGAAGACAGCGACGCGAAGTCCCCCTCACGTCCAAGGCGACCGGGACCCAGCTGCCGGACGAGGCGCGATAGCGTCTCCACCTGCACGGGGAAGGGGTCGGCCAGGAGGGACTCGAAGCGTGCGACGCGCGCGGCGAACACGGCCTCCATTGTAGCGGATCGCGCACGGGAACGGGACGGTCTTGGGTATGATGGTGGGCTGGGAGGTGACCTCGAGTGAGTAGTGGTGGTGGTGGTGGTGGTGGTGGTGGTGGTGGTGGTGGTGGTGCCGCGCAAGTCGGGGCTGAATCCGCTGGCCAATTCATTGACGACCGACTGGGCGAGCTCCGTGACAACCCGGACGCGTTGGTTCGGGCCGAGGATGCCCTGACCGGCGCGCTCGAGAAGCGGAGCATCTACTTCGGCGATGGTCTCCTGCCGACCTACCCCGTGCCGTTCTTCGCCCCATCGAGGCAACTCGATGATTGGATCGCGAGCGCCGAGCTGCTCGCCCGCACGGTCGAGGAGGTCGCGCACGAAGCTTTGCGGGACCCCAGCCTCATGACGGCGTTGCAGCTCCGCCCGGACGCGCGCGAGTGGGTGGGGATCGACCCCGGGTACCAGCAGATCTCCGTTCTTGCTCGACCCGATGCGGTGTTCCTCGACGGGCAGGTTCGCTACGTCGAGTACAACAGCGACAGCCCGGCGATGATGGCGTTCTCGGACCACGTCACCGAGTGCCTGATGGACCTGCCGCACCTGCGCGAGCACGGCGCGCGTCTGCGCACCGAGCAGATGCTGCCAAAGCTCCACGACACGCTCATGCGCTGCTACCATGCGTACGGCGGCAGCAATGCCGAACCCACCATTGCGATATGCGATTGGCCCGGGCAGAAGACGCGCTTCGAGCATGCGCGCATCTCGGAGTACCTCACCGAGCGAGGCTGCCCGACAGTGGTCTGCGATCCCCGCGAGCTCAGCAGGCCGGCCAAGTACCTCGAGCACCAAGGGCGGCGCATCGATCTGGTGTACCGCCGCGCGCTCTTCATCGAGCTGCTCGACAAGAAAGACGAGGTGGCCCCCCTCGTCAGTGCCTACCGTGACGGCGTGGTGTGCATGGTGAACCCGCTGCGCTCCTACCTCGCGAGCAGCAAGACCTTGCTCGCGTTCCTGTGTCGCAATTGGCCGAAGGAGCGCGGAGTGTGCCCCGTGTTGCCGACGCGCTTGCTCGACGCTGCGCGCATCGCTGCTCTGACCGCGTACGACGAAGAGGTGGTGCTCAAGAAGGGCGACAGCCACGGCGGGCTGCACGTGCTGCTCCCGGGCCTCACCACCAAGGAAGAGCGGCTCACGGCGCTCGCGGACGCGAAGAGCTCACCGTGGGTCGACCAGGACTTCGCGCCGATCCCGAAGATGCGCATCCCCACGCGCGCGGCGCCGGCAGCCGAGAAGTTCTTCAACTGGAACCCGTTCTTGTTCGGCGGTGCGTACGCAGGCGGCATCGCGCGCGCCAGCGACACGCCGCTCATCAACATCACCCTCGGCGGCGGCTTGTTGCCGACGATCCGCGTGCTCGAGTAGGCCACGGAAGGTCGTGTAGGCATGGCTCGCACCTGGGCGATCCGCTCGCGAGTGATACATTGAGGGACCATGACCGTGCGCTCTCCACTTTGGTTGGGTCTGGGCCTGCTCCTGGCTGGCGCCAGCGCGCTCGCCGACGAGGCATCGGTGTGCAAGCCACTCGACCGCACGCCGTCTTGCTGTCCGCACCCACCTCCGCAATGCTGCGCGCCAGAAGTGAGCGAGCCGCTCGACGAAGCCGGCGTCGCGCAGATCTGCACGGGCGTCACCGCCAAGGGCGAGCATGCCGGCATCGGCGCCTGCTTCCGTTACTTCGCCCGAGGCGATCGCACCGGCGAGGTCCAGTTCAGCCGTGAGTCGGGCGACGCCGCAGCGTTCGAGAAGCGCAAGGTCGCGTTGCTGAGCCCCAGCTCCCGCGTGAGCGCAGCCACCGTGCCGCAGGCGCAAAGAGCGTTCGTGCTTCGCGAGCTCGACGAGAAGGGCGTCGTCGAGCGCAGTGCCATCTGGGCGCTCGTCGGTCGCGAGATCGTGCACGTCGGGGCCGAGACCGAGGCCTGCAACGAAGATCAGGTGATGCGTCTCCTTCATCGCGCCATCGAGCGGATGCGCGTTCTGCCGACGAGGCCGCATAGCTGAAGTACCCCACCTGGTGAACGTGCCGGACGCACACATCGGCGTCGTGATGAGTCACGGCGTGATGTCGCACGGCGGTTGGTTTGCGCGCTTCTCTGCGGCGCTCGCACGCCACCAGGTGAGCAGCGTGGCCATCGATCGCCGCGGCTCCGGGCTGGCCAAAGGGCGGCCCGGGCAAAACGATCCCGAAGCCTGGGTCGAGGATCTCGTCGCTGCGATGGACGACATGCAAACGCGCGTGTCACGCGTCGTGCTGCTCGGATGGTGCTGGGGCGCAAGGAGCGCGGTGGTCGCCGCAACACGACGGCCGCCCGCGCATCTGGTGCTGATGGCGCCCGGGCTCGCGCTCACTCCGATGGTGAAGCGCCGCGTCGACGAGATCCGCGCGAGATCCGAAGATCCAGCGTCACTGCCGTTCGAGATCGAAGCGTTCTCCGATGATCCCGACGTGCTCGGATGGATCCGCGCCGATGCCCTCGCTTGGCGCACCCAGCCGCGAGAGTTCATTCCTGCCAGCACGCGTATTCAATCCGATGCGATCGCGGCGCTGGCTCGCGTGAGATCACCGGTGACGACCTTCCTGGCCGAGGGCGACCTCATCGTCGACAACGGGGCAGTCGCTGCTCTGGTGCCTGGCCGCGTGGAGACGCTGCCAGGTGGCCATGCGCTCATCCTCGAGTCTCCCGACGCCGTCGCTGCTCGCGTCGTCGAAGCGATCCGTCTCTAGTGAGAACGATCGCGCGCGAGCGCGGCGCGTGCCTTGTCGGCAAGCTCGCCACGCGGATGGAGCAGCAGGTAGCGCTGCAGATCTTCCGCCATATGCGCCATGTCGCCGCGGGCATCGAAGCACATCGCGCGGCCGAACAACGCCCGGTCCGCGAAGCGTTCGTCACCGGAGACGAGCACCGCGCCAAAGTCGCCGCTCGCTTCGTCGAAGCGCTTTGCCTCCCAGCGCAGCTCCCCGCGCAACACCTGGAGGTCAGGCGTCAGCGCCTTCATGCCATCGAGCCCAGCCAGCGCCTCCGGCTGACGCATGAGGCGAAGCAACAGCGCGATGCGCGAGCGTTCGGCGCGCTCCAAGGTCACACCGCTTCCGTAACGCGCGAGGTGAGCGTCGAGTAGCGCCACGGCGTCTTCGGGCGCGGTGCGCATGCGCGACAAGGCCGCCTCCAGGCTCGCCGACTCCTCGTCGACGACCGGCGCCGCGACCGCCTCGGCCTGGACCACCGGCGCGATGCTCTTGGTCCGCGCGTGATGCTTGGGCACGGGCGCCGACGTCGGTGCGACGGTCGCCGGCGGTGTCAGCTCCGTGAGCTCGTCGAAGTACACGACGTGTGCCGAACCTGCCATCGCCGCGATGCGGACGTCGCGCTGGCCCGTGACGACGGTGATACGCACGTTGCTGTGCGGCTCGATCTCCACGCGTGCGGTCGGCGTCTCCACTACAGCGGCATCACCGTCAGTGCGCAGCTCGAGTGATCCCGTGGTGAGCCGCAGCGGCATCGGGAGCGGGACGGATTCCACGGCTGCTACGTTTTTCGTGGCCAGGCCCCGCGGGTGATCCTGCGGCGACGTCTGCTCCCACACCACCACCGCCGCCAGCGCGCACCCCATCGCGTATGCCGGCAGGCGGAAGGCTCGCCATACCGATGAAGAGCCGTCGGGACCGAGCGCGTCGAGCCGGCGCTCGATACGATCGACGGCATAGGGATTGAGCCGCGCGGGTGGCTCGGAGGCGGCCCGAACGTGGTCGGCGAGCGACGGCTCGACACCGTTTGGATCGTCCACGACGCGCAGCGGATCACGGCCGTGCATGACGACCCTTCCGATCTTGCCGTTGCGTGAGCGCGGTCGTCACCTGTTGGCGAGCTCGCGACAGACGCACCCACAGCGTCGGGAGCTTCACGCCCGTGAGGCGCGCCACCTCCTCACCAGAGAGCCCTTCGATCTCGAAGAGGATGAACGGATTGCGATAGATGTCGGCGAGACCGTCGAGCGCGTCGTACAGCATGCGCGCGCGCTGCTTTTGCTCCACGTCCTGCTCGGGACTGGGACGCGGCGACGGGATATCCGCACACTCGTCGGCATCGGCATCGCGACTCGCCGATGTCTCGAGACCGAGGAAGCGGCGCACCTTCTCTTTGCGCATGCGCGCGCGAACCACGTTCTCCGTGATGCGATACAACCAAGTGGTGACCTCGGCTTCGCCACGGAAGCCGGACAACGCGCGATGCACGCGGAGGAAGACCTCCTGCACCACGTCTTCCAGATCGGCGCCTCGGCGCGGCCCGCCCAGACGGCCTGCCCACACGGCGACCCGCTGCGCGTGATCGCGGAACAGGACCGCGGAGGTGAGCCCGTGGGTCTTGTGCGCTACCGCGTCGGTCACTGTTACGGTTTCGCTCAACGTAGAACTCGGGGTGTGCGGAGATAGACTAGGGCACCAGGAGCAACCTTACCGGGAATCGACCGGTCGGTCAGCCGTCGCGAAACAGACCGCGACGAAGGCGGGGCGCAAGATCTACGGAGTCGAGCTCCGCACATCGGGCCACATCTGCGGCAGCGCCCAGCTTGACGAGGTTGCGACCGCTCTCGCACTCCAGCAAGAAGTCGTGTAACCGCCGTCGTTCACGGCGAAATAGCTCGACCGAGAGGCGCGTCCCGTCGGTCACCGCTAGGGGGTCGATCGGGCCCGGGTGGAGCGCGTCGATGATGGCGCCTGCACCCGCCAGATCTTCGAGCGCAATACCGGTGGTCCGCCCGGCGCACAGCAAGATGAGCTCCTTCGGCGCCAGCGCTTGCACCGCCTTGGCGACCGCGGACGCATTGACCAAGGCGCCGACGAAGATCGCGTCGGCCGCCGTACTGCGTGCGATGGCGCCGGTGCCATTGGTAGTGGTGAGCACCAGCCTGCGACCTCGAAGCGGCGCGTTCTCGATCTCCACCGGCGAGTTGCCGAGATCGAAGCCGCGGATCTTGCTGCCGCCACGCTCTCCGGCGATGAACACCTTGCCAGCGACACGTCGGCGCTTCGCCTCCGCGATCGACTTCACCGTCTCCACCGATGCACCGACGGCCAACGCGATCGCGATGGTGGTGGTGGCGCGCAACGTATCGATGACCACCACCACGGTCTTCGGAACGCGCTCTGGGTCGAGCGAACGCGCCTCGGCGACCACGCGAATCTTCACTCGTCTGCCTCGAGCGCGGCGAGCTCACGAAGGCGTTTTGCGTTGTATTTCGCTTGCTCGTGGTCGAATTGCGCCACCGCTTTTTCGTCCACCTCTTGCCAGAGCGCGCTGGCCTTCTTGAAGTCGCGCGCTCGCTCGAGGCCTGCTGCTTGTCGACGGAGCAGCACCAGATCGCCCGGCCACCGCTTGCGTGCCTCGCTGTAACGCTCGTCGGCTTCTTTGGCGTAGCCGGCGCGCTCGAGCGCATCGAGCGCGCGGCCCCACGCGGCACGCGTGTTGTCGGCGCGCTTGATCGAGTCGGCGTAGGCAGCGACAGCTTCATCGCGTTTGTTGACCGCATGGTAGGCATCGCCCAGTGCCAGCGCGTAATCGGCGCTGCGGGGATCAATCTCCGCGGCGCGCTTGCGGCACTGCAGCGCACCCTCCGCATCGTGGTGCTCGGCGAGGCGTTTGGCGATCTGTTCTTGTGCGCTCGGTGCGGCGGCGAACCGCAGCGCAGCGTCGCGCAGCACCTTCTTGCCGGCCGCGTCGTCCTTGCTCGCGAAGCGTAGATCGGCGAGCTCCAGCGCGTAGCGCAGCTCGCCGGGATGCGCAGCGACGAGCGTCGCGTAGCGCTCGGCGCGATCGTTCGGCGACTTCGCGACGGCGGCGAGCCGCATGGGAGGATCCGGATCGGTGGGATCGCGCTTGGCAGCGGCTTCGTAGCTCACGAGCGCGGCTGCTGCCTTTCCGAGCTCGGTCTCAACGTCGCCACGCAACACGAGGCGCGCCGTCGTGGTCGCGGTGCTCAGCGACCTCAGCAGCTCGGGCAGCGTCTTCTTCTCTCGGTGCAACCGCACGATCGCTTGGGCCACCGCACGACGACTGATGGAGGAAGTCTCCGCATCGAGCGCGTGCAGCATTGCGTCCGATGCGCGATCGGCGTGATTGAGCTGCCTCTCGAGATCGGCCAAGCGACGCCACTTGACGCCCGAGGCCGCGTTGGGCGAGGCACTGGCACCACTTGCGCTCAGCTCTGCGCGCAACAGCTCGGCGCTCTCGGCAAACAAGTGCTGGCCCAACAACGCATCGAGCATGCCGTCGGCGGCACTGCCGCTCGGATCTTTCGCTCGAACCTCGGCAAGGAGCGCGAGGCCTTCTTTCTGATGTCCCTGGCGCAGCTCGGCGATGGCGGCCACCACCAGCCGCTGGGGCGTGCGGCTCTTCTCGAGCGAGCGACGCGCTGCGAAGCCCATCTCCGCATGTGCGCCGGCCGACATCGCGAGCTGACAGAATGCATCGAGCGGCCGGCTCTCGCTCGGGAGATGCGTCGCGGCATCGCGCAGCCGAGCACGGGCGAGCTCGAGCTCCCCGCCATCGATGTAGAGCCGCGCCGCGACCACCGAGTCGGCAAACAGACCCCTGCGACCCAGCTCTTCGGCCAGGCGCAGGCGCTCGGCCGGCTTCAGGTTCGCCGACAGCAAGCGATAGGTCGCGAGCGCGAACGGATCGACCGCGAGCGCGCGCCGGAGCGCAGCTGTGTCACCTGCCGCGACACTCTGTGCGTGGGCCCGACCGGTCCACTTGCTCGGTGGGCGATATATCGGGACGACGCACAGCGCCAGCGAGATCACGAACGAGAGCGCCCTCATGCGGTCGGTCGGACGCGCTTGATGTAGAGGTCGATCAAGAAGAGGAACAGCGCCAGTCCGAGCAACCAAGGGGCACCCGGGACGCGACGCGTGGCCTTGATCGACGAGAGCCGCGCGATATCGACAGCTTCGAGGACCTCCCCACCGGAGAGCGCGGCGATGGCTTGCAAGGTGTCGTCGTCGTCACCGAGCGCGAACTCCTTGGCGAACGGCCGGTCGATGATGCGCGTGCTGGCCGCGATCACTTGCCCGTGACGCTGTGCCCTTGCGCGGAGCACGACGGCACCGTCGGCGGCCCACGGCAAGCGCCCGCGCAGCTGGCCTGGCCCCGTTGCCGCCAGCTCGATCTTCTGTGCCACCAGGCTCGAGTCGACCGCCGAGAGATCGATCTCGAGATCCTTGATGGCGCGGGTCTTCGGCTCGTCGACGTCGACCACAACCTCGAGCACGCCCTCACTGACGCGGCCGTCGATGAGCAGCGTGCTGGCCGTGTGATCGCGCATCGCGCTGCGCACGAGGCTCGACCACAACCGGGGATACTCCGACCACTTCACCCAATCCTTCGCCCACGTCCCATCGGTGTCGGACACGAACGTGAAGACCTGGCCCAAGCCATAGCGCCACCGCGCGAGCAACGGCAGCGCCCCTTTCACGGGAATAGAGAGGAGTTGCTCGGCGCCTGGACGCAGCGTGGTGGACACGTACCCGTACAGCTGCGGTGCCGTCTCGAATTGGACGTGCGAGAGCGGCTCGAAGAACGCGCCCGTGGTCGGACGGAACGGCGAGTCGTTTTGCGCCTTCTTGGTCGCGAGCCGCGACTCGTCCACGAAGATACGCGGCACGTCGGTTGCCTTGTCCGTGCGATAAAAGCGACCGCTGGAAATCTGCGCCAGGCTCTTGAGCAGCGGCATGTCCGCTTCCCTGCTCATCGCCACCGTCGACAACGTGATACCAGCCGCGGCCATCTTCTTCGCCAGCGGCTTGAAGTCCGTGCCATCGGTGGAGAGGCCGTCGGTGAGGAGCACGATGTGCTTCACGGCAGCCTTGCTGCCACCGAGCTCGTGGTACGCGTTCTCGAGCGCGGGGTAGAAGCGCGTGCCGCCGCCCGGCGACAGCGAGTTGATCTGGTCGGTCAGCTGGGTGCGATTCGAGACCGTGTTGAGCGGAGCGATCCAGCTGTAGTCGCCGTTGAACGCGATGACGCCCAGCTGCGCGTCGACCGGCAAAGCTTCGACGGCGCTCAGCGCTGCGCGCTTGGTCCATGTGAGCTTGTCGCCCTCCATCGAGCCGGAGCGGTCGACCACCAACACCATCGCCACCGGCGGAATCTGGTTCTCCACGCGCTCTTCCGACGCAAGCGGCAACATTCGCTGGAGTGGGAGCGACGAGTCCGGCGTGCCGAGTCCCGTGTGGCCCGTGACGAACACCAGGCCACCGCCGAGATCACGAACGAACGACTCGAACAGCTCTTGCGTCAGGGGATCGAGCTTGCCGGGCGGGATCTCGTCGAGGATCACCTCGTCGAAGGCTGCGAGCTCTTCCAGCGATTGCGGCACGCCGTTCGGATCGAAGCGCACCACTTCGATGCCTTGCAGCGTGAGCGCATCGGCGAGCGCGCTGTTCTGCTCGAGGCTCGGCGTGCCGATGAGGACGCGCGGTGGACCTTCCACGTAGACCGTCTGCTCGCGGACGTTGTTCTCTTTGAGGGTGTCCTTGTCAGCGACGACCTCGGCGTGGAGGCGTACGAGGCCGCTGGTCTGCAACGTGAGCGAAGCACGCACCTCGTTGTCGCCGGCCTTGAGCTGAACGGCCTCATCCCATACCATACGCCCGCTTTCGCTCAGCAGCACCTGCGCCGAAGCCGCAGTGGTGGAGTGCACTGTGAGCGAGAGCTCGACTTGCTCGCCACGTCGAAGACCTTCGGGCGCGCGCATGTCGACGAGCAACACCTCGGGGTCGGTGGCCGCGGGCAGACGCAGCGGATACACCGCGATGCGCTCGTCTCCCAGCGATCGCGCGGCACGACGCGCATCGCCTTCCGTCTCGCGACCGTCGGACAGGAGCACGATGCGTCGCGCGCCGCTCTCCGACAGCGCCGCCTCTGCTGCGAACAAACCGCGCTCGAGACGGCTCTCCGTTTGCGCGACGTCTCCGAGCGGCTTCTCGACGCTGGCCAGCTCTGCTCCCTTGCCGAACCGCCAGACGTTGAGGCGCGGATTGGAGGCCGCGAGCTGCTTCACGAGCCCCTCGAGCGCCGCGCGGCGACTCGGCAGCAGGCTCGCCGAGTCGTCGACCAGCGCGACCACTTCGGTGTTGCTGCTCGGAAGTGAAATCTCCGGTCGCGCCAACGCGCCAATCAAGACGGCGACCAGCAGCGAGCGAACCACCAGCATGACGCGGGACGGTCCGACGAACGAGCGCGAGTGCACCCGTACGAGGTACCAGATGGCCAGCGGGACGAGCGCGAGGATATACGGCGTCGAGAAGCGCATTGGCTACGCGGTGACCCGTCGGTGATAGAGCAGCCATTCGAGCGCGAGCACGCCGAGCGCGGCGTACACCAGCCACGACCAGATGTCGGCCGAGCGCTTGCCGGTTCGCTGGGTGGACGAACCATTGGCAACGGTCGCGAGATCGGACTCGGTCGCCGACGTAAGGCTGGTGGCGACCCGGAACGTCTCGTCGTCGGCTGTGATGGTGTAGAGGCCGGCCGCGTTCGCGTTCTCTACGAGCAAGGTGTCACCGCGTTGCGTGACCTCGACGTGGCGCGATGGGCCATCCACCGACAGGGAGCGCACGGCGCCGGCACCGAGCCGCTCGAGACGCCAGCGCTTGCCCGGCGTGTGCGCAGCGTCGAGCTCGTTGTTGCCACTCATCCAATCGATCGCGTTGTAGAGGAACACCGGAAATGCGACGCGCAACGGGAGGTTCGAATCTTCCACGTCGAAGGTGGTTCCGATCTCCGTACGGTCCTGGGTCTGGCGCAGGTAGAGGAGCGGCACGTCGCCGAAGCGCGCGAGGATTTGCGCGCCCGCCGGCGGCAGCGACGACTTGGCCGCTCGGATGGTGACGCCTTGGAACGACACCCGGCGCAAGACGGGGTGATCGGTTCGCCAGTCGGTGACCAATGCATCGTTCAGCGCAACACCCGTGGGCACACCCGTCGGTGCCACGACGAGGAAGCGACCCGGTCCCGTGGGCACGGGCGCGCCAGAAACCACGGTGATCGCACCTGCTGCGGCGACCACTTCCTTCGCGGGATCGAGCTCGATGAGGCGATAGCGGGGATTGGCGCGCAACGCTTCCCGCGTGAAGGTGGCACCGTTCGGTGGCGCCACGAGACGAACGGGACGCAATGCCTCCGGCGCAAGCAACGCGAAGGCCTTGTTGTCCTGCTCCAGCGCATCACGACCGCCGTCGATCTCGATGTTGAAGAGCTCGGCAACGAAGAGCCCGGCGCCGCGACCAGCCGAGAGCGCGGGCAACGGCACGTCGAGGACTTGCCCAGGTTCGAGCTTGAGGTCGCGCACATCGATCAAGTTGCCGTCGATGGTGAGGCGCATCTGCGCCTTGGCGCTGCCGGCCGCGAAGCTGCGCACCTGCAAGACGCCCTCGTAGCGCCCGGGCGACATGGACGTGGGCCGCATGCCGAGCAGGGTGATGCCGATGTTTCCGATGGGTACACCCACGAGCTCGATGTTGAGGCTGTCGGAATCGTCGACGGACTCGTTTCCATCGGTGAGCACGTCGATGGTGCGCGAATCCGGAACTACGCTGCGAGCGATCTCCACCGCTTCGCGCAAGCGACCTTCGCACGCGCACCCTTCGAGGTTCACGATGCGGTCACGCACCGCTTGGTGGTCGCGCGTGGGGGCAAACAACAGGCGCGCTTCGGAGCCGGAGGTCACGAGCGCGACGCGATCGGCGTCGGACAGCTGCGACAACAGCTCGAGGGCACGCTGCTTGGCGGCCGACAAGCGATCACCGCGCGGGGGGCGCTGCGCCAACATGGACGCCGAGGTGTCGAGCACGATGGCGTGCACGCCCGGTTCGCGACCCACGAGCGGTCGCCCCAACGCGACGGCGAGCAGCGCGATCACCAGGATCTGCAGGAGCACCGAGAACAACTCCAGCACGCGACGGCTGCTGGTGCCGACATCGGCTTCGGACAACACGCGTTTCCACAGCGGGGTGAACGCGACGGTGACGCGCCGGCGACCCCACTGTCGTAGATACAACACGATCGTGATGATCGTTCCCACCGCGATGAGGGCGCCGACGAGCGGCAGCTTGAGGCCGAGGAAGCTCATGCGCTCAGCGAACCAAGATCCCGCGACGGAACAAGTCGATGAGGAATTCGGAGAACGGCACGTCGGTTCGGGCCAACGCCTTCTGGTACCCGAAGGCGTTGGAGAGCCGACCGAGCTCGTTGTAGTGGTCGGCCAGCGCTTTCTTGTAGGCCTCGATCACAGCCGGCGTCATGCGTGCGTTCTCGACGGCGCCCGTCTCGCAGTCGACGAGCTCGAAGTCTCCTCGCAGCGTGGGCTCGATCTCTTCCTTCTCGTTCACCTGCAGCGCGGTGACAAGGTAGTGGTTGTGGTGGAGGACCTTCAGCGCCTGACCGTAGCCCTCGGGGTCGAAGAAGTCGCTCATCAGCACCACGAGACCGCGGCGCGTATAGCGTTGCGAGAAGTGGCGCATCGCGTAGCCGAGGTCGGTGTTGCCCTGCGGCTCAACGGCGTCCAGCCGACGCAACACGTCGACGAAGCGACCGCGCCCGTGCAGCGGCCTCGCGTTGCCATCCACGTCGGTGCCGAACGTGACGACGGTGACGCGGTCCTGGCTGCCGAGCGCGATGTACGCGAGCGCGGCCGCGATCTGCTTCGCGTAGAGGAGCTTCTCCGGAGTGCCGCGCCCCATCGACGCACTGGTGTCGACGAGGAGGTAGATGTTGATCTCGGCGCTCTCCTCGAAGAGCTTGCAGACCAAGCGCCGATGCTGGAGGTACGCCTGCCAGTAGAGCTGACGGATATCGTCGCCCGGCGCGTAGGCTCGGAAGTCGGCGTACTCGAGCCCGGTGCCGAAGCGCCGCGATCGACGAAACCCGAGCAGCTGCCCACCGAACAAGCGGCGGGCAGCAATGTTCACGTAGTCGAGCTGACCGAGGAAATCGACGTTATCGGCGAGGCGTTCCATGACGAGGCGCGCGAGCGAGAGCTAGCGAGCCGGGCCCTCCGGCGTGTCCGCGACGAGCTTGTCGATGATGTGCGTCGCGCTGACTCCGTCGGCCTCGGCCTCGAAGTTGAGCACCATGCGGTGGCGTAGCACCGGGACGGCTGCCTTCTTGATGTCGGCCGAGCTCACGTGGAAGCGGCCCGCGGTCATCGCCCACACCCGGGCGGCAAACACGAGCGCCTGCGCGCCACGTGGGCTGGCGCCGTAACGTACGTACTTCTTCACCTGGGGGCTCGACTCCTCGAATTGAGGGTTGGTGCCGCGGTATAGACGGATGGCGTAGTCGCGCACGGGCGCAGAGATCGGCATCCGGGTGATGGTGTCTTGCATTCGCGTCAGCGTGTCGCCGGGGATCGGCTTGATGTGGTGCTGCGCCGACATCACCGCCGGATCGAGGATCTGCCGCATGTCGGCCATGGGCGGGTGCTCGATGACCAACTTGAAGATGAACCGGTCGAGCTGGGCTTCAGGCAGCGGATACGTGCCTTCCATTTCCAGCGGGTTCTGCGTGGCGACCACGAAGAACGGGCGCGGCAACGGATGCGACTGGCCGTAGAGCGTGACGGTGCGCTCTTCCATGGCCTCGAGCAGCGCCGACTGCGTCTTCGGCGTCGCTCGGTTCACTTCGTCGGCGAGGAGGATGTTGACGAACACCGGGCCGGGTTGGAAGCGCGTGGCGCCAGCGTCGGACAGCACGTTGGTGCCGAGGATGTCGACTGGCATCAAGTCGGGCGTGCACTGGATGCGGCCGAACTTCAGCGAGAACACCTCGGACAAGGCCTTGACGAGCTTCGTCTTGCCGAGGCCTGGCGCGCCTTCGAGGAGCACGTGGCCACCCGCGAGCACGCCGACCACCAAGCTCTGCACCGTGTCGCGTTGGCCGATGATGGTCTTCGAGAGTGCCGCCTCGATGCCGCGAAACATTTCGCCAAACGCTTGGACTTGCTTTTCGACCTGATCGACTTCCATCTTTATCTTTTCTCCAGATTGCGCTGGACGTTGAAGAAGTAGCTACGAACGGCCTGCGCGTATTCGGCAGGAATTTGCTCGCGACGTACCTCGCGCTCGACGGAGCGCTCCTGCGTTCCCAACATCTGCCGAACTTCGTTCCTGGCCTTGTCGTCGCTGCCGGCGCTGGCGGTGACGATCTGCGTCGCCGATGCGTTGACCCAGGGCGACGACACCCGCTCCTCCCGCGTGACGGTGTCCGGGCTCTCCGGCTTGCCGCCCCCGTTGTTGGTCGCGATCGCGCTACCGGCACCGTTGCCACCCGTGCCTTGGGTTTCTTCGTCACTCACCATCGGCTGCTCGGAATCGCCCTGCTCGTTCTTCCCGGGCGTCGTCCCAGCGGTGGTGGTTCCCCCGTCGCTGCTGGCCACACCAACGGCCGGTGGCTGGAGCTTGGGCACGCTGCGCTCGGTGGACTCGCGCGCGCTCTTGATCATCGAGAGGATCTGCTTGCGGAGCTGCGAGTTGGCCTTCTCCTTATCGAACTGCGCCATGAGGGGCTCTCGCACTGCGGCGACCGCCTGGCCGGCGTGGGGCCCCGTGGGCTCGTTGCGCACCGCGGCGCCCGCGGCATTGAGCTGCGCGGACAGGCTCTGGTTGCGCGAGATCTTGGCGAGCTCGTCCATCACTGCGCCGATCTCCGCGCGCTCTTCTGCGCTGAGCGGCGGCTGCTGCTCACCCGTCATCGACTTGAGGATGTCCAAGAGCGCCTTGCCTACCGCGCTGCCGTCGCCCGTGCGCATCGCCGTGACCAGCTCCGAAGCGCGCTGCGTGCTCGGGTTGCCGAGCTGCATGGCGGCATTCGTGAGGCTCGGATTGTTCTGATCGTAGGTCGCGAGACCGTCGCGCATCTGGGAGATCTTGCCGATGATGTCTTGCTTGGAAGCGGTGCGCTCGATGAACTCGCTGAGCACCCGCTTCGCGTCTTGGGCCTGCCTCAGCATCTCCGGATCCGCCTTGCTGATGTTGCTGGTGGTGACCTCGGTGATCGAGTTGAGCCGATCGCGCATCGACGCGGGCAGCGTGACCTGATAGCCACCATCATCCACGGGACGGTGGCGACGGCGGTACTCGACGGCCCCGGTAGCCGCTGCCACGAGCACGGCCGGGATGAGCAACCACACCCGCTCGAGTCGCACGTCCGGGATGCGCAGGTGTTGTTGCCGCAGCCGCAAGATGAGCGAGTTGATGCAGGCCTGCTCGAACGGCGCCGCCGTCGGATCGTCGAAGGACAAGGCCGACACCAGGTGGTCGCCGAGGTCGTTGTCGGCATCGATGCGCTTCGCGAGATAGAGGAAGCTGCGGGCTTGTCGCGCTTGCTCCAGCATCAACGCCGCGACGAACACCAGCACCAAGCCGAGCACCAAAACGAGGCGACGCGAGGGCGACAGTGCGAGGTTCGGCAGCGCGATGCGCATGACGGCGTACAGCACCGCGGCCGCCAGCATCATCTCGACCAAGGCAGCAACCATCACCGCGAGCATCTGCTTGCGACGCAGCGACCCGACGATGCTCTCGAGCTCGGCGCGGGCTGGGGTCACGTTAGCGAAGTCCGGCCGCGGTCATGGGCTCCAAACATTAGACCAGGGCGAAGCGGGAATCCAGAACCGCGGACAGCTTGGCGCCGTCGGCAGGTTGCGTGGTGGCGTCAAGCGGGTGCCGATTCGACGAGCACTCTGGTTGGTCGTCGACGTGGATGGCGGCGGCAATACCGAGGATCGGCGTTTCCACGAGCGACTCACCCGGTTCGCAATAATCGGCCAGAACGTCGCGCACCTTCCTCGACATCGCGTGCTCCACCGCGATCTCGTCCGGCATGTGCTGGTGATGCACGCGCGGCTGGCGCACCGCTTCGTCGACGGGGATGTGATCGCCGAGCGTCCCCTGCGCGATCTGGAACAACATGGTCGGGATGCGCGGGCCTCCGGAGCCGCCCAGCACCATGTCGACATCGGAGGTGGTGCCCGAGAGGATGATGGTGGGCGTCATCGAGCTGACCGGTCGCTTGCCGGGCTCGAGGAGGTTTTGTTTTCCATCGCTGAGCTCGTACCAGTTGGGCGCACCCTCGGCGAGGCTGAAGTCGTCGATCGTGTTGTTGAGGAAGAAGCCCCCGCCTCGCACCACCAGCTTCGCGCCGAAGATGGTGTTGAGGCTGTAGGTGTTCGACACGGCGTTGCCGACCTTGTCGATGACGCAGAGGTGCGTGGTGTTTTGCTCGTTGCCCAGCCGGACGGGCAGATCACGCTCCAGTTTCTTCTGCAGCTGGGCGAGGTCACCGCGACGGAACGGGCGCTCGGCGACCTCGATGGCGGCGTCGCGCGCCGCGGTCGAGATACGCGCCGGATCGCCGAGCAGCGCGCCGCGCAGACGAAAAGCCGTCTGCATGACCCGTGCGTACGCGATGTAGCGCTCGATTGAATTCGGCGCGATCTCACCGAGGCCTTCCGCTTCGAACAAGCCGAGGCAGGCGGAGAGCACGATGCCACCCGACGACGGCAGCGATGGTGTGATGACGCGACGACCCAGCACCCGGCGCTCGTGCGGGCGGCGCCACACGGGTTGGTACCCAGCCAGATCTACCTCGTCGAGCACCCCACCGAACTCGGCGATGGTGGTGGCGATCTGGCGGGCGATCTCGCCCTCGTAGAAAGAGCGTGGTCCCTGCGTCGCGAGGCGCTCGAGCGTGTGCGCCAGCACCGGCTGCGCGAAGCACTCACCGGGCTGCAGCGACTGCCCCTGGGGCAAGAAGATCTCGGCGGTGGGCGCGAACTGACGGAACTGCTCGGTGTAGAGCTCGAAGTAGCGCGACTGTCGCGTGGTGAGCCACACACCCTTGCGCGCGAGCTCGATGGAAGGCGAGACGACGTCTTTCCACGACCAGGTGCCGTACTTGGCCAGCGCCTCGGCGAGCCCGGCGACGGTGCCCGGCGTGCCCACGGGAAGCCCGCCGTTGATGGCACGCTTTTCGTCGCGCCGACCTTGGCTCAAGAAGAGCTCCGGGAGCGCCTTGCGCGGCGCGGTCTCGCGATAGTCGAGGAACGCGGGCTCCCCGCCCTTCGGCGCATAGAGGAGAAAGCCACCGCCACCGAGATTGCCAGCTTGCGGGAACGTGACCGCGAGCGCGATGGAGGTGGCGACGGCCGCATCCATTGCATTGCCGCCTTGGCGCAGCACCCGCGCGCCAATCGACGAAGCCGTCGAGCAGTACGACACCACGCAACCGTATTGGAGGCGTGCTTCTGGCTGCGGGGAGCTCGGCCTCATGACGCGCGTCGTCGACCATAACACGGCATCTCGTTGCCGCCGGCGGCGCCACACGTGCGCCTACATCTACCGCACGTAGCAAACATTTGGACAAAAGCTGGATCGATGGCGAAGCGATCGGATATGGTGTTTGCGCAGCGTCGCATTCGCACGTCCCATCGCCCCCCCGTAGGAGGCTTCGTGGCTCAACCGGTCGCACATCCGCTCATCGAAGCCTTGATCGAGAGGGGCTCGCGTGCGGAGAAGCCACGTAAGACGGGCATCACGCTCGTGATCGACAAAGGACAGCTCGGTATTCGTGCCATCGACGACCTCGCGGAGATCACCGGGCGCTACTTCGATTACGCCAAGATTGCCTGGGGCTCTGCGCTCATCACGGGCAACTTCGAGGAGAAGCTCGAGGCCTATCGGCGCAATGGCATCGTGCCGATGCTGGGGGGGACGCTCTTCGAGTACGCGTACCTCCGCAACAAGGTGCCGCAGCTCCTCGATCTGTGCGTCCACTACAAGCTGCACGTAGAAGTATCGGACGGTGTCATCGATTTACCGCGCAGGGACAAGCTCATGTGGATCGAGAAGTTCGCGAAGCACGGCGAGGTGTTCTCCGAGGTCGGTGGCAAAATCGACCGGCAGCAGCGCGATTGGAAGACCGTCGTGCGCGAGGAGCTCTCCGCCGGCGCGTACAAGGTCGTCGTCGAAGGCCGCGAGATCGGTCCCGTCGGTAAGGGCATTCGCAGCGAATTCGTCGACCAGGTCGTCGAAGCGACAGAGCTCGACAACCTGGTGTTCGAGGCATTCGAGCGGCCACAGCAGGTATGGCTCATCAAGCGGTTCGGCCCGAACGTGAACCTGGGCAACATTCCGCCCACCGATCTCCTCACGCTGGAATCGTTTCGTCTGGGACTGAAGGAGCACACGCTGCTCCACACCTTCGAGCAAAGCCGCGCAGGCGCAAAGGACGACAAGGGTGCTCAGAAGGGGTAGCGCCTCTCTGCGTCACCATCTCCGTCGCTGCGTCGTAACGCTGGGCATCGCCTCGTCCCTGGCGCCCGCGCTCGCGCTCGCGGACGGCGGCACGATGCAGCTCGGCGAGGCGTATCGCTCCGCGCTCCATCAAAGCGAGCAGGTACGCATCGCGGCGACGAACCAGACCATCGCGCGAGCCACCTCGGACACCGCGTACTCCGCGCTCGGGCCGAACATCGGGCTCTCGAGCCGCTTCGTGTATCAGAACAGCGCCCAAGGCGTCGTCTCGCCGGGCCAGCCGGCGATCGGGATCCAGACGCCGTATTCATGGGTAAACCAGGCGACGTGGTCGCAGCCCGTGTTGCGTCGGCAGGTCTTCGATGCGCGACGAGCCGGTCAGTTCGGCGTCGAAGGCGCCGTCCACAACCTGCAACACACACGACAGCAGCTCATGTTCGACGTCGCGAACGTCTTCATCGCCGTGCTGTCGGCGCGACAGCAGATCGCCATCACGCAGGCCGCGATCCGCCGCGCCGAGACGCAGGTGCAGAGCGCCACGGGTCGGGTGAAGGCTGGCGGTGCGCTCCCGACGGCAACGCTGCTCGCGCAGATCGAGCTGAACCGCGCGCAGATCGCGGCGAACCAGGCTGCGGGAAACCTCCGCGCGCAAGAGTCCGACTTCGAACGCCTCGTGGGTCAGCGCCCGCCCGAGCGCTTGGTGTTGCCGCCCACGCCGACACATGAGCCACTCGACGAAGCGCTGCACGCGGCCAGGATGGAGCGCTCCGACTTGCGCGGGCTCCGCTCATTCACGATGCAAGCGAAGGCCACCGTCGGCGTGCTCAGCAGCAAGCTGTTCTGGCCCACGCTCGACGTGAGCTTCTACGCCGGCTACACCATCCAGGCGACGGCCCAGGGCGACCCCAAGGACTTCCGCTTCGGCGTGTACGGCATGTCCGGCGTGCTGAACGTGCCGCTCTTCCAAGGCGGTGACGAATGGTACCAGCTGCGGATCCAGAAGCAGAGGGTGTCCATCGCCACGGACCAGGAGTCGTACCTCCAGCGGCAGATCTCCGACGACGTGCGCTCTGCGGTCGCGCGCCTCGACACGGCGAACAAGTCGATCGAGATCTCGACGGAGCAACAGAAGACCGCGCAAAAGAACTACGAGCTGGTCTCGACCCACTACAAGCTCGGCGTGTCGACGCTGCTCGAAGTGGTGACCGCGCAACAAGCCGTCTTCGAGGCGGACAGCAACAAGGCGCTCGCCTCGTACGAGAAGGAGCTCGCGACCTACATGCTCCTCTTCGCCGAAGGCAAGATCACGATGTAGCGCAACGCGCTACTCCTGCCATGTAGCGCAACGCGCTACTCCTGATAGATGAAACCTTTCTCCAGGTGAAGCGTGCGGGTCGCGCGCTGGGCGGCCCTCGGATCGTGCGTCACCATCAAGATGGTCTTGTTCAGCTGCTCGTTGAGCATGACCATGAGGTCCAGGATTTCGTGCGCGCTCTTGGTGTCGAGGTCACCGGTGGGCTCGTCGGCGAGGATGACCGTCGGATCGGTGACGATGGCGCGCGCGATGGCCACGCGCTGCTCCTGACCACCCGAGAGCATGCGCGGAAAGTGACCCGCGCGGTCGGGGAGGCCGACGAGATCGAGCGCGGTGGCGACGCGCTTCTGCCGCTCGGCCGAACCGAGGCTGGAGAGCAGCAAGGGGACCTCCACGTTCTGCGCAGCGTTGAGCACCGCGAGAAGGTGGTAGCGCTGGAAGATGTAGCCCACGTGGCGGGCGCGCCACGCACACAGCGCGTTGTCGTTCATCACGGCGGGCTCGTCGTTGCCCACTTGCACACGGCCGGCCGACGGTTTGTCGAGGCCCGCGACGAGGTTGAGCAGCGTCGACTTGCCGGAGCCCGACGGCCCCATGAGCGCGACGAACTCGCCCGGCGTGACCTCGAAGTCGATGCCTTCGAGCACGGTGATGTTCTGATCACCGCGCGTGAAGCGCTTGTGGACATCGAGGAAGCGAATCGGTAAGGACTGTCCCATCGTGAGTGAGCGCTCCTCGGGTGCGTTTAGGGATCGGAGGGCAAAAGCTGGCCATCGTGGCCTTGATTCGCGTCGCCGATGATGCGATCGCCGTTGACGAGACCGCTCATCACCTCCACCGAGCTGCCGGTACCGGACTGGGTCACGACCGCGCGCTCTTTCATCTTACGATCGCTGCCGACCAAGAACACGGTGCCCTTGGTCGAGACCGCGGTACGAGACACGAAGATGCGTGGCTTCGCCGCTTGATCCGGCAAGAACGAGCTCTTCACGCTCATGCCAGGACGCAGCGATTGATCGGGCACCTGGAGGTCGACCTTCACCTGCACGGTGCCGCGCGTCTTGTCCACGTTCTCCGCGATCTCGCGGACGGTGCCCTTGAAGACCTTGTCGGTGAAGGTGTCCGAGCTGACGTCGACACTCTGTCCGCGCCGGATCTTCACCACGTCGGCTTCGTTGATGTCCACCTCCGCCACGAGCTTGGCGAGGTCGGCCACCTTCACCACCGGAGTGTTGTTCCCCACAGTCTCACCGGGGTGCACCAGGACCTCGAGCACTGTCACGTCGGCGGGCGCGTTGATCCGCATCTGGCGGATGCGTTGCTCGATGGGGCGCAGCTTGGCGCGCGCGATCTCGACCGCACCGCGGGCCCTGCCCACGTCGACCACGGTCGCGGCCTGGGCGCGAGCGAGCGCGTTGATCTGCGCGAGGTTGCGTTCCGCGTCGTGGATCTCGGCGTAAGCGAGGGATCGATCGGCTTGCGCGCTCGAGTCGTCGAGCAGCACGACGGGTTGGCCGGCCTTCACCTTGTCGCCGTTCACCACCCTGACGTCTTTGATGACGCCGCCGGCAGGAACACCGATGGCGATGGGATCGCGCGCCGCGGTGAAGCCGGCCGCTACGAGCGGCGCCGCACCGCTGCCTCCCGTGCTGGTGACCACTTCGATCTTGAGCGCGCTGCCGGTGGCACCGCCCTGGCTGGCACCACCCGGGATGTTGTACTTCTTGGTCCAGTACCAGTTGCCACCAACGCCAGCGAGCACGAGGACGAGCAAGATCCAGGGCAGCTTGGAGGACCCGCCAGAAGCCTGCCCAGGCCTGGTGGAGATGGGTGCGGTGTCGGAGACCGGCGCGTCGTGAGACAGCGACTGCAGCGCGGCGAGCTTCGCGCTCATGATGTTCTCGGGGCCAACCTTGTTCGGCTGGCTGTCCGACGACTTCGACGCCCGCGGGGGGGGCTTGCGCTCGATGGAGCCGGAGGCGGCCTGCGGCGCAGGCCGCGACGTGGCGCTGGCGTTGTTCGCGTTGTTCGCGCGCATCTCCGCGAGCGAAGCCTGAAGGCCCGGATCGATGCGGGTTTTCTCCGACGGAAACTCGTCCTCGTCGTCACCCTGCGGGTCCATCGCCATGGATGAAGCCTCTCCCTCCGAGCCGGCGGACCCCGGGTCGGTCTTGTCACGATGGAAGTCCTGTGGGGACGGTCGCTTCACGTGGTGTGCAGCAGCGTACCACGCCAGCTTCATGCCATCCACGTCGAGTTCATGTACGCTGAGTGCCCCATGCGCATCCGCACCAAGCTGACCTCGGTGTCCGTAGGCATCATCCTGTTCACCGCGATCGTCCTGATCGTGACTTCGACGATCATCTTACGTCGAACCTTGGCGTCGCAGGTCGAAGGCCGGACGCAACAGATCGCGGCCGTCGTCGGCGGCGAGCTCTCTCTGCGCCGCCGCGAGCTCGAGCACGCGGCCGATCTTCTTGCTCACGATGCTCAGTTTCAGAACCAAGTCAACTTCGAGTCTTACTCGGACACCGTCCGAACGCTCTCCGACGTCGTGAAGGCAAACCACCTCGAGGCGCTCGTGCTGATCGACCGAGACGGCAAGATTCAAGCGGCCGCTGGTGTTCCCTTGGAAAAGGCGGGCGTGTACGCGGCCGCGCGGGCACGGGTGGGCCTCAAGCTGAAGATTCCTCAATCGCTCATCGAGACGATCAGCGACAACGTCTACATCGTCGCGACCCAGCAGGTCGATGTATTCGGACGAATCATCGGTGAGCTGGTGCTGGTGCAGGCGTTCGACGACGCGCTTGCCATGCAGATCCATGACAAGACCGGCGCGCAGGTGATCGTCTTCACCGAAAAGGGCGCCAAGGCCACCTCGATGAAGCTGCAGCCGAAGTTCGACGAGACGCTAAAAAAGCGCTGGACCGACCTCGCCAAGAGCAAGCACGTAAACCTCGGCTCCCTGCCCGGCCAAGACGGAACGTACTTCACAGTGGCCGAGGCTCTGCCGAACGTGCCCTCGAACGTGCTGAGCGCCGTTCCAACCGTCGAGGGAACCCCACTCGCCGCGATCGCCGTCGCCGTTCCCGAGGCGGAAATCGCGGAGGCGCAACGCCGCACGTTGCTCGGCGCGCTCGCGCCGCTCGCACTGTTCACGCTGATCGCGGGACTGCTCGCGCTCGCACTCTCCAACCAGATCGCGAGCCCCATCGCCGCGATGGCCGATCAATTCAGCCGCATCTCCGCCTCGGGTGATCTCTCGCTGCGCGTGCAGGAGTCCGACGCGAACGAGATCGGCGACATGGCCAAGTCGTTCAACTCGATGCAGGAACGGGTCGAGCAACTGCACGGCCGCGTGGCGCAAGCCGAAGAGCGCATGCGCAAAGAGCTGCAGATGGCGTCGACGGTGCAGGAGATGCTGTTCCAGCAGGTCATGCCGCACAACCGCGCCTGCGACGTGGCGGCGTACACCTCCACACTGGTCGAGACCTCGGGCGACTGGTACGCGGTGTTCGACGATCCCGACGCCAAGCGCACGGCATTCGTCATCGCCGACGCGACGGGGCACGGCGCCTCGGCCGCGCTCCTCACCGCCATCACGCACGGCTTTTTCCAGACCATGCTCATCGCGCGGCGGGGCAGCGACGCGGCCTTGGCCACCATTCCTCCCGCGCAGCTCCTCTCGATGCTGAACCAGGTCGTGCTCAACTCCGCGCACGGCACCATCACCGCGACGGTCTTCATCGGCGTGCTGCACCACGGGACGCGCAAGATGGTCTATGCGTCCGCCGGTCACATCCCGCCCATCCTCACCCGCTGGGTGAACAACGAGATGAAGGCCAACATCCTCAGCTGCAACCCCTCGTCGTCCATCGGCTCGGCCGACAAGCCCGTGTACGAGGACTACACCGTCGACCTGCCGGCCGACTCGCTGCTCATGATCTACACCGACGGTCTGACCGAGATCGAGAACCACCAGGGCATGCAGTGGGGCGTGCGCAAGCTCATCGGCGTGCTCCGCAACTGTCAGACCGACACTGTCGAGAGCGTGCGCCAGAAGGTGCTCGACAGCGTCATGGCCTTCGCCAAGGGCAAGGAGCTGCAGGACGACGTGACGTATCTGACGGTCCGCGTGCTGTGACGCAAAGGGAAGGCGCGGCAAAGAGCCGACGTATCATGCTCGTATGAAGCTCGCCCGCCGTCTCCTCACCATGATCGCGGGACTGGCCGTAGGGCTCGCGTTGGTGGAAGGCGCGTGCTGGTGGCGCGACGGAGGTGCGTTTCCCCACCTCAACGTGTACCGCGCCGACAAGCACCTTGGGGTGCGGCTGCGGCCCAACAGCACCGAGCGTATCTCGTTCTCCGGTAACCCGATCACCCACGTTCGGATCAACGCATCGGGCTATCGCGGCGCGCCGTGGCCCACCTACAATCCCGACGAGATCTTCGTCGTCGGTGACTCACAGGCTTTCGGCCTCGGGGTCGAAGAAGAGCAAAGCTTTGCGCAGCGGCTCGGCGCCCTGACGAAGCGTCCCGTGGCCAACGGCGCGGTCCCGACGTACGGACCCACCGAGTACAACGCGGTGCTCGCGGAAGAGCTGCCGAAGCGTAAGCCGAAGACCGTCGTGTACACCATCAACCTCGCGAACGACTTGTTCGAGGTCGCACACGACAACCCCACGCGTCACTCGGTGTGGGACGGCTGGGCCGTACGCAAAGAGACGGCGCCGGTGAACATTCCGTACTTCCCGGGGAGACGACTGCTGTTCGGACAATCGCACGCAGTGTTCGCGCTGCGCGGCGTGCTGTTCAAGTGGGAGGAACGCGCGGGCTCGGAGGTGGCGGCCGTGCCGTCGGAGGGCTCGTGGACCGACATCGTGCACTCGGCGGAGGTTCGCGGCACCGAGGCGAAGAATGCGCAGCAACAGAGCGAGGCGCAGCTGAAGGCGCGCGCCGACAAGCTGCGCGACATCCGCATCGAGATGCGCAAGCTCGACGCCGAGCTGGGCAAGACGGTGCAAGCGGTGCTGCCGGCGGAAGAGGTGGGACCGAGCACCTTGCGGACGGCGAAGGCGAGCCCGGGCGACATCGTGCGGGTGTTCTACGGCGAAGGCTCGCAAGCGATCCCACTTCTCGCGGCACAGATCGCGACGGCCGCCGACGTGCGCAAGCGCTTCGAGCAGCAGCTGCGCGCGAAGAACGACAAGAAGACGCTCGCGGATCTGGCCCACCGTGACCAGCTCAGCGACGAGGAAAAGCTGCTCCTGGCCGGGCAGCTCCCGCTCGGGCATTCGCAGTCGCCCCTGCGTGCGCATCTAGCGCGCGCAGAGGCGCTGTGCCGCGAGTACGGTGCAGAGCTCGTGGTGCTGGTGCTCCCGCTCGACGTGCAGGTGTCCGCGAAAGAATGGGACAAGTACCCGCACGCGACCCGCGTCGATATGACGAACAGTCGAGTGCTCGCCGACGACGTGGTGCAGCTGGCGGAGGAGCTGAAGATTCGCGCTGTGGACGCGTGGCCCGTGTTGCAGGCGGCAGAGCCGGATGCGTTCTTGAAGGGCGACCTCCACATGACGCCGAAGGGTCATGACGCGGTGGCGCAGGCCATCGCGAAGACGCTCGCAACCGCCGTGCCCGTCGCGCACGCGGCGCCGTTGCCCCTCGGGCGCACCGCCGTTCCCACGGTGGCCATGTTCACCGCCGCCCCGCGATCGAGCCTTCCGGAGTACTACAGCGAGGTCGACTTCAAGCGCCTCGGTTGTGGCGTGAGCGCCGTGAACGAGTGGATGTGGTTCCACTGCAAGGGCTCGCTCATGCGGCTGCTGCGGCTCGGCCACGTTGAGCGCTTGCTGCTCAACACCAACGGGGGATCGAGCCTGGTCGCCGCGATCCGAGAAGGCGATGCCCTGACGGTGAATGTCGTCGGCCACGGCCACGCCGGCTTCATCCGCGTGTCGTGGGCACTGGGCGAGCCCGAGCCGGAGATGGGTGCGTACGAGGGCAGCCCCTCGAAGCCGACCGCCCCGCCTCTCGCCGTCACCGAGGCGGAGAACACGCTGTGCGCCTGCCACATGACGATCACCGGCGCCACCGACTGCTCGCTCCTGCACGGCGACGCCGACGCGAGCTGCATGAGCACCTACGCCGGGGACTGCGCGAGCTTGTTGCGTTGCGCGCGCGGAGAGCGCGAGAGGCCGCCGCGCTGTGCCGCCGGCGTGGCCACGGGGGTGGTGCCTCGTTGCCCGGTCGCAGCGGTCGCGCCGGTCGCGCCGGTCGCGCCGGTCGCGAGCAAGTAGAACCGAAGCGCCTCATGCTGCGCGTCTTTTTCACCCGCGTCGTTGCCCCCTGGGTGTGGGCCAAGCCGCACCGCGCCGCCGATCTGCTTCTCTCGTTCAGCCGCGCCGAGCGCTCGAGCATGCTCGACATGCTGGCCGCAGCCCGGGCCACCCCATCGGACACCCGGCGCGCGCAATACCTCACGCATGCCCTCGACGAAGAGCGCCACGCCCGGACGTTCTTCGCGCGGGCGCGGGAGCTTCGAGAAGGCCGCGTGAGCGTGGACGAGAACGCCGCCGACTTCGATGCGCTCTACGAGCGCCTGGGCGAGACGGGGTTCGTCGCCTACGTGCATCGCGGTGAACGCCGCGGTCGCGCTCAGTTCGAGCAACACCGCACCGTGTTGCGCGCGCGAGGAGACGAGCAAGGCGCCCGCTTGTTCGAGGCCATCCTCGTCGATGAAGCCCGTCACGAGGCCTACACTCACGCGCTGCTCGAAGAGCTCGCGGGGAGCGAGGCGGGTGCTCGCTCCGCATTGCGCAAGGCGGCCCTTCGCGAAGCGTTGTGGACGTGGCGGCGCGCGGGACGTGGCCTGAGTGGGCTCGTGTTCAACGTCACCACCTCGCTGTTGTTCCTCCTGCTGGCGCCGCTTCACCTGCTCTACCGCAACCGCAAGAAACCGGGCTGGATCACGCGAGTTGGAAGTTAGTGACCGCGGTGCTCGGCATCTCGGCGCACTACCACGATGCGGCGGCCGCGCTGGTCGTCGACGGAAAGATCGTCGCTGCGATCCAAGAAGAGCGCTTGTCGCGCATCAAGAACGACGCTGGCCTGCCGTTCCGGGCGGTGGCCGCTTGCCTGCGACGAGGTGGGCTCGTCGCAAGCGATCTCGGCTGCGTGGCGTACTACGAGAACCCCTACGCCAAGCTCGAGCGCGCGCTCGTCTCGATCGTCGAGGGCTTCCCGCGTACCCGCCGACAGTTCGGCCGCGCGCTCGCATCTCAGCTCGGCGACAAGCTCTGGGTGATCGACGCGCTGTCGGAGCGCCTGGGAGTGGCGCGCGAAAAGATCGAGCTGGGTGATCACCACGCGAGCCACGCGGCGAGCGCGTATTTGTGCAGTCCCTTCGCGCACGCGGCGGTGCTCACCGTCGACGGTGTCGGAGAAGAAGCGAGCACCGCGCTATGGCGAGGTGTGGGCAACGAGCTCACGATGGTAGAGAGCATCGCCTTCCCGCACTCGCTCGGCCTCTTCTACGCGGCATACACCGCTTGGCTCGGCTTCGCCGTGAACGAGGGCGAATACAAGGTCATGGGCCTCGCTGCGTTCGCGCCGCCGAGCTTCCTCGAGGAGGTCGCGCGCACGCTGCATCTGCACGACGACGGCAGCTTCGAGCTCGACCTCCGGTACTTCGCGCACACCCACGACGCCGACCTCGGCTTCTCCCCCGCCCTCGAGGCGATGCTCGGCCCGCGCCGAGTGCCGGGCAAGCCGTGGGACCTCGCCAGCGACGGAGATCGTCGCTATGCCGCGGTCGCGGCTTCGGTGCAGGCCCACCTCGAGCGCGCGCTGCTCAACCTCGCGAAGCGCGCGCGTGCAATCGACGACAGCGCCCTGTGCATCGCCGGTGGCGTGGGCCTCAACGCGGTTGCCAACGCGCGGCTGCAACGCGAGTCGGGCTACCAGCGAATGTTCGTACAACCGGCGGCGGGCGATGCCGGTGGTGCGCTCGGCGCCGCTCTCCGCGCCGCCTGTGCGCTGGGAGATCCACGCCCCGCCGCTTTGACCGACGCTGGCCTCGGCGAGTCCGCGGATGCCGCACAAGCGTTGTCGCTTGCCGCAGCGCTGGGCTTTCGCGCCCGTCGCGTCGACGATCGGGCCAGCGTCGCCGCCGCCGCGCTGCTGCGCGGCGAGGCCATCGGCTGGGTACAAGGTCGCTTCGAGTGGGGCCCACGCGCGCTCGGGCAGCGTTCGTTGCTCGCCCTCCCCAGCAACCTGGGCGTGCGGGAGCGGCTAAATCGCTTGGTGAAGGAGCGCGAGCCGTTCCGTCCATTCGCGCCGGCGGTCAGCGCCGAGCACGCTGCGCAGTGGTTCCAAGGTGCGCCCAACGACCTCACGCCGTTCATGACCACCGTGTGTGAAGCGCTCCCGCACACGCGCGAGCGCTGGCCCGCTGTATGTCACGTCGATGGCACCGCACGCGTCCAGACCGTCGGTACCGATGGGGAACTGGCCTCATTGCTTTCCGCGCTCGTCGCCGCGGGCGCTCCGCCGCTGGTGCTCAACACGTCGCTCAACGTCGCGGGCGAGCCCATCGTGGCTGGCGCCGTCGACGCCTTGGCCTTGTTCGCGCGCCGGCCCATCGATGCGTTGTTCGTCGAGGACGTGCTGATCGAGAGGCGCGCGTGAGCCTGGGTGGTCGCCTCCGTACCATCGGCGGGCTCATCGCGCACTTCGCGCGGGGCCGCTTGTTCTTGCTGCCGCTCTTGCTGGTGCTGTTGCTCGGCGGCGTCTTGCTCGCGCTCACCGGCGGCCTCAGCTACGTCGCGCCGTTCATCTACACGCTGTTCTAAACAGCAACGCATCGTTCGGAGATCAAAGGTTGCGTTGCTGTTTAGTCTATCTCATCGGGCGTGCCGCCCGCCCTGCCGGCCGAGCCGTCAGGGGCCCACCCTGCTCACGCGGCGACTTCGCCGCGACGCAGCCTGTGGCTGCTCAGTTTTGACTCGCGCTCCGCGCGACTCTGGTTAGTGTAGGGAGCGCCGGGGTCACTGGCAGGCGGGGACGCGCACCATGTTCATACTGGCGACCTGCACGATGCGCTCGCCTTCTCCGAGGCCGACCGCGACGCGCAGGATCGCGAGCCACTCACCCTCGGGCGCGAGGCTCGCCTCGAGAGTGAACGCATCGGACTCGGCCACGCCCTTCTCAACACCCGGGGTCCATGCCGCCAGCTCTTCTCGCTTGGTCGGTGTCACCCACCAAAGCTTGGCGGGCTTCAGCGACGGAATCTTCTGTGCGTCCTCGATCTCGAAACGACACCGCCCGTTCGCCGCCGCGGGCCCGTTGTCCGGCGGCGTGTCGTCGAAGCGACCAAGCGTGGCCCACGACAACACCTTCACCGCGTCGTTCTCGCCGGCCTCGAGCTTGGCGCAAGGTCCGGCCACGCCGATGGGACGGCCTTGATCATCGAGGCGACGGGTGCATGCGATGACCGACTGGCCCGTGGGCCACATGACCGCGGCGAGACGCACCCGGCCCGAGCGGGAAGACATCGCGCCCGGCCCTTGCGTCGCACCGAAACGGGACGTGCCGCATCCGGCGAGGAGCGCGACCGCGAGGAGGCGCTTCCTCACAGCCAATTTCCCGCGGCGGCGCGCACGCTGTCGACGGAGAGGTCACACCCCACGTAGTGGGCCGCCCCCTTCGCCTTGCCCACGCGGATGCGCAGCGCGTACTCGCCGCGGCGCATCACCTCGTGCGCACGCCGCTCGGCCTCGAGACCGAGCCCTACGCCGGCGCGCACCAGATCGATCTCGCCGACAGCGATGTCGACCTTGCTGGGGTCGACGTCCACGCCGCAGTTGCCCATGGACGACAGGAGCCGCGCCCAGGTGGGATCGGCGCCGAACAGCGCAGCCTTCACGGGAAGCGAGCGTGCGAGGTGGGAGGCGATCTGCAAGGCGGCGGCCTCCGTCGCTGCGCCGCTTACCTCGAAGCTTACGACGTGGCTGGTGCCGCGCGCATCGCGCACCACGCCACGCGCCAGCTCGTCGAACACCTCGCGCAGCGCGCTCTTGAAGGCCTCACCGGTCTCGCCGCCTTCGATGGGCTTGTTCTTCGCCTTGCCGGACGACATCACGAAGACCGCGTCGTTGGTCGACGATTCACCATCGACGCTGCAACGGTTGAACGTGGCATCGACGGCCTCTGCGAGCGCCTTCTTGAGGAAGCCCTTGCCCACCGCGACATCGGTGAACACGAACGCGAGCGTGGTCGCCAGATCTGGCCCGAGGAGACCGGCACCCTTGGCCACACCCAGCACGCGGGCGATGGTCTTCTTGCCGAAGGGCATGAGGCGCAGCGCCCGCTTGTCGGTGCGATCGGAGGTTTGGATGGCGTGCACGAAGTCGTCGAGGCCGTCGGGACGCAAGGCCTTCGTGAGCTGCGGGGTGACGAGCACGATGGGCTCGACTTGCAGTGGCCGACCGACCCGACCCGTGGAGGCACACAACACGCGCTTCTCGTCGCAGCCGAGCGCCCTAGAGACGTAGTGGGTGACGGCCTCGGCATCGGCCCGACCTCTCTCCCCGACGATGGCATTGGCGTTGCCCGAGTTCACGACGATGGCGCGGCTCAGGCCCGACTTCACGCGCGCCTCGGACAGCTCCACGGGGGCAGCACGAAAACGGTTCTTCGTGAACAGCGCCGCCGTGACCGCATCGGTATCAGCAGCGACGAGACCGAGACCGAAGCCATCGCCCACTTCGCTCGCGGCTTTTTGTCCGCTCCCGAGACCTGCAAACCGAAACCCGGGACACGCAGCGTCAGCCACTCGATCACCTCCAGCTGCGGAAATCTATCTCGTCCGCAGACGCTCGCACAGCGCTTACATACCACCACCTCGTTCGATCCAGGCCGTAGAAAAGTCCGGATGAGCTTCGCACCAAGAGAGAGCGCTACGCCGTGTTCCTCGGGGCGGGCCACGGCGCTCTTCTGCTCGTTCACCTTGAGGCGCAGTCGCTTCTCGATGAACTGCTTGATGCTCGCCATCACCCGTTGCCCTGCACGTTCGCTGCGCACGTAGACGTTACGGTGAGTCGCCCGGGGGAATCTCACCCCCAGGCGCTCGCAGAACCGTACTTGAACGTCTCCGCTCATAAGACTCAAGCTGACGCCGACCTGGCAGTTGGTGACCTTGCCGGCCGAGCCGGTGTACTGGCGCTGAACGCCGACCGAGTGCTTTCCCTGCTTCACGAAGCCGGTATCGTCGATGATCCAGCTCCCGATTGGCGACCGCTCGATGATCGCGGACAGAGCGTAGCGT
>JAYUBF010000295.1:0-10993 GCA_043741435.1 Myxococcales bacterium
TGCTGACTGGATGCCTGCGCGGGATGCAACAGCAAGCGTCGAGCCAGAAAGGAAGCCTTTCTCCCGACACCGTTTGCGCAGTGATTGCGCGCGAGCACCGGGGCGCGCGCAAGAAATTGCGATTCGCCTCCTTGAGCGTCGCGAGTGGTTGCGTGGACGACGACCCGCCACTCGCCCAAGACCGTGGGCTCGAGCTCCATGTGGACAGACAAGCTGTTGGCAACGTTGCAATGCTTCTTCGCGCGAGCGAGCATCTGCGTTGCGCGCGAGAGATCGCCAGCGGCGACTCAGAGCTCGAGGTGTTCGACGATCGCGGTGAAGTGTGGCCCGGACGCGGTTCTGGACCGACTCCTGCTCCTCGAGTCGGATGGCGCGCGAGGGAGCAGGAGATGTGAGCAATCGTGAGAGGAGTGTCCTAGGAGCGCGCGAGGCGCTCGTCGTAGAGCCGCTCGATCGCCCACAGGAGCGCGCCCGTGTCGAAGGGCTTGTCGAAGCGTGCCGCGAACGCCTCGGGCGGCGCCTGCGCGGCCTGCGCGCTGACGACGATCATCGGCAGGCCCGGGAAGCGGCCGAGCAGCCGACTCATGGCCGCGCCATCGACCCCGCCGGGTACGCGCAGATCGACGAGCGCCGCGAACGGCGCGACCTCCTCCAGTTGCTCGGTCTCGAGAACGGTGCTCGCGCGCACCGCTGCGAATCCGCGCCCCCGCAGGACCGCTTCGAGGGCGTCGAGGAGATCCTCGTCGTCGTCGTCGATCACGACCATCCCGTCGCGGCGGGCGGTCGCGAGCAGCTCGATCAGCGAGCGCAGCGGGGCCGGCTTGGCAAACACCGCGAGCGGCCCTTCCCGCCGCACCGCGCGGAGATCTTGGTCGTTCGTGTACGCACTCAGCACCACGGCGGGCAGGCCTGGATCGAGCGCCCGCATGCGATGCACGAGCTCGGCGCCGCCCATCACCGGCATGCGCATGTCGGAGAGGAGCGCGTCGTAGCGCATCTTCGCCGCGCGTTGGAGCGCGTCCTCGCCGCTCGTCGCGACGTCGACCTCGGCCCCGGCCTCGCTGAGGATCTCGGCGAGGTTGTTCGCGAACGCGAAGTTGTCATCGACGATGAGATAGCGGCGGAGCTCGGGCGTGTGGGCTCGCAATGGACTCTCACTCGGCTGCAACCCAGGGTCCTGCGGCATGCGGCGACATCCACGACTTGCGCCATGCGCCGCGGCCGAAAGCGCCTCGATGGGGTCGATTGTCGCAGCCCACCGCACGCCGACCGCAGATCATGCGCGCGCCAAGTCTCTATCAAGGAGCCCATCATGAACGCTGTGAAGAAGGCCGATGCCGAGATCAAGACTGACGTCCTACGCGAGCTCGCCTGGGCCACAGCGGCAGGGGGATCGGTCGGGGAAGTCGGTTGCGATGAGCAGGCGACGGGGCGGGTGCATCCTGGCCGAGCAAGAGTAGTTTCTGGGTTAGGCATCGTGCTTGCTACCGCACGCGACATGATGAAGTTGACTGCTCCTCGCCTTGTTCGGCTCCTCGTTGGCTGCGCGGCCATGGTTGGGCTCGTCGCGTGCACTCGGGAGGTTCGTCCCGATGACATGAGCGCGCAGGCGCACCGTCGGGAGGCAGCCCACGAGCGGGCATCCGCAGAGGCTCATCAGAAGAAGTTCGAGCCAGGCGCGGTGGCGCGGCCGCCGCGGCCGCCCAGCGCGGGGGCTGTCGCCGATCAGTTGTTCACGGACTACAACCCGACCACGTTTCATCTTATGGAGGCGGAGCGCCACCATGCTCATGCGCTCGAGCACGAGCGTGCCGCGGCCCAGCTCGATTCGTTCGAGGACGCAGAGTGCCGGCCCTTCGCGCCCGGTATCCGTGCGGCCTGCCCGTTCATGGGTCCGATCCGTGCGGTCGAGGAGATCGACGGCGGCGTGCGGCTCCACCTTGCCGCCGGCGCGTCGGTCGCCGCGGTGGCAGCGCACATGCGCTGCCACTTCGCGTTCGCTCGGAGCCGCGCCTTCGTCGTGTCGGAGTGCCCGCTGACGCTCCGCGGAACGAACGTCACCGTGTCCGCACAAGGCACGACCATCGATGTCATGAGCCACGATCGCAAGATAACTGCGGAGCTGCGCCGGCGGGCGAGTGCGCTCGTCGAGCCGGCCCGATGAGCCGTTGGCCGCGATGGCACCTCCCTGTTGTCGCCGTTCAGCTTCGGCTTCGTGCCTTTGAGCGCGGGGCCTCCGATGCTCAGCGCCACCGGAGCGGAGCCGACTGCCCTGAAGATGCCAATGAGGAACACCGGCCAGACGAAGTCTCCGCCCAGCCCCATGATTTACGCCCATTCATACCCGATCGGAGCCAAGAGCAGGAGCAAGCTCACCGATAGACACCGGTGAGCTTCTCCAGGGCTTCGCGTGCCGCGACGATGGGCCAGCGCGGCGCGCGGAGGTGGCACCTTTCATGCTGGTGCCTCGCACAATGACTCCCCAACAGGATCCAGACCGCCCGCATCATCCGCCGCCACCGCCGGTCGTTCCTGACCCGGGTGACCCACCGCCGGTCCCACCCAAGCCCACAGGGCCCCCGGTCGAGGTCGTTCGCCCCACCGATCCGCACGATGCGGCTGCCGGGGTGCCGCGACGCGTGAGGACCAGCTCGTGGGTAACCGGCTTCCGCAGGCCGCGCAGTGCTTGCGCGTCAAACCGGCTCAGCGCTATGGCTGCGCCTGTCTAGCCGTCACACAGGAGTTCGCCGAACGATTTGCCTACGCCCCGACGTCCGAGGGGATCACGCGGAATCCTCGATGACGGCCGGGCGACGCCACCACCGTCATCGGGAAGCGCCCAGCGTCCCACTGTCCATCGCAGGTACCAGTTTCCGCCGGCAGCACGCTGGCATCTCGCGGCGTAGGAGCTCGAGGGTCTGATGTGCCTTGTCTAAAAAGTTGGTCGTGCTCTCGACGAAGAAGCGTCGAGGGTGACCTTCCCAAGCCAGCACGAGCCGTCGGTCGACTAGCGCGGCTTCGGCCGCGGACTCGAGTCGTACAGGGTTATTATGATTGTAGCCACCGTCTTGTGACGGCGTGCGCAGATGAATCACGGCATCGTAGCGCTGAAGCTCTCGTTCTCGCGTGGTCCCAAGTGCGCTCCAGAAGTCTTCGGGCCCAGGCCAATACGCAAACCCATCGATGGTTCCTCGATCGCAGAGAAGGATCGCGGCGTCACCTTCGACTTCGGCCGCGGCCTCGAGCTCGCGCTGCACGTAAAAGATGGCGCGCTGCGAGGCCGCACGTCCAGCGACTGTGGCAGCGCGGCGAAACCCACCGCTGAACAGGATGCTTGCGGCCTCGGGAAGCACGTCGACGTGCTTGCAGAAGTACTGACGCACCAACTCGAGGACTGCTGTTTTGCCTGCACCCGGACCCCCGGTCAGTACGATCCGACGGCGCTCGTGTGGCTCTTTGCATTCGCATTCGATCATTTCGCACTCCTTGGTGTCGCTTCGAAGCTCGTGCGCCCGCGCCAGCGCTGCACGAGTTTGACGACCTCCACAACGGCGATCGGCACCGAGCATCCCGCTGCAATCAGCCCCCAGTCGTAGGCGACGAGCGGCGCGGTGTGAAGAACCTCGCGCAGGAACGGCAGGGTGACGGCGGCGACCTGCAACCCCACGCAGATGAGCGTCGCTCCCCAGAGCCAGCCGTTCGTGAACAGGCGGAACGTGAACGTCGAGCGCGTACGTGATCGTGCGTTGAAGGCGTGAAAGGTCTGCGCGAGCGCCAGTGTCATGAAGGCAACAGTGACGGCGTGTCGGAGCCCCACACCTTCGGTGCCGTACCAATGCATCCCGATCGCGAAGGTCGCGAGCGTGCAGCCACTGATCATCACGCCTTGCCAGACGATGAGCCATCCAAAACGCAGCGTCAGCAGCGGCTCTTTGGGATCGCGCGGGGGCCGTTTCATCACATCCGGTGCGGATGGTTCGAGTGCGAGCGCCATCGCCGGGAAGATGTCCGTCACCAGGTTGAGCCAGAGAAGCTGAAGCACGCCGATCGGCAGCGGCCAGCCGATCATGATCGCCGCGAACACTGTCAGAATTTCGGCAAAGTTGCACGAGAGCAGGTAGTGGATGAAGCGCTGGATGTTGTGAACGATAATGCGTCCCTGCTCGACCGCGCTGACGATAGTAGCGAAATTGTCGTCGGTGATGACCATTGCAGCAGCCGCTTTTGCGACCTCGGTGCCCCGGATCCCCATCGCGATGCCGATGTCGGCCTTTCGGAGAGCTGGCGCGTCGTTTACGCCGTCGCCGGTCATCGCAACCACGTGGCCCAAGCGTTGGAGTGCGTCGACAATCTTCAGCTTGTGCTCGGGCGATGCGCGGGCGAACACCGCGGCGTCCTGCACAACCTGTAGCCAGCCATCAGGAGAAAGACCACTCAGCTCGCGTGCGTGCACGGTACGCAGTGGCTTCCCTTTGGCGTCGACGTCGAGCCCGAGCTGGCGTGCGATCTCCGCGGCGGTGGCCTGCTGGTCGCCGGTGATCATCATGGCGCGGATCCCAGCTGCGCGGCAGATGTCGATGGTGCCCCGGGCCTCGTCACGCAGCGGGTCGATCATCCCCACGAAGCCGACGAAGGTCAGCTCGCGCGTGAGGTCCTCCTCGCTGTGCTGGGCCGGCACCTCTCGGTAGGCGAGTCCGAGAACGCGTAACGCAGATGACGCCAACGCGTCATTGTTAGCGCGACACTCCATCCGCGCTTCCTCCGACATTGGTGTGACGCCGTGCAAGCCGAGCACTGACACGCTCGCTTCGAGCACTGCGGCAGGAGATCCCTTTACGTACGCCACCGCGTGCCCCTCCGGGGTGTTGTGCAACGTCGCCATGCGCTTGGTTTCGCTGCTGAAGGGGACCTCCTCGATGCGAGGGAAGTCACGCTCCATGACGGCTCGGTCGAGCCCCGCCTTTTCCGCGGCAACGATCAGTGCGGCCTCGGTGGGATCTCCGAGGATTGTTGCACTTCCTTTTGAACGGTCGCACTGCGCATCGTTGCAAAGCGCACCGATGCGCAGTGCGAGGTGCAGTGAGTCCTCGGTGCCGGCGTTCGTCGGCTCGATCTTCTGATCGGCGACTTTGAATTCGCCTTCGGCCGAGTAGCCGGTCCCCGTCACATCGATGCGCCGTCCGGCGACTTGATACACGCGTACCGTCATCTCGTTTCGCGTCAAGGTTCCGGTCTTGTCGGAGCAAATCACCGTCGTGGAGCCGAGCGACTCGACGGCCGGAAGGCGACGAATGAGCGCGTTCATCTTGGCCATTCGCTGCATGCCCACCGCGAGCGTCATCGTCGTCACGGCAAGCAGTCCTTCGGGCACCGCCGCAATGGCGAGCGAGATGCCCACCTCAACCATGACGAGCAGACCAATGCCTCGGAGCCAGCCGACCAGTACGATCACTGCACAGAGCACCAGCACGACGACCAGCAGCGCGCGGCTGAGAACCGCGAGCTTCGCTTCGAGTGGCGTGCTGTGCTGGCCGACTCCCTCGATGAGCGTGCCGATCTTGCCCATCTCCGTGCGCCCGCCGGTTGCGGTGACCATGAACTTCCCGCGCCCGTCGCTGACCGCGGTACCGAGATGCACGATGCTCACCCGGTCGGCGAGCTGAGCCTCGGGATCCGCGAGTGCATCGGCGGATTTTGTTACCGGCGTCGACTCGCCCGTCAGCGCCGCTTCGTCGACCTGCAGTCGGGCGTGCTCGATCACGCGACCGTCGGCCGGAACGCGATCTCCTGCGGCGAGCAGCACGACGTCGCCAGGTACCAATTCGTGCGCCGGTATTTGTCGTTCCTTTCCGTCACGGATCACGCGCGCGACGGAGACGGACTGTTTGCGCAGCCCCTCGAGCGCTCTAGCCGCCTTCCACTCCGTGACGAACCCAATGACGGCGTTCAACACGATGGCGACCAGGATCGCGCTCGCCTCGATGAGCTCCCCGAACGCGAGCGCGACGCCGCCCGCAACGACGAGAAGAGCAACGATAAGACTGCGGAACTGATAAATGAGAATCGCAAAGGCCGACCGCTGCTTTGCCTCGACGAGCGCGTTGGGGCCGTGTCGTGTGAGCCGTGTGGCTGCGTCTCCGCTGTCGAGGCCGTGCGCGAGGTCTGAGTGAAATTCGTGCGCGGTTTCGTCGGTGGATCGCGCGTGCCACGCGGCGTCACTCACGGCTGTGTCGCCGGCGATGGGCCCTCGAGGTAGATCCCATGGCAGCGCACGCAGGCTCTCGTAAGATCGGCGTGTGCGGTCGCGAGCTCTTCCAGATTCGGGCTGCGAGCCGCGCCCACGAGGCGCCGTGCGGCGGCCCGCAGCTCATCCTGCAGCTCGAAGAACCTCGCTGGGAGGAGGTTATTGATTTCGCTGGCATCGTCGCTGCTCGGACGCGCCAGCGTCGATTCATCGGCGATCGCTCCCGCGCGCTCGATGATCGTCTTATGGTCGAGGAGGATGACCGCCCGGAGCAGACCGGCCATGTCCTCGCCGTGCCGCGCCATGCGCTTGTCGAGAACGCCGCGCGCGATCGGCGAGAGGTAGCCAGGTTCTGGGAGGTGCGGTTCGGTGCTCAGGCGACGGGCGCCCAGCACGATGGCGGCGCCGACGATCGCGCCCACGAGTGCAGCGCCGAGCGCGGTCGATTGTCGAGTCATCATCCGTCGCGTCCCTGCATGACGAGTGCCGGACGCTACACGACAGCCGGATTAGTCGAGTGCGACGACCTCGCCGCGCTCCGGAACGAGCACGGTGAGGCCTTCCTTCGCGAGCGCCGCCCGCAGCGGCTCTTGCTGTTCCGGCTCCCCATGGACCAAGAATAGGCGGCGTGTCGGCCGCGCGGCGAGGGCATACGCTCGTAGATCGTTCTTGTCTGCGTGCGCGGAGAACGCGTTCATCACGACAACCTGGGCGAAGAGCTCGCGCTCGACGCCCAGGATTCGCACCTTAGGACGACGCTCCACGAGGCGGCGCCCGAGCGTGTGCTGGGCCATGAACCCGACGATGAGGATGGTGTTGCGAACATCGGAAACCGTGTTGCGGAGATGGTGGGTGACGCGACCCGACTCGCACATCCCGGATGCCGCGATGATGATCGCGGGCTCCTTCAGGTCATTGAGCCGAATCGACTCTTCGGACGAGTCGACGTATCTCAACGAACGAAACGTGAACGGGTCGCCGTTGTCCTCGATGAAGTGACGCGCCTCGGCGTCGAAGCACTCGGGGTGCAGCTTGAAGACCTCGGTGACGCGTGTGGCAAGGGGGCTGTCGACGAAGATCGGGATCTCTGGGATGCGCCCTTCGCGGTGAAGTTGGTGTAGGGCGAAGATCAACTCCTGGGTTCGCCCGAGCGCGAACGCGGGGACGATGACCTTCCCCTTCTTGGCGATCGTCGTGTGAATGACTCGTTCCAGCGTTTCATGCATCTTGGCAATCGGTGCGTGCGCACGGTCACCGTAGGTGCTCTCCATGACCAAATATTCGGCTTTTTCTGGAACGGCCGGATCGCGCAGGAGCGGCAAGCCCTTCCGACCGAGGTCGCCGGAGAAAACGACGCGCCGTGAACCAACATCTGGGTCGTCGATGTCGAGCACGACTTGCGCGCTGCCGAGGATGTGACCGGCCTCGATGAAGCGGGCGGTGATCCCCGGCAGGGGTGAGAACGACGTTTCATACGGGATGCCGATGAAGCGCGACAGCGTCGTGATCGCGTCATCCTCGCTGTAGATGGGCTCGATCACCGCAACGGAGGGATCGGACGCGAACTTCTTGTTCAGCCATCGCGCGTCGCTCTCCTGGATACGCGCCGAGTCGCGAAGCATGTGCGCCGAGAGATCGCGCGTGGCTGGCGTCGCCCAGATCGATCCGCGGAACCCACTCTTTACCAGCGTCGGCAGACTGCCCGAATGATCGATGTGCGCATGAGTCAGAATGACGGCATCTGCCTCGATCGCGGCGCGGGGCAGGTGGCGATTTCTCTGCCGCGCCTCCTCCCTGCGCCCCCTGATAGAACCCGCAGTCGACGAGGAGGCGACCGTGCCGGGATTCGACGAGGTACATCGAGCCGGTGACCTCGCGCGCGGCGCCGAGGAACTGGATGGAAGTCATCTTGCCTAGCTCCGGTCGCTCAAGGTTGCGCGCTCGACCGGGTGGGTGATGCGACGAAGGCGTTCGATCAGCGACCCGCGGTCGCGGAGCTGGCGGTCGGCCCATCGATAGAGAAGGACGTCTTCGCGTGCCGCGTGCGCGCGGAGTCGATCGAAGAACGCCTTGGCCACCGGCTCGCTGGCCCGATGTAGGTCCACCGCCACGCCCAGCTCGGCGACGTCCCTTCGGAGCTCCTGGTGTTCGCTGCGAAGGCTCTCGACCTCGGCCGGTTCGAGCTCGGCGAGCCGAGGAAACAGCAACTGTTCTTCGAGCGCCATGTGCTCCGAGAGCTCTTGATCGAGCGCGCTCCACTGGCGGCACGCCTGGCGTGCATCCCCGACGCGCAACGTCTCGATCAACTCGTCGCACATCCGCTCCAGACGTCGGTGGTGCTCGCCGAAAGTGTCCTCAACGCTGGGCACCTGAGTCGTCGATTCCATGTTCGCGCCTCCAGCGCCGAGCAATGCAAGGGAACGGCCATCGATACGTGCGCCAAGAAGCCGACGGGCGCGCAAGCGCTGCGCGGTCGCGGGGATCGTGCGCAACAGGTGCACGTTTGTCGCAGCGGGGTTTGGCTTGGCGATCAGCGGCTCCCCGTGACCAGCAAGCCGTGCGCTACTGGCTCGCGATGAGCGCCGCCGCCTCGGCGATCGAAGCTAGTCGGGCGCTCCGGTCAGGCTGGCGAGGACGCGCGCCAGCTTGGCGCGGACCTCGTCCGCGATCGGCGCCAGGGCCGGGTTCTGTGAGGCGATCGTCTGCATCGGATCGATCGCCACCACGACGGCTCGCTGGTCGGCGCCCTCATAGACGACCACGTTGCACGGCAGCATCACGCCGATGTTCAGATCGGCAATGAGCGCTCGGTGCGCTAGAGCCGGATTGCAGGCGCCGAGTATCTTGTAGCGCCGGAAGTCGACGCCGAGTTTCCTCTGTAGCGTATCGCGGACATCGATCTCGGTGAGCACGCCGAACCCTTCGGCCTTGAGCGCTTCGGGCATCTTGAGGAGCGCCTCGTCGTAGCCAATCCCAAGCGTCTGTTCGAGCACGGGCATCATGGATCGCCTCCCCTATGGCTGGTCGGAGCACCTTGCGTGCCATGTTTGTCGGCGGTGGCTCCACTACGTCGCGCGTGTTGCTCCGCGATCGAGCGGTCGCACCGCCGAGCTTTCGGCTAACCGGACGCACCTACGTGGCACTCGAAGTGCACCGGCGCCGCTCATGACCATCATCGTCGAGAGCAGGAACCATGGTTTGGAGCGAGCGCTGTCCGGTGTCTTGTTGCTCAGCGTGGCCGGGGTCTTCAGCTTGGGCTGTCCGGCGCAATCCGTTCGTCCGGACGACAACAGCGCCATCGAGCACCGCGAGGAGGCCGGTCGGGCTCGCGCGAGTGCGGATGCGCATCGCGCCGCACGTCGCGCGCGAGTGGTCGACGCTGCCGCTCCCGGCAACGCCGAGGCGGCGGGACTTCCGGTGATGCAGGCGTCACGTGGGGACGGCGACACCAACTGGCACCTGCTCGAGGCGGCGCGTCATGCGCTTCACGCGCGACAACACCAGAGCGCTGCCGAGACGCTCGAGCGGGCCGAAGCCGCAGAATGCCGAGGGTTGCCCGTGGCAAAGCGGTCCGCCTGTCCGATCCTGATGTTCGTCACCGAGCTTCGTGAGATCGACGGTGGCATCCGCGTCCACTTCGGAGCGCAGGCCAACGTCGGACAGATCGTCACCCTGATGAAATGTCATCTCGCGTTTGCGCGTGTTAGGGGCTTCGACCGAGTGCCCGCGTGCCCGCTCTACGTAAAGGGGGTCGAGATCCGTCGGGGGAGCGACGACCACGCGGTCGACGTGATCGGCAACAGTCCGGCGGTGACCGCCGAGATCCGTGCGCGCATCCCTGAAGTCGTCTCCGTAGGCAGATGAGAGCCTCGAGACCCCCGGCTCGACCATCGCCATCGTCGCGTCGAGGCTCTGCTATTTGCCCGCCGATGGCGCGCGCTGTGCCAATCCGTCGCTGTCCACGTCGTCGTCGCGCAAGATGATAGCCTCCATCCAGAGGCGGACGATGAGGGGTCCGAGGATTGCGCCCCATGTACCTAAGACCGCGATGCCGCCGAAGATGGAGAGGTACAGCAGAAACATGGGCATGTTGAGTGCGCCCAGTTTTGCGTAAATCGGGCGCAGCAGATTGTCGACCGAACTGATGACCCCCAAGCCGAGCACGGCGAGAATCGCTCCCTTGACCGGATGGGCCGTAAGAAAAAGCCCGAGCATTATCGGCCCCCAGACGAGAGCCGATCCGACCAGCGGAATCATGGAAGCCAAGCCCGTGATCGGTCCCAACACCCACCAACGGGGAACCCCGAGTGAAAGATAGATGAGCGTGGCGACCAAGCCCTGCGTTGCGCTCGTGAGCCCGACGCCGACGAGCAAGCCGCGCCCCGTCTCATGAAAGGCCGCGGCGTAGCGCTCGAGGTGCTTCGGCTCGAGCGGCGAGTGGTGCTTCAACCAGCTCCACACCTCGGGACCATCGACCAGCAACACGAACGCGCCGCCGAAGTAGATGAAGAGCGCGACGAGCCACTTTGCTGCCGCGCCCGCGAGCTTCGTGAGGACATTCATGCCCTCCACGCCGTAGCGTTGCAGGAGCTCGATCGCCGCCGAAAGACTGCGCGGGAAATGGAGCGAGGGCGCTCCCTGCGTATCTGCGGCGATCACCTCGAGCGCGCTCTTCGCCGACGAGGACTGCGCGATCACGTGCCCGAGCTCCTGTGCCCCGGAGATCACTCCGAGGACGACCAAGCCGAG
>JAYUBF010000296.1:0-3367 GCA_043741435.1 Myxococcales bacterium
CCGGTCCGTCGCTTCCGTGAGGGTGCGCGCTGCCGGGAAGCCGTACACTCGCGATGAGGGTTTGGTAAGGCATCCCCTCTTCCAAGGCCTTGGCCTGGATGTCTCCCAGATCGCCAGACGACAACCGGATATTCACCCGACGATCTTTCAGAGCCGTCGTGCGAGCGGCCGCCTTGAGCTTTTCGAGCTGGGCCTTCGTGGCAACGGATAGGAGTTTGCCGCGTTCGTAATCTCTGCGTACGTAGTCGCGCGTCGCTTTGCGGCTAGGAATGACACGCCGCGATCCGACTTGAGCCGTTCATTTTTGTCCGCCGTCCAACGAAACGGCTTCATCCCTACAGATTAAGGCAGTGTGCCTTTTGTCATCGTCATGGGCGGAGTGCTTTCAAGCGGCCAAGCGATCGCGTGGCCGCGCGGGGGGGCGATAACCGGCCACCGCTAAGTGCTGACGAAGAGGCACGGGCGCGCTATAAAATGCCCGGTTCTCCAAGCCATGAGCGATCCCGAGCCAGCCAGCACCTCCGAAGCACCGCCGCCGCATCCTGGCCCGGGGCGGTTCTCTCTCAAGATGCGAACCATCCTCTTGTGGGCGGCGCCGGCATTCCTCATCGCGGTGCTGATCGCGTTTCGGCAAGTCGTGCTGCCGTTCGTGCTCGGGGTGCTCGTCGCGTACTTGCTGGCGCCGATCGTGCGCGCGATCGCCGACGTTCGCCTCGGCAAGCGTCGCGTGCCGCGCGGTGCTGGCGTGTTGATCCTCTACGTGGGCATCGCGGCAGTCATCGCCATCATCCTGCTCGGGTTTCTACCGAAGATCTCGGGCGACTTCGCCAAGCTCATCCGCGAGACGCCGCACTTTTTGAAGCGCGTGCGCACGGAGTACTTGCCCCAAGCCGACGCGTGGGTCGAGCAACGCCTCGAGCCGAGCCTGCACGACGAGCCGAAGCCGCCGCGTCGCCTCGTCGTGACCCAGACGCACGCGGGGCAATACGAGATCGATCTACAAGGCCTCGAGCTCGAGATCGATCCGGTGGGCAAAGGTCGCTACGTGATCGGTCCGCGCGACGATAGCGACGAGCCCAAGGGACGGCTGTCCGATCTCCTCGGCCAGCTGACCCGTTCGACCGAGACGGAGATGAAGAGCGCGCTGGCCGTCGGTCAGCGCTTCTTGCGCAGCCTGGTTCGCGGCTTCGCGTGGTTCGTGCTCACGTTCATGGTCGCTGCATACCTCCTGGTCGACGTAGCGCGCGTCATGGGCTTCGTGCGTTCGCTGGTTCCCGCCGAGCATCGACCGGAGTTCGACGAGCTTCTGCTCGAGATCGATCGCGGCCTCGCCGGTGTCATCCGGGGTCAGCTGATGATCTGCTCGGTGAATGGGCTCCTCACCACCGCGGGCCTCTTCATCTTCCGTGTGAAGTACGCGCTGCTGCTCGGCCTCGTCGCTGCAACGATGAGCTTCATCCCGGTCTTCGGCTCCATCCTGTCGTCGGTGCCCATCGTCGCGGTGGCGCTGGCATCGGGGCCCGATGGCTTCTCACTCTCCACCGGCCTCTTCATGCTGCTGTGGATCATCGGCATCCACTTCCTCGAGGCCAACTTCCTCAACCCGATGATCATCGGCGACGCCGCGAAGATGCATCCGGTCATCGTGGTCTTCGCACTGCTCGTCGGCGAGGAGACGGGCGGCATCCTCGGCGCGCTCATCGCAGTGCCAACCGCGTCCATCGTGCAGGCGCTGTTCCTCTGGATGCGACGGAGGAGCACGTAATGCCTCGCGCGCGCAACGCGCGGTGGGGGGAGGCTCGCGAGGCTTGCCGAGTGAGGGGGGACGGGAACGTCCCCCGTCGATCGACGCGGCGGAGAAGCACGTGAACACCTGTCCGCGCTGCCAGCGCGCCTACGACGACGGTGTCCGCTTTTGCTCCGTCGACGGGTCACCGCTCCTCGCCATTCCCGATCCCGGCATCGCGCGCAACATCGGCCGCGTGCTCTACGGCCAGTTCGAGCTGCGCGAGCTGGCGGGCCGCGGTGCGACCGGTACCGTGTGGCGCGCGTACCAGCGATCGATGGACCGCATCGTCGCGGTGAAGATCCTCCACCGGGAGCTCGCGCGCGACAGCGACATCGTGCGTCGCTTCCTGCGCGAGGCGCGCGCCATCGCGAAGATCACGCACCCGAACATCGTCACGGTGCATATGGTGGGCGAGACGGAGGAGGGCACGCCCTACCTCGTCATGGAGCACGTCGACGGCATCTCACTCGAGACAGTCGTGGAGGCGCAGGGCCCGCAGCCCACGGCGCGCGTGGTGCACGTGGGTCGGCAGATCGCGCTGGGGCTCGCCGAGGCGCACGCGAACGGCATCATCCACCGTGACCTCAAGCCCGCGAACCTGCTCGTCACCGATCGCGGGCGCGTCGCCGACCAGGTGAAGATCCTCGACTTCGGGATCGCCAAGCTGGTCCAGGCCGGCGACGAGATCTCGCAGATCACGCGGGGCCAGCAAGTGTTCGGCACGCCGCACTACATGGCACCCGAGCAAGCGTCAGGCGACCCCATCGACGCGCGCACCGACCTCTACGCGCTGGGCGTGGTCTTGTTCCGCCTGTCGACCGGTGAGGTGCCCTTCGATGCGCCCGCGGGCATGCAGGTCGTGCTGCGCCACCTGCGCGATGCGCCGCCGCGTCCGCGCGAGATAAACCCGCTCGTGCCGGTCGCCATGGAGATGCTGATCCTGCAGTGCATGGCGAAGAAGCCTGCGGATCGCCCGCGCGATGCCGAGGACGTGATCGCCACGCTCGACGAGCTGGCGGTCGCCGAAGGGTTGAAGGGCTTGTGGCCGCCGTCGCCATCGCAGCGCGCGAACCTGCCGGCCACGCCGCCGCCACCACCGCGACCGAGCACCACCGATCCCGAGCTCGTCCTCGGGAGCTACGTGGAAGACCCCACCCAGGAGCGGATGCTCGAGCCTGCGCGGACGCCGGTGAGGGTCGCCAGCCACGTGGGCGCGGCGCTCACCGGCATCCAGGCGCGCCCAAAGGAGCGGCGGGATCGCAGCGCGTGGGTGCTCATCACGTTCGTGTTGTTCATCGGCGCTGCGTTGTATGCGCTCACGCACTTCGGGGGCGGGACGGGCAGCACCATTGCGACCGAGACGCTCGCGCGCGATCTGTCCATGATCGTGACGCCGCTCGATGCGAGCCAACCTCCGCCGGCCGATCTCGCGATGCCGAAGAAACGCCACCACCGCGACGACGAAGATCTGCCGACCACCGTTTTCGGTCCTGAGACGGCGAAGTAGTCAGCGGCGCGTGAAGCGAGGCGCGCGCTTCTCGAGGAACGCCCGCGCACCTTCGCGCGCGTCGTCGCTGC
>JAYUBF010000297.1:0-29851 GCA_043741435.1 Myxococcales bacterium
GATCAGACGGCATAACGTCGTGAAATCAGATCGCTCAACGAGCAATCGTCTCGGGTACGAAGGAAACAGTCGTTGTTGCGAAAAAGTCTTTGAGATCGATCGTTTGCAGCCGCTGAGATCAATGGCGAGATCGAGATCCCGGGGGTGCCACTGTCCGTACGCTGACGTATGGCCATGGGCTCCGGGTGAGCTTTCGTCTCGAGAATGGTCAGTGGCGGATCGACGACTTCAACTGACTGCCGATAGATCTGGGTGGGGTCAATCGAGGAGCCACTGTGGTCTGCAGTGGGCGGCGAATTGAGTGGTCAGGGTCAGAGTTCCTCGAATTCTACCGCTGCACGCGAGATCGAGGTCAACAAACCGGGATGATTTACGAAACCTCCGCAATTTGGACGCCAAATCGGGCGTATCTGTCACACTTCATGACGCTATGCGACATGCGCAAAAATGACCTATGTCGCAATAATGACTTACCAATAGCGCTCTCTGCGTCATCGGGCATGCTTCGTGCTGAGGTATCACGGCGGAAGCGGCGAACGTCGCTCCTTGGAGGCTTCGATGCTCGAGTTTCAAGTTGGGGACAAGGCGGTCTATCCGGCGCAAGGCGTCGCAGAGGTCGTCGGGATCGATTCAAAAGAAATCTCTGGGAAGATCCAGAAATTCTACGTGCTGCGTGTGCTGGACAGCGACATGCGGATCCTGGTTCCAACGGACAAGGCCGAGCAGGTCGGTCTGCGCGGCGTGGTCGATGCCGAGCAACTCGAGGAGGTCTACGGCATCCTCAAGGAGAAAGAGCTCCACATCGACAAGCAGACGTGGAACCGCCGGTACCGCGGCTTCATGGAGAAAATCAAGACGGGCAGCCTCTTCGAGGTCGCCGAGGTCTTCCGCGATCTCTATCGACTGAAGGCACAGAAGACCTTGTCCTTCGGCGAGCGCCGCATGCTCGACACGGCCAAGAGCCTGATCGTGAAGGAGCTCTCGGTCGCGAAGCAGACGAGCGAGACCAAGGTCGAAAAAGAGCTCGAGAAGCTCTTCAGCTGCTGAAAAGCTCCAGCAGCGTCAGCTGCTGAACAATAGGTTCCCGTCTTCGCCGACACGGTCCTCATCTCGGCTGATCTGACTCTTCCCCGCGTCACCCTCAACACGGACCCGCTCGGCGAGCCACCCTTCCACGATGGGGTAGACCTCGTCGGGCGCGTCGCGTCCCCACAACAGGTCGAAGTGGCCATAGTTCACCCGCAGGCCCTGCGCGCGTGAGCAGATGCGGAAGGTCTTGTCGCTTACACCCACGAGGGCATCGTGCGTTTCTTTCACCGCGTCCGGTGCGGCGAAGGGATCGCGAGCGCCGGCGAGACACAAGGTCGGCGTCGTGATGCGCCCGAGCTCGGCGCGGTAGTCACGGCGTTGATCGATACTGCGGAACACATCGAGCCGGATCCAGTCGGCGTACTGGAGGAGCTCGTTGCGAGCGAAGCTAGCGACGGCGTTGACCATCGCTCGCCGTTGCGTGAGGCCGTCGGTGTTCTCCGGGTTGTAGATCAGCTGCAAGGGCGATGGGTGGAGGTACCCGGAGCCCGGCGCGAGGACGCGCATGAGCCATCGATGCCGCATCCAGCGCAGGCTCCGAATGAGGCGCGCCGACAAGAACTTGCTGAGCCGCTTGAAGCTAGCGGTCCCGGCCATCGAGACCATGCTGCCGACCTCGACGTCACGGCGGGGGCTACTGAGGTATGCGAAGCACGCGAGGGCCCCCGTCGAGAAACCCACCAGATGGACACGCTCCGCGCCGGTCGCCCGGAGCACCTCGCGCGCGGCGGCCGGGAGGTCCTTCTCGACGTACTCGTCGAACGACCAATCGTACCGGAGCCCCGAGAACAACCGCGGCCGCACGGAGTGGCCACGCCCGCGGAGATCGACCACCCAGGTGTCGAAGCCCGCGCGGCTCAGCGACATGGCGAGCGAGAGCTGATCGGTGAGGTCGAAGTTCAGGCGGTTGGTCGCGACCCCGTGCACCAGAAGCACGGGTTCGCAGAACCGACGCCCCTCGAGAGACGCGCGGTAGCGGCTGACCCCGATGCGCCAGCCGTCCTCGGTGGTGGTGTACGAGATCTCGTCGGGAAAGCGCGGGACGAAGAACCAACGCGACGCAAGGAAGCTCGCGTAGACCATGGCCACGAGCAGGCAGGTGGCGCCCACCAACAGGGCGAGCCAGAACGTCATCGAGCGTTTGTCTCTGCGAGCATGTGTGGGAGCGGCCAGCCTACCATCGCCCTGAACGTCGCGCGCCCGTGTTGTTGTTGGCCTGCGTTGTTGTTGACCTATTGAAAAGAAATGGGGAAGATGCCGGCCATGGTCATACACGTCGCCCTGGGCGACATCACGCAGCTGACCGTGGACGCCATTGTCAACCCTGCGAATTCACTTGGAATCATGAATCAGGGCATCTCCGGAACGATCCGCGCTGTAGGTGGGCAGGAGATCGAAGATGAGGCGCGTTCGATGGCACCCGTCGCTGTGGGTGCCGCGATCATCACGGGCGCCGGGCAGCTCTTCTGTAAAGCCGTGATTCACGCGCCAACCTCTGAAGAGCCCGGGCAAAAAATGGGCGTGGAAGCAGTCCGCCGCGCCACCCGCGCCGCGCTGCTAGCCGCCGTTCGCAACGGCTATGACACGGTCGCGTTCCCCGGCATCGGTACCGGCATCGGCGGCGTGCCCCACGATGAAGCCGCTCGCGCAATGGTCGACGAGGTACGCGCCATCAAGATCCCGCCGCCTTCGACGGTGTGGCTGATGGCGACGCATGACGACATGCTCTGGGCCTTCGAAGACGCCTGCAAGATCGCAACGCTGCCGTAAGCTCACGACCTTTGCCCAGTCGCCAGGGTCGCTGGTCCCCCGGCGGTAAAGGCTTGACGCACACCAGCCTCGGCGAACACGATGCCGGCGATCATGGCAGAGCGCACGCATCCGGGTAGCAGCAGAGAAGGCATCACCTACCGCGACGCAGGCGTGGACATCGACGCGGGCGACGCGTTGGTGGAGCGCATCAAGCCCCTCGTGCGCAAGACGTTTCGCCCCGAGGTCATGGGCGATCTCGGCGGGTTTGGCGCCTTGTTCCGCATGCCGAGTGGCCTCAAGGATCCGGTGTTGGTCTCCGGCACCGATGGGGTGGGCACCAAGCTCAAGGTCGCGTTCGCCACGGGGCGCCACGACACGGTCGGCATCGATCTCGTCGCCATGTGCGTGAACGATATCGTGGTCTCGGGCGCCGAGCCGCTGTTCTTCCTCGACTACTTTGCCTCGGGCAAGCTGTCCGTCGACATCGGGGAAGCTGTGGTGCGCGGGATCGCCGAGGGCTGTCGCGAGGCCGGCTGCGCGCTCATCGGCGGCGAGACGGCGGAGCTGCCGGGCATGTATCCCGACGGCGAATACGACCTTGCCGGATTCGTGGTGGGCGTCGTCGAGAAAGCGAAGATCCTCGACGGCAGCGCCATCCAGCCCGGCGATCGCGTGATCGGTCTGCCCTCCTCGGGTCTGCACTCGAATGGCTATTCGCTCGCGCGGCACGTGTTGATCGAGCGCGCTGGGCTTTCGGTCGACGAGATCGCGGACGATCTGCTGCAGCCCACGCGCATCTACGTGCGTGCCGTGCGCGCTGCCATCGCAGCGGGCGGCGTGCGAGGCTGTGCCCACATCACCGGTGGGGGCCTCGTCGAGAATCCGCCGCGCGTCTTGCGCTCCGGTCTGGCGATGCGGCTGCACGAGTCGCGCTGGCCGCAGCCGGCCATCTTCGAGCGCATCGCCGCGCTCGGTCCGGTGGAGCGCGCCGAGATGCGCCGCACGTTCAATGTTGGCCTCGGCATGTTGATCGTGGTCGAGCGCGAGCGCTTCGACGTCGTGCGCGAGGCGCTCACCGCCTTTGGCGAGACCACGTACGACGTGGGCGAGATCATCGATGCACCGGCCGGCGAGCCATACGTGGAGTTCGCCTGAGCGGCACGATCTCCGTCGGCGTGTTGTGCTCGGGCGCAGGCTCGAACCTCGGTGCGTTGCTCACGGCCGAGCGCGAAGGTCGGCTCGGCCCGGCACGCATCGCGTTGGTGATCGTGAATCGCGCAGGCGCGGGTGCCATCGCGCGCGCCGAAGCTGCGGGGGTGCCCGTGCGGCTGATCCCGCACGAAGCTCAGTCCGATCGTCGCGCCTACGACGCGTTGCTCGTCGACGCCTTGCGGGCGGCGAGCGTAGAGGTCGTCGCGCTCGCGGGCTTCATGCGCCTCGTCACGCCCGTGCTGCTCGACGCCTTTGCCGGTCACGTGCTGAACATCCACCCGTCGCTGCTCCCGGCATTTCCGGGTCTGCATGCTCAACGGCAAGCCCTGCAACACGGCTGCAAGGTCTCCGGCTGCACCGTGCACTTGGTCGACGAAGGCCTCGATTCCGGGCCCATCGTCGCGCAGGCAACGGTGCCGGTTCTCGACGGTGACGACGAAGCCGCGCTGACCGCGCGAATCCTCGTCGAGGAGCATCGGATCTATGCCGAGGCCCTGCGGCTCGTCGCCGAGAAGCGGATCGTGATCGAAGGGCGGCGCACGCGCGTGAGGAACCATGCCTCGTAGCTCGTACGACGTGGTCGTGATGGGTCGCGAGCTGGGTACGCTCGTCGCGGCCACGCTCTTGTGTCAGCGCGGCGTACGCGTGCTCGTGGTGAGCGGCCCCGGCGATCCCGTGGCACCGTCGCCGCAGCTGGGGCAGGCACAGCCGATCGATCGGTACAGCCTGGGGCCATACGTCTTGCCGACGGCACCGATGGCGCTCACGGGCCCGGAGGCGCCGGGCATGAAGCGGCTCATCACCGAGCTCAACCTGGTGCAGCTGTTCCGTCGGCGCATCGAGCCCAATCGGCCCAGTTTCCAGCTGCTGCTCGGCGACCATCGACTCGACATCGACGATGACGTCCTGCATGCGATCGAGCGCGAGTCACCGGCAGCTCTCCTGCCATACGAGCGGGTGGCGCAACGCACGGCGGAGATCAGCGCGGCCGTCGAGTCGATCCTCGCCGAGGACGTCATGCTGCCGCCCGACGGCTTCTGGGACCGCCGCGACGGCAAGCGTGTCTCCTGCCGCCTGCCGCCCGACGACGAGGACATCTTCGGTCCCGCGTTCGTAGGCATCGACGACGACGATGCGTCGGAGCTGGTGCGCGGCCTCATCGCCCTGCCCGCGCGCTTCGCCACCGATCTGGCCGAGCCCGGGCTCGTCGCCAGCGCACGCGCCGCGGCGCTGTGGCGCGCCGGCAGCTACCGCATCGACGGCGGTCGGGATGGCTTGCGCGCGATGTTCCTCGAGCGCTTGCGAGCGCTCGGGGGTGAACATCGCCCCGAGCTCCGGGTGGAGCGGCTGTCTTTCAAACGCGGCCGTGTGGTCGCGGTCGACGTCGGTGGAACCGAGGGAGAGATCGGCGCAGAGAACGTGCTGTCCGGCATGTCGGCCGACCAGCTGCTTCCACTCCTCGGCGACGAGAAGCCGAGCAAGCGCTTGCTCGAGGCCGCCGCGCTCCGCCCTTCGCTCTACCGCTACGTGCTCCACATGGTGGTGCCGCTCGACGTGCTGCCCGACGCGCTCGGTCGCGTCGCGTTCTCGGTGCGCGATCCGCAGGGCGAGCTCGTCGACGACAACGCGCTCGCGATCCACATCACCGATGGCTACGGCCAACACGCCGTGCTCTCGGCCGAGGCGCTCACCGCCGACCCTGCGCCCGAAGCGCTGCTGGTGCTGCGCAAGAAGATCCGTCGCCATCTATCGGAGCTTTTCCCGTTCGTCGATCGCCACGTCCTGTGCGTGCACTCGCCACACGACGGCGCACCCGCCGAGGGTGTGAACGATACGCCACCTCCGGCGCGTCCCATGGATGTGCTGTGGGCGCCGGGCAACACCCCGTTCCTCGGGATCTGCGGCCTGCCCTACGACACCGGCATTCGCGGCCTCCACCTCGGCGGTCGACAGAATCTCCCCGGCCTCGGCATCGAGGGCGAGATCGAAGCGGGCACACGCCTCGCGAAGATCATCGGCGGCGGCCTCAAGAAGCGCGAGCCCCAGTCCGCCCTGCGGTAGTAGCCCGGTCGGCTCAGAACTCCGCTTGGCGAGGCGCGCGTGGGAAGGGGATCACGTCGCGGATGTTCTCCACGCCGCTCGCGTATTGCACCGCGCGCTCGAAGCCGAGGCCGAAGCCCGCATGGGGCACCGTGCCGTAGCGACGCAGGTCGCGGTACCAGCCGTAGTCGGCCTTCGGCAGCTTCATCTCATCGAGCCGCGCATCGAGGCGGTCGAGGCGCTCTTCACGCTGGCTGCCTCCGATGATCTCGCCGATGCCGGGTGCCAGCACGTCCATGGCGGCGACCGTCTTGCCGTCGTCATTCTGCCGCATGTAGAACGCTTTGATGTCCTTCGGGTAGTTCACCAACACCACCGGACGACCTACATGCTCCTCGGTCAGCCAGCGCTCGTGCTCCGATTGCAGGTCGATGCCCCAAGACGGAAGATACTCGAACTTCTTGCCGCTCTTCTCGAGGGCCTTGATCGCGTCGCCGTATTCCATGCGCTCGAACGGCGCATCGACGAGCGATTGCAAGCGTGTGATGCAGGCCTTGTCCACGTGCTCGGCGAAGAACGCCATGTCGTCGGCACGCTGCTCGAGCACGGCGCGGAAGGTGTGCTTGAGGAACTGCTCCGCGAGCGCTACGTCGTCGTCGAGCGTGGCGAACGCGATCTCTGGCTCCACCATCCAGAACTCGGACAGGTGACGACGCGTGTTCGAGTTCTCCGCGCGGAATGTGGGGCCGAAGGTGTACACGCGGCCGAGCGCCATGCAGTAGCACTCGACGTTGAGCTGTCCCGACACCGTGAGGTGCGTCTCCCTGCCGAAGAAGTCCTGTCCGAAGTCGACCTTGCCCTCGGTGGTGCGCGGCAAGTTCTCGAGATCGAGCGTGGAGACGCGAAACATCGCGCCGGCGCCTTCACAATCCGATGCCGTGATGATGGGCGTGTGGACCCACAAGAAACCTTGTTGCTGGAAGAACCCGTGCATCGCAGCCGCGAGCGTGTTGCGCAGACGCGTGATTGCACCGACGAGGTTCGTGCGGGGACGAAGGTGCGCCTTCTCGCGCAGGTACTCCACAGAGTGGCGCTTGGGCTGCATCGGATACGTCTCGGGATCCTCCACCCACCCGAGCACGTTCAACGACTCCACCTGCATCTCGACGGACTGCCCCTTGCCTTGGGACGCAACCAGGGTGCCGCGCGCGGTGACCGCACATCCAGCCGAGAGGCGCTGCACCTCGCTCGCGTAGTTACCGAGCGTGTTCGGGACCACGAGCTGCAACGGCTGGAAGCATGACCCGTCGGAGAGATGGATGAAGGAGAGCCCGGCCTTGGAGTCGCGCCGCGTGCGCACCCAGCCATTCACCTCGACGGATTGCCCTACCGCCACAGTGCCCTTTAGGATCTCGTTCAGTCGGTGTCCGGTCATGATCTGGTCCGTGTAGTACGTTGAAGCACGTCTAGCGTGGCCGGATCAGATCGCTGAACACGACGCGCTCCACGAAACCCCGCGCCGACTCGGACAGAGACACGAACGCGATGCCCGCCTTGCTGCGGACGGGGTCGTACCAAACGACGCGGCCCATGACCTCGATGGCCGGCTCTTCCTGAGGCACCATCCGCAAAGCGAGCAAGTCACCGATGCGAGGCTGGAAGCCGACGTGCACGCGCACACCGCCGACCGCGATCGAGTCAGCCTGCAGGTCGACCGGGCGAGGCCCACCGAGCATCTGCACGCGCAGCCGGATGTCGGCACGCGGGTCGCGCCGGTGCTCGGCGCCGTTGCCGTTGTTGCGCTGGCGGTCGAGTGCCCAGCGATGCAGCTCGGCGGAGATGGCTTGGCGTCGCTGTTTCTGGAGCAGCGTGAGCGGCTGCTTTCGAGTTCGCACCAGCTGGTCGAACTCGAGCAGCTCCGAAAGCATACGTACCACTTTGGTCGAGAGCGCCACCGCGGCATGAATACCACGAAAGTCGCTCGTACGTGTCCTCACACAAATCACCGCGAGCGACGAGGCGCCGCCGTTACTTGGTGATGCGGAACACGCCTCGCTCCTCCGGCCGAAGAGGCGGGATGCGATGCGCCGGCGGGGGATCCTTCTTCTTCAATGTCTTCGCACCCGAGCCGATGGCCACGATCCGGGCCGTCGACGGGTAGCGGAGGGCCCAATCCTTCTTCGACACCGGCTTCGGGGCGGCCGCGCCCAGCCGCGCCAGGGCCTGTTCCACCGTTTCCTTCGCGCCGACCTTCGGGAGTGCCGACTCGGCGAAGACGTACCGACGACGCACGAGCGAATAACCGGGGTAGCCCTCTTGCAGCAAGAGGCGCTGGCCCTCGGGCGCGAGCGGATCGCGACGCGACTCGGTGCCGAAACCGTTCTCCGCGCGGATCTCGCGCTCGAAGATCACGCGGTTGGGCCGCGCCTTCCCCAGCAGCTCCACCTTCACGCTGCCTTGGTTGACCGTGTAGTGCATCACCACCGGAAAGTCGTAGGTGTTCTTCAGCTTCAGGTCCGTGGTGGGATACACCACCGTCGAATCGAGGCCCATCGAGATGTACGCGCTCGGTCGCGAGTGCGGCGTCGACGATACGATCTCGAGCCCGCCGAAGAACGCGGCCGCGTGCAACGTGGAGGCGATCTGGCACATGCCCCCGGCCAATCCATCGACGAGCTCCCCGCCCGAGATCACCGGGGCCACACGATAGCCCTCGCGCTCGGTGCGATCGCCGACCGTCTCGTTGAACGAGAACTGCGCCCCGGGCAGGAGGATGTGCCCGTTCAAGTGATCGGCGCCGACCTTCAGGTTGTAGGTGCGATCGGTGTCGGGACCGACAGAGCTGTAGTGCGTCTCCCAGCTGCCGATCACCGTCGAAATATCGATATTGGACAGGCCCCTAGCGCTCACGCGCGCCGGTACCGACGAGGTCCCGAGCGCGAGCGTGCGCGGCCCGTCGAGCCCGGCCGCCGCGAGGTACTGAACGGCGACGAGCGCGTCGTACACCTTCAGCAGGGTGCCGGCGCGCTCGGGCTCCACCCGATGGTGGTCGAGGTCGAAGTGCGCATCGACGGCCGCGCGATCGATGTCCTCTTTCAGGTCCATCAGCGACTCGCGCGCAGCGGCTCGGTCGACCACGAGCTCCGGCTGCAGATCGATGCGCCCGCGACGCGCGCGCCAGCGGTCGGACGCCGCGTGCAGATACGCAGCGACCGTGGCCCGCGGGTTGGGCTCGTGGTGTCCGACCGCGAGCGCAGCAGCGACGAGCGCGTCTGCATCGATCCGCAAGCCCAGCTGGCGTCGCGTCACGACCTTGATCAGCGCGGCGCCACGCAACGCGATCTTCTCGTCGAGGATGCGCTTGCCGAGGGCGTCGATGCGGAGGCGCAGGCCCTCTGCGCCGAGGCCGCCCGCGGGCTCACCGTGCAGGCGCAGGCCTTCGACGGTGACCTCGGACTTGCGAGCGCGCAGCGCATCCGCACCGAGAAGCGCTGTGAAGATCAGACTGACCGATACGAGGAGAAGGCCCGCGCCTCGCATCCAACCGACTGTAGGTGACACGCCGCCAGCGTAGCACATCTCTCCGAACTCTCTCCGACCCCGGCCCTCGCCGTCGGGACCGCGGCGCGCTATAGTTCGAGAAATCGAAAGTTGCCGAGGTGCTCATGTCGCTCGCTCAAAAAGATCGCACTACGGCCCGCAACAAAGGACTCCTCGCTGGTGCAGCGACGGCAGGATCGGTGGTTCTGCTCGCGACCGTGTCGCCGGTCCTGGGCGTGATCGCGCTGCTCCCTTCGGCCTACCTCGTCAAAGACTGGTTCATGTTCCGCGCCCGCCGCGGCATGCGCTTCTGATAGGCGCGGCATGCGCTTCTGATTTCTCTCCGGCCGCCACCTGTGACGCTGCATACGGTTTGATTTACCGCACTCCGGCCAGCGACAAGCGCCCCGCAAACATCCCTTGGCGAACCCTTGACGAAGGGCCGTTTGCCGCTCAAAAATAAACAGTTCGCCACATCAGCAGGTCTCGTCTGCCCAAGAGCAAGGAGCGTCACGCGACACTCCACGCAGAGCCACGTACCGCTCCTTTCGGACGGTGAGTCGGGCCGCCAGCGCGAGAAATGAAGAGAGCGCACGCTCTTCCGACCGCGATCGCGCCGACGCGAAAAAGGGGCATTCGTTGACGACTCCAGCTTCAGAAACATCGTTCGAAGCAGGCACGGACTCGGGCGTCTATTCGAGTCTTGGGCCGGGGCTCACAAACACGCTCGGCATGGTGCCGGGTGTGGACGTGCTCGGCATCTACCACTTGCTCCGCCCGATCGGCACGGGTGGCATGGCGCGCGTTTGGCTCGGTGTCGACTCGCGCACGGGTGACAAGGTCGCCGTGAAGCGGATGCTCCCGGAGATCGCAGCCGACGAGCAGCTGCGTCGTGCGTTCATCGACGAAGCACAGCTGGGTCTGCGTTTCAGTCACCCCAACATCGTCGACAACATCGAGCTCGGCGAAGTGACCACGGCGGCTGGCCCCGAGCCCTACCTCGTCCTCGAGCTGCTCCAAGGCCGATCCCTGATGGAGCTCATGCGGGCCGCGCGCCATCGCCGTCTGGTGCTGCCACTCGGCGTGGCCGTCCGCGCGGTCGTCGATGCAGCGCGTGCCTTGTCGTACGCGCACAAGCTCACCGGTACGGACGGCATGCCGCTCGGCGTCGTCCATCGCGACGTGAGCCCTCACAACTTGTTCGTCTGCGCGAACGGTCGCGTAAAGCTGGTCGACTTCGGGATCGCCAAGACGCGCCTACAGAAGACGAAGACGCGCACGGGCACCTTGAAGGGCAAGCTCGCATATCTCTCGCCAGAGCAGATCCGCGGCGCCACCGCGGATGCGCGTGCCGACGTGTTCGCGCTCGGCATCGTGCTCCACGAAGCGCTGACCGGCCGCCCCTTGTTCCGAGGCCCCAACGACGCCGCGACACTGCACAACGTGCTGGCGCTCGACATTCCCGCGCCCGACGCACTTCGTCCTTCGGTGCCGAGCGGGCTCGGCGCGCTGGTGCTACGCGCACTGCATCGCGACATCGATCGACGCTTGCCCAGCGCGGAGGCCTTCGCCGATGCGCTCGAGGCCGTGGCCGAATCGTGCAGCATCGAGGCGAGCGCGGAAGAGGTGCGCGCGTTCTCCACCGAGATCTTCCCCGAGGATGCCAACGCCCAGGAGCAAGATGCGGCGCTCGTCCGCCGCACCTACGAGCATCTGAGCTCGAGCTCGCTGCGCGCTCTCGGCTCCGACCCGTGGTTCACGTCACCAGAGGGCGTGTATGACGTGCAGGGGGCAGCGTTGCAGCGGATGCTGCGCCGCCTCGCACTCGGCGTTGGTGCGATCGGTATCACCATTGCTGCCGCATGGATCACCGCGAGCATGTTGCGCGGACGCCAGCACACGCCGGCTGCCGCAGTCGCCATGGACACACGAGCACCGATACGAGAGCTCGAGGCGCCGAGCGCTCGCGCGGCTGTCGTGCCCGCACCGCCGAAGCTGCCGGCACGTGTCGTCGCGGCCGAACCCGAAGGCCTCGTGGCCCTGGTCGCTGCCACCCATGCGCACGCCGCGGCCTCCACAGCACATGTCGGCACCGGGCGGCTGCGGCTCGCGGCGAACCCATGGGCCGAGGTCAGCATCGACGGCAAAGGAGTAGGCACGACGCCGTTGCGGGCTTCGGACCTCGGGGAAGGGAACCACGTCATCACGCTCACGAACCGAGAGCTGCACGTGAACCTGAAGCGAAAAGTTGCGGTGCACGCTGGCAAGGAGACTGTGCTCGTGGTCGACTTGTTCGCAGAATCGCGTCGCCCGCGGTAGCTTCAGCTCCGAGAGTTCAGCGCGACCGAAGACCGTAATACAAGCCGAGGCCGAGGCCGAGGCCGGCACCGACGACGGCGCCGATCGGGATCGCCAACCAAACCAGCTTGAGCCGCGCGTTGCTCGTCGGTGCCGCGCGCGTGATCTTTCGGCCCGCGGCGACCGGCAACTCGAGCGGCTGCGTCTCGCTCCCCGCGTGCAACGATCCTTCGGCGCTGAGCGCGTCGGCGTAGTACTCGAGCACCCCGGCTTGCGGAGTCGGCACTTGCGCGGCCACGGTGATGGGCGCCTTGTCCGTGTCGCTCACGGCGAGTGGCGCTTCGTGAAAAGTCTTCTCTCCGCGCATGCGGAAGCGCACGACCCCGTAGATCGGCATGCGCGCGCGACGAGCATCGAAGCCGAGCTCGAGACCACCGTCGGATGCGCGAGGCGGTCTTGCCTCGAGACCTGGTGTTTGTGCGCGCTCCCGTGAGACCTCGCCGAGGAGCGAGGCGACCTTGGGAGAGGTGTACGGCGGTGGCTCGAAGCTCGGCTGCGCTTGCAACACGGACGCGAGCTCGCGCCTCGCAGCAGCGTCGGAGCCGATCGCGACGAAGGCGGCAGCGAGGTAGAACTCGCACTCCACGCGCTCGGCCGACGACAGCACACCGGACGCGCGGGCCTTCTCCAGCGTCGCGATGCTCGCTGTCCAGCTGGCCTCACGCTGGAGCGCGATGCCGCGGCGCACCATGGCGTGCGGATCAGTGGGCTCGGCCGCGTGGACGCGAGGCGCCACGGCGGCCAGTGTCACCACCCAGAACAGGACGTGCAGTGCGTTCTTCATGGAGTCGGCGATTGTAGGCAATTTCGTCAGCTGTCGCCCGACAAGTGACAAGTAAAGCGTGGCGTCGGTACGACCCACACGCTAAGCTCATCGGAGGACCGACGCGAGAACGATCCACGATCATGCCTGGCAGTCGCACGACCAACCCCGTCTTCGGTAGCGCCTTGGCATGGCTCGCGTGCGCGGCGGTCATCGGAGCAGGCGGAGCAGGCGGCGCAGGCTGTGCGGCTCATCGCGCATCGCCGATCAAGCCAACGACCGCGGCGACCACCGGCAACGCGCGCATGTCGGATGCGAGCGGCATCTGGGATTGGGTGTATCGCTCCACCGACGATCAAGGCGACATGCGGATCGAGCAGGAAGAGTGGCACCTCGCGCAGAAGGGCCTGCAGGTCGAAGGCTATTACGACCGCGTCGTCACCCTCATGTCCACCGACGAGCGTTTGTTTCGCTGCAACCAAAAGCTGGGCTTCACTAAGACCACCCGCGTCAAGGTCGCCGGTCGGATCGAAGGCGAGCGCGTGATCCTGCGTGAGACGGCCTACCAAGCGGCATCGAACCCGTGTGACGACGGCGCCCGCAACCTCGTCGCGTACGTTGGCGTGCTCCGGCAGGGCACCCTGACGCTGCGCTGGGGTCCCGAAGCGGGCCAGACGTTGGTGCGGCGCACCGACGGTGGCGCGCCGCTCGCGGAGACCGTGTTCGTCGGTTCGAATCCGATCGACGGTGGCGAAGCGGCGGAGGGTCGGCAGACCATGCCCACACCGGCACCCGCCGCGCTCGCGACTGTCCCCGTCGAGGGAACGTGGGAGTGGGATCTTCGCAGCATCGACGCCGAGGGCGACGAGCGCCAGGAGCGCGAGGAGTGGCACCTGTCGGAGACCACCGACGGCATCCGCGGCTACTACGATCGCACCGTGCGACGCATCCGCGCGGGCGGCAACTACGCGTGTAACGGCGAGGGCAAGTACGAGACGACCACGCGCTACACCGTCACAGGCCAGCGCTTCGGCGACAAGCTCACGCTCACCGAGGTGGACTACAAGGCCCAGCCGTCGCGCTGCGACAACGCGCTGCGCCGCCTCGATACGTACCAAGGCCAGGTCGCGGATCCCGATGCCCTGATCTTGTCGTGGGGGCCCGGCAACCAGCTCCTCCGCCGCGCCCGCTAGACACATGCCGTTCACTTAGGCGGCGAGTCCCAAGTTATTCCGATCACCTATGGGGCCGGGCTCAAACAACAGGAGACCGGCAACCGGCAACCGGCGACAGGAAATGTTCGGAGTAGAACCGCTCGTGTCGTCGATGACGCTCTCGAAAATTTCGAATTGCCTGTCGCCGGTTGCCTGTCGCCGGTTTCCGAAACAGACGAATCGCGAAGCGAGATTGATCACTTGGACTTAAGTGATCGGCATTGCCGCTAGACACGCTCGCGCCGCGCGCCGGAGCGGGGCCTCGGCCCTAGCCCCTGGTCCGCGGGGCGTCGTCTGTGCTTTAGTTCGCGCAGTACAACGCCCCAAGGAGTCTTTTAATGACGTCATCGACTATTCGCTTCAACGTTCCCGCTCTCGCTCTTGCGCTCGCCGTTCTTGCCGCTGCCTGTGGTGGTGACGACGGCGTCGATCCGAACGCCGACGGCGGCACGCACGATCTCGCTGGTGCGCACGACCTCTCCGCTTCGACCGACCAGGGCGCCGTGTACGACCTCGCGGGCGCCGACTTCGCGGGCGTCAGCTGCGGCGCGAGCACCTGCGGCAGCAATCAACAATGCTGTCTCGTGCCGAACGTCGACACGAAGACGGTTACCGGGATGTGCGTCGCTCCCGGCAGCTCGTGCGGCGACGGTGGCGTGCCCCTCACCTGTGACGGTCCAGAGGAATGCAGCACGGGAATGTCGCAGTGCTGCGTGAGCCTCGAGATCCAGTCCATCTCCGGGAGCGCGGCGTGCACCTCGAGCTGCCCGGCCACTGCGACCACCGACAACGGTGGCAGCCTCACGACCCGCCTTTGCCACAGCCCGGCCGATTGCACCAACTACAGCGGCACGGCGCCGATCGTCGGCAAGGCGGCGTTCGATAAGTGCTGCACCTACCCCGGCCTGTCGTTCAAGTTCTGCGCCCCGGGCCTCGTCACCATCGCCAGCAACCAGATCACCTGCATGTAGTCCGATCGTCGCTAGTCTGGGTCCCCTGTGACCCGCGCTCGCAACGCTGCTCTCACCGACAGCTTCGCCACGATGTAGAACGACTGGGCCCACCCGAGCGGCAGGTTGTGTCCTGCCTTGCCGGCAGTGAAGAGCTCGGGGATTCGTCCGTCGTCGGTCATCACTTCTTCGAGGTGCGCAAGGTGGTGCTCGGCGCGCCCGAGGTAGTGCCCGAGGGTCGCTTCGCTCGCCCCCGTACGCACCGCTTGCGCGAACATCTTGGCGTACGCGATCGCGAGCCACGCGAGGCCGATCGGCCACTCTGCCTCGTTGCCTTCGGGCACGTCCGGGTTCGCATTGAAGTAACGGTCGCCGGGATAGCGCACCACGCCGTATGCACGCACGAGGTGGTGCTCGATGTTGTGCAGGATCTCGTCCTGCAGCTGTTGCTGGTCCTTGAGGATGTTGTACGGCCACAGCAACGAGAGCTGCGCGAGGTCGTACGGACGCGACGCACTCTCGCGCGGCAACAGCTTCATCAGCGCCGCCGTGCCATCGCCCAGGAAGCGCTCCGACACCGGGATGATCGAGGAGATGTCGACGCGACTCTTGTACTTGTAGTCGTAGAAGCCGTGGTCGTGCCACATCGTGAGCCCAGCCAGCACGGAGCCGATCGACGACGAGTGCAGCTCCGGCCCTTCTTCCCACACGCCGAAGTCTGGATCCGACTCCCAGCGCGCGGTCCACAGGTAGCTGAGGATGTCCTTCACGACCTGCACGTGCTCGTCGGTGCGGACGATGGGAAAGCCCTGCTTCTGGAGGTCGCCCGTCTTGAAGAGGAATAGCCCGAAGATGTCGAGCTGGTGATGTCCCCACTCGTCGGTGATCTCTTCGAGCGTGTTCGGGTGGACGCGCGCGTGCACGACAGCGCCCTTGGCCCGTTGCAGATCGGGCTTCTTGCGGATCCCGCGAACGATCTTGTGGTGGAACTTCTCGAAGATGGTCAGGACCACGCCGTATGACTGCTTCACCTTGTCGTAGAGGCCGAGGTACTCCGACGCGTACGTCGCGTACATGATGTCGCGCAACCAGTACACGTCGTACCGGTCGTATCCGGCCTCACCCGAGTACGGCGAAGCAATGTAGCCACCGTTGATGTGCCTGAGCTTGTCAAGATGATCGTACGCGACGGCGATTTGTTGATCGAACGAGAGATCGCGGAAGGAGGCCATGGCGCGCGCGATACTCTCGCGACCGCGCGCAATCGGCAACCTGCCGACAATACTGGGCGTAGCTTGCGAGACCATCGCTCCCAGTGTACGAAAGAGGGCATGACTGCAGGGCAAACCCAGCGGCACGATTTCGACATCATCATCGTCGGTGGTGGGCTCACGGGCAGCAGCCTGGCTGCCGCGCTTGCCGATGGCAAACGACGCATCCTGGTGCTCGAAGCACGCGCCGGCAAGAACCCTCGCTTCAACGGAGAGCTGATCCATCCAAGTGGTGTGGATCGCTTGGCCGAGCTCGGGTTCCTCGATGAGCTCCACGCAGCCGGAGGCGTGGATGTCGTCGGTTTCGCCGCGGTGGCGAGCAGCAAGAGCGACGTCACCGCGCTGCCTTACTCCGACATCCCGGGGTCACGCGAGCACGGCTTCGCCATCGACCACCACGATCTCGTCGATGTGTTGCGTCGCGTCACGAGCAAGAAGCCCGGCGTCACGTACCGCTTCGGCGAGCGCGTGACCGCCCTCGTATACGACGAGGAGCGGGTGATCGGAGTGCAGACGCCTTCCGGCCCCGTGCACGCACCGCTGGTGCTGGCTGCCGACGGACGCCACTCGAAGGTTCGCGCTCTCGTGGAGATGCCCGAGCGCGCACGTCTCATCTCGTACACCGCCGCGGCGCGGTTGCCCGACTGCGAGCTACCGGCACCCGGGCACGGCCACATCTTCCTCGGTGCGCCTGGGCCCATCCTCGCGTATCCGATCAGCGCCACGGATGCGCGCACCTGCATCGACCTCCCCACCGACATGGATCGCGGCAAGGAAGCCGTGCTCCGCAACCTCGAGGAGCGCTACCTCCCGGTCCTGCCGGCGGTGGTGCGCCCTTCGTTCGATCGCGCGATGGCGTCGGCGAAGAAAAATGGCGATCTCGAAATCGCCGCGAACTACGCGATCTACACCGACGAGTGTGTCGTGCCCGGTGTGGCGCTCGTCGGCGACGCGTGTGGCTGCTCGCATCCGCTCACCGCAACCGGCATGACCATCGCGCTCAACGACGTGCGTCAGCTCGAGATCGCATTGCAAGGCGTGACGCTCTCCGACGCGAACGAGCTCGATGCGGCATTACAACGCTACCAGAAGGCTCGTTATCGCTTTGTCCGCGCCCGCGAGATCCTGGCCGACGCGATGTACGAGGTCTTCCTCGGCGCCGAGGACGGCACGCGCGCGATCCGCGAGGGCATCTTCCGTTACTGGGAAGGCTCCGTCCTCCATCGCGCGCGCTCGATGGCGCTCCTCTCCGGCCACGACAGCAAGCTCGAGTCGTTCGTGCGCGAGTACGTGAAAGTGGTGGCCATGTCCACGTCCACCGCCATCTTGGGACGGGTCAACGAGCCCAGCTTGGCCGGTCGCGTGCGCTCTCTCGTCGGGCTCGGCAAGAAGACGATGGAGAAGGTCAGCATCGCCGCACGCAGCGTCCGCGAGGGCTACCTCGGCTGAACCTTTTTGTGACCGCTGCCTTTTTTCGCATTGAACATCGCGGACGCTGATTCGTTACAGCGCTATTCCCCACTTTCGCATCTCATAGACTACTCATTTGGAGGCTCCGATGCCGCGGTTGCTCCCCCTGTTTGCTCTTACGCTCTTGTATGGTTCAGCGCTGTCGCTCGGTGGCTGTATCGTCGTGCACGACAACACCACCCACCCCGTCACCTGTGACCTCCCCGCCTTCGACAACGCAAACACGCCGTACCTCGAATATCACGTATCGGCCAACGACACGACGACAGTTCCCGTCGGTGATGCGGCCTACATCATCACTTCGAACGGCGTGGGCAGCTACCGCCTCAGCTGGACGGACACCACCGGTGCGGCGACCTGCTTCAACGGTCTCATCACCGCCATCGGGCCGAGCGAGCTGTCCGGCGCCGCTGGCGTCTCCGGCCACGAGGCCGTCGAGCGCAGGCGCGCTGATCAACAGATCGCGTTCGCGTCGATCCCGGGCGCGACCTACGATGGTGTGATCTTCGCCGCGGCGCATGACCCGGTCTACCTCGACCTCTACCGCAACGGTGTGGGCTCGGTCGTGTACTTCGTCGACGGCGTGTCGCGCCTCGCCACCTCATCCGCGACGAACATCGCCGCCATCAAGTCGCCATAACGGTGCCTCCATGCGCGTCGTCCTCGCCGCGCTCGTCGTCATCGTCGTTGCGGCGGCCGCCTGGTTGGTCGTCTTGTTCGTCGGCTCGCGGCCGGCCCGCCCTCCTTCGCTTACCCATCCCGGCGCCCACGCGCAAACACTAGATGGCGGTCAAGCGATGCCCGGACGTGTCGCAGCGCCTCTGCAGCCCTCGACGCAAGAAGCCCGGGTCTCGCGCGTCACGACCATGGCGTGGGGCAACGGGCCCGCGCAGGTCGGACGGCGTCGTGATCCGGAGTCGGCCCACGAAGGGCCCATGGCGATCGCGCTCGGTCGGGATGGCTCGACGTGGGTGCTCGACCAGGTGAACGGCCGGGTGCTGCACCGCGACCCTCAGGGCGGATATGCCACGCCCTTCAAAGTGAGAGCCACGGCGCAGGACCTCCGCGCCGACGCGAACGGTGGCGTCGCGGTGCTCGACCGCCTGGGCGCGCAAACGCTGCAGCGCCTCGATGCCGACGGCCACGTCGTCGAAGAACGTCCGCTGACCAGCTACGGCGTCGCGGAGGCAGGTGGCATCACGGGGCTCTTCGATGACGCGCAGGGCTCCCTATATCTCGAGGAGTCGCTGGCCGGACAGGGTCGACGCGTAGTGCACGCTGTCGGGTCCGATGCGGTGCTACCCGGCAGGCCGAGCCGCGGCGGGACCCAGCTCCTCGCTGCGCAGATCACCGACCGCGAGGCGGGCGCCTTTCAGGTGCGTGGCCTGGAACGCGACGGCACCGAGCGCTTCGTGACGCCGCTGTCAGTGGGGCGAAGCATCGTTGCGATTGTGCTGCTCGACTCCGACCGGCAGGGCAACGTATACGCGGGCGTGCTGCACGCGATGCCCGCGATGCCCGCGGCACCTGGGGATCTGGTCGACGAACGGTTGGAGCTCTTTCGCTTGAGCCCCGACGGCGGGTTGCTGGCGCGAACGAGCATCGCCCACGCGCCGAGCGCCCTCGAAAGCTTTCGAGAGCTGGCGGTGGGCGACGATGGATCGGTGGCCTGGATGCACCCGCTGCCTGACGACAGCGGGGCGGCACGCGGTGTAACCGGAATGGCTATCGACAGGATAGCCTTCTAGCGCGCTGGCCTTCTGGCTACTTCTTCTTGCTGCGGGCCTTCTGCGCCTTCTTCTTGCGACGCAGCTTGGTCCCGAAGCGGACGTTGGAGCGTGACTTGATGCGGCGCGAGCGCTCACGCTTGGTGTGCTTGATATGCGCCTTGCTGCGATTCTTGACCTTGCGCTTCGTGCGACGAGCCATGACCTGTTTCTCCTGTGGATGAAGCGGCGGGACCCTATCACAAGTTCTTGGCAGCGGCGCGATCACAAATGAACGTGATGCCGGCTGCAGGTCGCAGATCCCGCAGGGGAACGGCCCCTGGTGGGCCTGAAACAGCCACCGCCAGGACCCCGGCTTTCTCCGCGCCAGCGACGAGAACCAGCGTTCGTTTTGCCGCGGACAGCGTGGGATAGGTGAGCGTGAGGCGGTGGGTATCGAGCTTGGCCACGTAGTTGGCAGCCACCGGCGCACGCTCCGCCAAAGCCGACGTTTCCGGGAAGAGCGACGCGGTGTGGCCGTCCGCGCCCATGCCGAGGAGCACGAGGTCGAGCGCTGGCGGGAGCTTGGCCGCGTACCGCTGCGCGGCGTCGCCCGGGTCGCGCTCGCCTTCCATGCGCTCCACGAGGTGCGGCACGAGGCCCCTTTGGGCCAGCGGATCGAGGAGCGATTCCTTCACCATCCGGTAGTTCGAATCGGCGTGGTCGGGCGGCACGCAACGCTCGTCGCCGAAGTAGAGCGAGCAGCGCGACCACGCGACGCGCTCCGCGAGCGCACCCGACAACAGGTGATACGTCGCCTTCGGCGTCGAGCCGCCAGCAAGCACGAGGGTGAATGGTGCCCCCTCCTCGCTCAGGGCCACGATTCGCCTGGCCGCTTCCGTCGCTACTGCGGCGGCATCTGCCACCACGACGAGCTCGGGCTCGGGCGTCGCGCTCATCGCTGCACACCGGCCAGCAACGCCGCGAAGCCGAGCGCGTCGCGATAGCTGGGATCGCGACCCTTGCGACCGAGCGCCTCGGCGAGCCGGGCAGCGACACCGTGGCTGCGCGCCGGCTGCATGCGCGGGGCCACGCCGGGGGCGCGCACCTCGATCTTTTCTTCATCACGGTCGAGTGACCAGCGACGCTCACCAGCCACCAGCTCCAGGCGGCGAACGCCATGCTTCACGCCCGTGAGATCCGTGGTGAGCCGGAGCAACACCTCGCCGCCGTCGAGGCGATTCACCACGAAGCGACGCTCGCCTCTGTTCTGCGAGCGCGCCTGGCGGGGCGCCTGCCAACCAAGCCGGATCCCCAGCCAACCGAACATGAGCAGCGCGCGCACTTGCACGCCCGCCACGCCGGAGGTGATGACGACTTGATCGAGCTGCTGCAATGGCGACGGATCGGCGGGCGCATCGAACAGCGCTGCGGCGAGGCCACGCAGGGGCGAGATGCCGAGCCACGACAGATCGGCCAGCTCGAGCCGTGGGTACTCCTCCGCGAGCGCGACGATCTGTTTCAGGCCCAACTCCGCGCCGTGGCCGTCGCCATCCGCTGAAGGTGCGAGACGACGGCTGTCGAGGATCAGCCGATCGATCTCTCCGATGAATTGGCGCGTGACGTGCGATTCGGGCGCCGGCGCATCGATCCACATCAATGCCGTGAGCGCATCGGGCACCAGCACCGAGCGCACCAGCGATGGCACACGCGCGAGGGCGGCCTTGGCTTGCGCTTCGCTGCCACCGATCTCGATGGTGATCTCGTCGGAGCCAACCGCATGCGCACCCGAGCCGGCGATGTTCGTCTCGACGAAGGTCTTCAGGCTGCCATCGCCTTCGATGGGTCGCGCGAGCACGATGGCACGAGCGGGAAGCTCGGCCGCGAGCTCGTCGACCAAGGCGCGCGTGGTCTCGACGGGGCCGCTCACGATGAGGTTCCACAGGAACGCGCGCGTGATCGGACGGCCACCGCTCCCCTTCGCGATCTCGGCTTGCTGACGCCAACGCTTGCCGAGCGCCGCTTCGATCTTGTCGGGCGCGACCTCCTCGCGCTCGCTGATCGCGCTCGCGTCTACGGTCACCTTCGTCACAGCCGTCTCCAGGCACGGCCATCCCGCTCGAGGAGCTGATCGGCAGCGTCTGGCCCCCAGGTGCCCGACGCGTAGTTCGGGAAGTCCTCCGGCGCGACGCTCGCGAACGCTTGCTCGATGCGATCGATCCAGCGCCAAGACGCTTCGACCTCGTCGCCACGCGTGAACAACGTACCGTCGCCGAGCATGCAGTCGAGGATCAGGCGCTCGTACGCCTCGGGCGGCTCGGCGCCGAACGAGGTGCCATAGCGAAACTCCATCGGCACCGGCACCGTGTCGGTGGTGGGGCCTGGCACCTTCGACTGGAACTTGAGCGAGATCCCTTCGTCGGGCTGGATGCGAATCGTGAGCACGTTGGGCTCGTGCGACTTCTGTCCACCACCGACGCGGAACAACGCGTGCGGCGGTGTCTTGAAGTGAATAGCGATCTCGCTCACACGCTTCGGCAAGGCCTTGCCCGCGCGCAGGTAGAACGGCACGCCGGCCCAACGCCAGTTGTCGATGTAGAGGCGCATCGCCACGAACGTCTCGACGTTGGACCCGGGCGCCACGCCCTTCTCTTCTCGGTAGCTGATGCGCTCTTGCCCAGCGACGGCACCCGGACCGTATTGCCCACGCACCACATCGCTGAACACGGCGTCGTGGCCCTTCGCGAACGGGCGTAGCGAGCGCAACACCTTGAGCTTCTCGTCCCGCACCGCGTCGGCCTCGAACGCGACGGGGGGCTCCATCGCCATCATGCAGAGGAACTGGAACATGTGGTTCTGCACCATGTCGCGCAGGATGCCGGAGCCTTCGAAGTAACCGCCCCGGCCCTCCACGCCGATGGCCTCGGCAACGGTGAGCTGCACGTGGTCGACGTACTTTCCATTCCACAGCGGCTCCCAGATGCCGTTCGCGAAACGAAACACCAAGATATTCTGGACGGTCTCTTTGCCGAGGTAGTGATCGATGCGGTAGGTCTGGTCCTCCCGCATCGTGTCGTGCACGACCTTGTTGAGCGCTTGCGCCGACTTCAGATCGTGACCGAATGGCTTCTCGATGATGACACGCGTGAACGGGCCATCTTCAGAGCTGTTTATCAACCCGGCCTTGCCGAGCGCGGTGATGATGACCGGGTACTCATCGGGTGGGACGGAGAGATAGAACACGCGATTCCCACCGGTGCCGCGTTGCGCATCGAGCTCGTCGAGCCGCTTCTTGAGGCTCTCGTACGTCGCGGCCTCGGAGAAGTTCCCCTGGTGATAGAAGAGCCCTTGCTCGAACGTGCTCCACAGCGCGTCCTCCACCGGACGACGCCGAGCGAACTCGTTGGTCGAGGCCTTCATCTGCTCGCGAAAGCCCGGGTCGCCGAGGTCACGACGGGCCACGCCTACGACGCTGAACGGCGCAGGCAGCAAGCGATCACGCGCGAGCGAATACAACGCGGGCACTAGCTTGCGCTTCGTGAGGTCGCCCGAGGCGCCGAAGATGATCATCGTGCAGGGCAACGGCACGCGTTCACCGACGAGCCCTTCACGGAGTGGATTCTGCAGCGCTTGCGCTTGGTCGGACATGAGCTCCTCGGATGACTTCAGGCTCCGTGGCGCACGTCGCCATGGTGACGGTGCCGCGGACCGTTGCAGGTGGGACAAAGCTCGGTGGACTCGGCCTTGTCGAGATAGGCCTGGACGACCTCGACGACGGTGGCGTGGCTCCACGTGAGCGGCGACACCGACATGGGGGCGTTGGTGAACGGATGCACCTGCTCGGCGAGGATTCCCGACGGCAATTTGCGCGAGTCGACCCAGTCGAGGATCTCGCGCGCCACTTTGAGATCCGCAGGCGACTTGGCGCGCGCGATGGCGAAGAGCGCGAGCCACATGGTGCAGATGAACCACGGGTTGCCGGGCACCTTCAGCTTGTCGTCGCTGACAGCGTGGTAGTAGTCGCCTTCGTAGCGGGCGATGCCACCGACCTCGGTGCGCACCGTGAGCTTGTCCTTCACCGCGGCCATCGTAGCCTCGATGCGCGGATCGTCGGCCCGATAGGCGCCGAATGCGAACAGGCCGAACATCGACGCGTCCACGGTCGCGTCCACCTCTAGGGTGCCGTCGGGACGCACATTCACCATCCGACAGAAGCGACCGAGCTCGGGCCGATAAAGGTGCCGGTCCATCGCTTCGCGGATCTCGGTCGCGGCACCGTGGTAGCGCGCGGCGTGATCGTCGTCACCGAACAGCTCGGCGAAGTTCCCCGCAGCTTGCAGGCCCGCGACGACGGCGGCGCACGTGAACGCGAGGATGCCGCGTCGCTCTTCCCACAGATCGTACGATGGCGCCGGCAAGCCGGTGATGGAATCGCGATAGCCGACCATGAAGTCGGCGGCCTTGCGGATCAGGCGCCCGTACAGCGGCTTCATCGCGTCGAGGTCGCGGTTGCGCTGGTAGTGCTGCCACATGGCCCACAGCGGAAGCGCGGTCTCGTCCTCCTGGATGGGCAGCTGCGCTGCACCTGGCTCGTTGCTGCCGGGTGCCGGGCCCGCCGCCCACGGGTGCCACGACGAGGCCAGCGAGCGATCCGGGTTGTACTTGTGGAGTAGGTAGCCCTGCGGGGACAGCACGTCGGCGCAGAACTCGAAGAAGCGACGCGCGGGCTCCGGGTAGCCGGCGCGATCCATCGCGTGGGCCACGAGCGCACCATCGCGCGGCCACACGTACGAGTACGTGTCGCGCGCGAACTGCATGATGTCCGAGTCGTTCGCCGCGAGGATGCCGCCACCTTCGTCGATCTGCGTGCGCACCACGAGCAGTGAGCGCTTGTACAGGTCCACCACCGACGGCGAAAGATCGCCGAAGTCCGTCGGCTCCTTGTCGACCCAACGCTTGAAGTACGCCCGCGTGCGGCTGAACATCTGCTCGGCACCACGTGCCACGATCTTCGCGTTCACCTCGCGCGCACCGTCCCAGCTCCCTTCCCAGCGCTTCGCGCAGACGAGCCAGTAGTAGAGCGTCTGCGCTCCGCGCGGCGGGACGTGCAGGTGGCCCGCGACGACGGAGTCGACCGAGCCCTGTGCGATGGGGTTCATGCCGAGCACGCCGTCTTCGGCATCGCGCCACGTACCCTCGCGGCCCTGACCTTTTTGCCCCGTGGCAAACGCATTGACGCCGGCGCGCCCGTCGACCGAGAGGTTGGCGAGGAAGTACCGATAGCCCTTGTAGTGCACGACGCTCTTCGTCGCTGGATCGTAGACTGCGGTATCGCCCACGTCGCTCTCGGAGATGCGAAAGTCGTGGTGAAAGAACAAGCGCACCGCGCGTGCGGAGTCGGTGAGGTTCTTCACCACGACCCGGCGCAAGTACACCGTCTCGTGAAAGTCGACGCAATCGGAGCACGACAGCTCGAGCCCAAGCCCATCGTGGCGCAGGCTCACTTGCGTGACCAACGTCTCTGGCTCATAGCGACGGTCGATGGTCCAGCCGTTGTTCGCGCCGACCCAGGCGAAGCGACCGTCGACCCACACGCCGAACCGGAAGACGTAGCCCCCCACGTGGTTCTCTTTCCCCACGCTCGGGTAGTAGAGATCGCGCAGCTGGTAATCCGCGTCGAAGAGAACCAGGAGCCGTTCGTTACCGATCGGGAGGTCGCGTGGCATGGGCCCTCGGGAGTGGCCGCGCAGCGCACGGCGCCGAGTACAGTACCTCAGACCGAGTCAGGGCATGCGGTGGAACAGCGCCACGTACTCGCCATCGTCGCTGCCTGCGAAGACGCGCTCGCCTGTCCCTCGATCGAACACGTAGAGGTCGTGCCCCAGCGCCGGACCCAGATGCGAGACCTGCTCCGACGTCGGGGAGCTGGTTGGCGAGGCACAGGGCGACGTTGCCGGCGGTCGGTAGCACCACGCCGCAAAGCGCATCGCTCCGCACGAGCTGCGCGTCCTTTCACACCCCGGTCGACATCTCGAGCATGCGATCGATAGGCTTCTTCGCTGCGAGCCGCAGTGCTTCGTCCATCTCGATACGCGGCTGCAGATCGCGCAGCGCGAGGTAGAGCTTCTCGAGGGTGTTGCGCCGCATGTGTGGACACTGGTTGCACGAGCAACTCTCGTCTTCGGGCGGCGCGGGGATGAACACCTTGTCCGGTGCATCACGTCGCATCGAATGAAGGATGCCCTCCTCGGTGGCCACGATGAACGTCTTCGCCGGTGACTTCACCGCGTGCTTGAGCAACGCAGTGGTCGAGCCGATGAAGTGCGCGTGACGCAGCACATGCGCCTCGCACTCGGGGTGCGCGATGAGCTGCGAGCCCGGATTGCGCAGGAGGAGCTCGATGATCTTTTTCTCGCTGAACGTCTCGTGCACGATGCACGAGCCAGGCCACAGCACCAGCTCGCGGCCCGTCTTCTCGGCGACGAAGCGCCCCAGGTGGCGATCCGGCGCGAACACGATCGGTCGGTCGGTGGGGAGCTGGGAAACGATGCTCACCGCGTTCGACGAGGTGACGATCACGTCGCTCATCGCTTTGACCGCGGCCGAGCAGTTCACGTAGCTCACGACCTGCGCGCCCGGGTGCTGGTCGATGAACTGACGGAACGGGCCCGGCGGACAACCATCGGCGAGCGAGCAGCCCGCCTCCAGGTCCGGCAGCACCACGATGCGCTGCGGATTGAGGATCTTCGCGACCTCGGCCATGAAGTGCACGCCGCAGAACACGATGACATCCGCGTTGGTGGCCTCTGCCGCGCGTGCGAGCCCTAGCGAATCACCGACGTGATCGGCGAGGTCCTGGATGTCGGACTCCTGGTAGTAGTGCGCCAGGATCACCGCGTTGCGCTCCTTCTTGAGGCGCACGATTTCTTCTTCGAGGATCTGCGGGTCGGTGGGAGCTGGTTGGCCGAGAACAGGTAGGTGTGCGCTCATCCGGTTTGGACCTCGACGTCGTCCTCGGGAATAAGCTCAATCACCGTTTGCATCAAGCCCTCGAGGCAACGTCGGGTCTCGGGACGCAAGGAGGCCATCTCCAGCCCCACGCGATACGACAGGTCGGAGAAGCCTTCCACCGCCGGCACCACGCGCTGGCTCACCACCTTCGCGTGCACGATGAGCAGCTGGTCGCCGTGCGTATCGGGGATGGTGACATCGAGCTCTTCGTACAGCACGAGCGGCTCGGAGATGGTCATGGCGAGCTCGCCGGCGGCGATGTCCTCGAGGATGCCACGCAGCTCGTGGAGGTTGGCGAAGCTGATGTCCATGCGACGTGCGACCCGCGCGGTACGCCGCGATACGCCACCCGACGTGGAGAGCAGCACCTCGATCAGATCGAGCAGCGGCTGCCGCATCCCCGCGGCAACCTCGTTGAAGCGACACGCGACGGTGTGCCCTTCCGGTCCCGGCGTCGCGCGGATCACGACCGCGGTGATCGAGATGTCGGGCCCTGACAGCGACGGCAAGAATAGCGCGATGTCGGCGGCTGGTCCTCCCAGCGAACCTGCGACGACGAAGCGTGCGCCGCCCTTCGACAGATCCTTCAGCACGGCCGGTCTCCGCGCGCCGCCGCTCAGCGCCTGCACCTCGATGCTCGTCGACACCTGGATGCGCGCGTGGACCCGCTGCTCTTCACCGGACATGGCTTCACCGTCAGCGTATCACGCCACCCGATTCCGGTTGCAGCGGATCTTCGGGCCACTTGTGACGCGGGTAGCGGCGACCGAGCTCCCGACGCAACGCGGGATAATGGCGTTCCCAGAAGCCCGCCAGGTCTTGCGTGATCTGGACCGCGCGCTTGTTGGGCGCGAGGAGGTGCAGCGTGAGCGGAACGCGACCCCCAGCCAGCGACGGGCCCTGCGATAGGCCGAAGAAGTCTTGCAGCCGGGACGCCACGAACGGGGGTTGCCCACGGGGGTACTCCACGAGCACGCGACCGCGCGCCGGGAGCGAGATGAACTCGGGCGCGTCGCGATCGAGCCGCGCGCCCACTTCCGGCGTGAGCGAGGCGACCGCCAGCGAACGCGCCGACACGGAGGCGAGCTCGTCGAAGCGGCTGCAACCGACGCACGCCGAGGCGAACATCTCGCGCAGCGTGGTGCGCGCGGCGACCGAGTCATCACCGATGGCAGGAGGAGGTACGAGCCCCAGCTCCGGCAGTGCTTGCGCCATGAAGGCCAGGCGATCGAGGACGCGACCGAGATCGTCACGCAGCTCGGCGAGCTTGCCACCACCCTGCTTCATCGCTTCGGCCAACGCGGCCCCGAGCACGCCGGCGATCGCCGCATCGCGGTCGCGATTGCCGTCGGGACGGGCGGGCGAGCGCGACTCGTCGATGATGATCGCGCCGTAGCGCAGTCGACGCAGCTCTTCGACGCGCCCGCCTTCCGCGTTCCATTCGTATTCCGTCACGTCGTCGATGCGATCGACGAAGTCCTCGAGCAGCCAATCGCACTCGACCCGGCTCGCGCCTCGGACCAGCACGCCATCCAGCTCCCGTCCGCGATTTCCAGCGACCGCTGCCTGGCCCGTGCGCTCCGTGACATCGTAAGCGATGAGCAGCTCGGCGGAGCGCACCACGCTGTCGCGCGAGAGGCTGCCGTTGCCGCCTTCGCAGAACACGAGCTCCTCGCCGCGTGGGCGCCGACGCTTCGCGACGCGGTCCGGAAACGCAGCGAGCAACGAGCGCAGTAGCGCCTGTTCTTCGGGCACCGAGCCCGGCGCCAGCTGCGCCACTGGCTTGCGATCCTGACGCGAGAGGATCTGCATGAGCCGGGCTTGCAAGCGGTCGAGCTCGGCGAGCCCGCCAGGATCGAGGCCTTCACGACGCGCGCGGTCGAAGTCCACGCGACCGCGCCCGGTGACGGCACGGATGCGCTCCATCTCCTCCAGGAGATCGGCCGGCCCATCGACGTGTTGTCCGGGGCTGCGCACCTGCATCACGCTGTTCCCGACCGTTGCCGCCATGAGGGCACCACCCGCGCGGGCGCCGCGGCGCTCGGCCTCGACCAGCAAGCGCGCGGCGCGCGGATGCAGCGGCAAGCTCACCATCTGGCGACCCAGCGAGGTGATGGCGCCCGCTTCGTCGATCGCGCCCAAGCGCTCGAGCAACGCCCGTGATGCCTGCGTCGCGACGAGCGGCGGCGCGGTGAGCCACGAGAAGGTATCGAAGGCGATGTGTTGCGCCGCGAACATCAGCACGACCGACGAGAGATCGGCGCGGGCGATCTCGGGGAGCTCGTGCTCGGCGCGTGTGTCGTGGTCGTGCGCGCTGTAGAGACGGACGCAGCGACCCGGCGCGGTGCGACCCGCACGACCCGCACGCTGCGCCGCCGACGCGCGGGAGATGCGGCGTACCGCCAGCGTCGGCAAGCCCGTCCACGGTGAGTGGGATGCGACACGGGCCAAGCCGCTGTCGACCACCGAAGTCACGCCTTCGATGGTGACCGACGTCTCCGCCACGTTGGTCGACAAGATGATCTTGCGACGCGGACCGCGACGAATCGCGCGGTCTTGCGCCTCGGGTGGGAGATCGCCGTGCAGCGGCACGACGTCGATGTTTTCCTGGGCTGCCCGTTCGCCCAGCACGCGCTCGGCGGCGCGGATCTCACGGGCGCCCGGGAGGAACACCAGCACATCGCCATCGCCATCGACGAGGCACGCACGTGCCGCAACGGCGACCGCGCGCTCGAGCGCCTCATCGCGCCCGAGAGGTGCGTAGCGAACCTCGACGGGAAAGCGCCGCCCCTCCGACGTCACGCGCGGTGCCTGAAGGTGCGTGGCGATGGGCGCAGCGTCGAGCGTCGCTGACATCACGCACAGCCAAAGCTCGCGCCTCTCGGCCAGCCGTTGCGCGAGGCCCAGCACCACATCGCCGTCGAGATGGCGCTCGTGGAACTCGTCGAACACCACGGCCGCGATCCCCGCCAGCGACGGATCGTGTCGCAAGCGCTCGAGCAACACGCCCTCGGTGGCGTAGACGATGCGCGTCGCGGTGCTGGTGCGGTCGTCGAAGCGCACGCGATAACCCACGCTGCGCCCGACCTCTTCGCCGCGTTCTTCGGCGACGCGGCGTGCCGCGGTGCGAGCCGCCAAGCGCCGCGGCTCCAGCACCCACACCTCACCCACGCCGCCAAGCGCCTGCGCGATGGCAGGCGGAACACGGGTGGTCTTGCCGGCGCCGGGTGGCGCCTCGAGTACCACCCGGCGCTCCCTCGTCAGCGCCGAGATGAGGTCCGGAAGGACCGCGTCGATCGGCAGCGTCGTCGGCGCCACGGGTGGTGCGTGGCTAGCCCCAATGGCGTTCACTTAGCGGCGAGTCCCGAGTTATTCCGATCACCTATGGGGCCGGGCTCAAAGAACAGGAGACCGGCAACCGGCAACCGGCGACAGGAAATGTTCGGAGTAGAACCGCTCGTGTCGTCGATGACGC
>JAYUBF010000298.1:0-29794 GCA_043741435.1 Myxococcales bacterium
GCACCACCCTCGAGAAATCCTGGATCATGTCGATCACTTACCCGTCGGTTCGATTGATCTGATCCTGCCCTCTGGAGGTTGGCCGAAGTCCCTGTCTGATGGCGCAGCTCGCGGAAGGACAGCGACGCATGCTCGACGCGGAGGTGATGCAATGATGCCGCGTCACGTCGCGATCATCATGGATGGCAACGGGCGCTGGGCCATCTCCCGCGGGCTGCCCCGCGGTGCGGGCCACCTGGCCGGGGTCGACTCGGTCCGTAGGACGGTACGCACGGCGCGTGCACGGGGCATCGAGTGCCTCACGCTTTATGCATTCTCCGCGCAGAACTGGGCGCGGCCGAGCGGCGAGGTGAACGAGCTCATGCGCCTGCTCGGCACGTTCATCACCGACGAGCGTGACGAGCTCCAGCGCACGGCAATTCGGCTCGTCACCATCGGGCGTACGCACGCTCTGCCGGAACCACTGCGCGGCCCGCTCACTGCGCTCGTTCGCGACACGGCCAACAACAGCGGCATGACACTGTGCCTCGCGCTGTCGTATGGAGGCCGCGAAGCCATCACCGATGCAGTGCGCGCCATCGTCGATGCCGTGCAGAGCGGAGACCTGGCGGCCGACGCGATCGCGGAGCACACCATCGCGGCAGCGCTCGACACGTGGCAGTTGCCCCCGGTCGACCTCGTGATCCGCACGTCGGGCGAGCAGCGACTCTCGAACTTCCTACCGTGGGAGAGCGCGTACGCCGAGCTGGTGTTCACGCCGCGCATGTGGCCGGACTTCGACGAGGCGGAACTCACCGCTGCCCTCGAAGAGTACGAGCGTAGAGACCGGCGCTTCGGGAAAGCTCCGACGCTGCGGCTTACAAATGCGGCTGGGTGACGGGCGCGAAGCGCGTGAGGGTATCGGCGTAGACCATCGCGATGGCGACGGCGAGGAACAGGATGGACACGGCGAGCACGATGCGATTCGCGCCTGGGTGATCCCAAAGGTGCATGAAGAAGAGCACCACGACGAGCGCCTTCGTGACCGCGATCACCATGGCGATCGGGAACGCGAAGTCGCCGAGCGGCATGTAGTGGAGCCGGTACGTGAGGAGCGTGCACACGAAGAGCGCCGCAAACGAAGCGATGTAGCGCCCGGCGCCACCGTGGCCATCGTGCGCAGCGTGGTCGTTCGGCGCGTGAGCGTGAGTTGAGTGGTCGGCCACGAATCGCTCCTACGCGATCAAGTAAAGAAGCGGATAGAGGAAGATCCAGATGAGGTCGATGAGGTGCCAGTAGAGGCCACCGTTCTCGAGCGGGTTCATGTAGCGCGCGCTGTAGTCACCGCGCCACGTGAAGTACGTGAGCACGGCGAGGATCACGGCGCCGATGAGCACGTGCAACGAATGCAGACCCGTCATGAGGAAGTAGAGCGTGAAGAACATCGGCGGACCCGGGACGTTCATCAGCTCGCGGACGCGGAAGAACTTGCCGGGGATCGCGCCCACGTGGATGTCGTGCCAGTACTCGTAGCCGTGGACGCAGAGGAAGCCGAAGCCGAAGCCGATCGTGACGATCAGCAACATGACCGCGGTGTTCTTCTTGCCCTTCTGCACGAAGAAGATCGCCATCGCCATCGTGAACGACGAAGTGATGAGGATGAACGTGTCGACGAGGCCGAGCTCGGCCGATAGGTGATGGCTCGCCTCGTGGAAGCCCTCGGGGTAGAGCTTGCGGAACAAGGCATAGCCGATGAAGAGGCCACCAAAGAGCAGGATTTCCGTCGACAAGAACAACCACATACCGAGGCGCGCGGCCTGCGACTGAACGTTCAGATCCTGGAAGTGGTGCTGCAAGAAGCGATCGGCTCCGTCGCCATGCCCACCACTTCCATCTCGCGCATGTTCGTGACCGTGGTCGCTAGAATCCGCGTGCGCGGCCGCCGGCTCAGCCGACATGACGCTTCTCCTGCTCGGGCTCGTCTGCGTAGTGGTGTGGCTCGGTGGTGTACACGGGCGTGACGGCGAAGTTCGCCTTGATGGGCGGTGACGCGGTCATCCACTCGAAACCGCGCGAGCCCCACGGATTCTCGGCCTTCTCGCCGTGCACGAGCGCGTAGCCGAGGTACAGAGCGATGATGATGAAGCCGATGGCCAAGAGCGACGCGCCCGCCGTCGAGGCGACATTCAGCATCTGGAACTCCGCCGGGTAGCTGTAGTACCGGCGCGGCATGCCGGCGTTGCCGAGGAGGAACTGCGGAATGAACGTGGCGTTGAAGCCGAGGATGATGAGGCCGGCGGCGAGCATTCCCCAGGTCTCGGGGATTGTCTTGCCGAACATCTTCGGGAACCAGTAGTGGATGGCGGCGAGGAACGCCATCACCGTGGCGGCGACCATGATGAAGTGGAAGTGCGCCACGACGAAGTACGTGTCGTGCCAGTGCACATCGAGCGACATGGTGGCGAGCGCGATGCCCGTCATGCCGCCGAAGATGAGGAAGAACAAGAAACCGGCGATGTAGAAGAACGGCGTCGAGAACGTGATGGAGCCGCCATAGATGGTGCCGACCCAGTTGAACACCTTGATGGCGGTGAACACGCCGACGAGCATCGTGAGGACGCCGAAGATGCCACCGGCGAACGTGGACTGGCTCGACGTGAACATGTGGTGGCCCCAGACGAAGAAGCCGACGAAGGCGATGCCCAGCGACGAGTACGCGATCGCCTTGTAGCCGAATGCGTTCTTCTTCGAGAGGCCGCAGATGATCTCGGAGGCCACGCCCATCGACGGGAGCACCATGATGTACACGGCCGGGTGCGAGTAGAACCAGAAGAGGTGCTGGAGCAGGACCGGGTCACCGCCCTGCGCCGGGTCGAAGAGGCCAACCTGGAACGTGCGCTCGATGGCGATGAGCAGGAGCGTGATGCCGATGACCGGCGTCGCGAGGACCTGGATGATGCTGGTGGCGTACGTGGCCCACACGAACAGCGGGATGCGATCCCAGGTCATCCCGGGTGAGCGCATCGTGTGGACGGTGACGATGAAGTTGAGGCCCGTCATGATGCTCGAGAAGCCGAGCACGAAGGCGCCGAGCAGGACTGGGACGACGGTGGTCGTCGTGGTGGTGGAGTACGGCGCGTAGAAGGTCCAGCCCGTGTCCACGCCACCCGCCACCATGCCGCCGATCGCGAGGGCCGCACCGATGAGGTACACGTAGAAGCTGGCGAGGTTGAGACGAGGGAACGCGACGTCTTTGGCGCCGATCATGAGCGGCAACATGAAGTTGCCGAAGCCCGACGGGATGGCCGGGATCATGAACAAGAAGATCATCGTGATGCCGTGCAGCGTGAACATCTTGTTGTACGCGTTCGGCGACATGATGGTGCGGCCGGGCGTCAACAGCTCGATGCGCACCAGCAGCGCGAAGATGCCGCCGAGGAGGAAGGCCACGGTGACCGCGCCGAGGAACATGACGCCGACGCGCTTGTGATCGCGCGTGTTGAGCCACGACATCGCCGTGGTCCCGTCGGTCAGGTAGTTGAGCGCGGGCTTGGTGCCCGCCTCTACTGGATTACTTGCTGGTGCCGACTGGCTCATAGGCGGGTCCCTCGGTGTTCGAACCTTCGGTCGCGGTACGCAGCGACTTGATGTACTCGACGATGGCGGCGGTCTCCGTCGCTTGTAGCTTGCCGAAGTAGGTTGGCATCACGAGCTTGTAGCCCGCGAGCTGCTTGGCGTTCGGGTCCATCATCGACTCGGTGATATAGGCTTCGTCGACGAGAAGCTCCTCGCCGTCCTGCATCTTGTGCTTGGCGCCGTACATGTTCAGCCACGACGGGCCGATGTGCGTCTCGCCATTCGCCGAGTGGCACTTGAAGCAGCCCTGCTCCGCGGCGAGGCGCTTGCCCTGCGTGACCATGTCGCCTTGCAGGTCTTCCATGCGGTTCGGCTCGGCGCCCGCGTTGGCAGCGTGGCCGAGGCCGCGCTGCGACTCGATGACCCACGCGTCGTACGCCTCGGGCTCCATCACCACGACTTGGCCGAGCATCATCGAGTGCGCGGTTCCGCAGTACTCGGCGCAATAGATGGGGTACGTGCCCGGCGTGAGCGCCGTGAACCACGTCTGCGAGTAGCGCCCCGGGACGGCGTCCATCTTCACGCGGAACGCCGGCACGAAGAACGAGTGCAGAACGTCGCGCGAGGTGATGAGCAGCCGCACCGGACGATTTGCCGGGACGCGAAGGACGTTGAGACCATTCGGGCCGTGCGGATAAGCGAACTTCCACATCCACTTCTTGCCCATGACGTAGACGTCGATCGACTCCTTCGGCGGTGTGGAGAGGCGCACATACTGCTTGAAGCCGATCTGGAACCACGCGAGGAAGATGATGAGCGGGATCACCACGAAGGCGATCTCGAGGGGCAACGGAACCTCGACGCGGGTGGTCTTGTCGCCGACCTTCGACTTCCGGTAGCGGACGAGGAAGATGACCATGAGGGCCAAGGTACCGAACGAGCCCAACATCGTCGTCGCTGCGACGATGTAGTGGAGCATGTCGATGTCCTTGGCGAGCTCGGTCGCTTGCGGAGGCAGATTGAGGAGGTTTCTCAGGAGCTCGTTCATACGGTGCCTTGGGGAGGCTCCGAAGGGCTCTGCCCGCCGGAGGGGGGACGAGAACGTCCCCCGGTTGACGAACGCTTGAACTCACGTCGCCACAGGGTGCCGAGGAAGGTGCCGAGCGCGAGGATGATGATGACGCCCCACACCCGGTAGTAGTTCTTGATCCAGAGGTGATACTTACGAGCCGACGCGTCGAACTTGTAGCAGCGCAGCAGCACGCGCTCGAGACCGGTCCCGACCCGGCCATCGGCCGCTTCGAACAGCGCGAGCTTCACTTCCTTCGGGTCGAAGCTCACGCCGTAGAGGTAGCGTGTGACCACGCCTTGGGGCGAAAGGAAGAACAGCGTGGAAACGTGCGCGAACTGGCGCTCGCGGGCGATGTACTTGAACTTGAAGCCGACCGACGCGGCGAGCGCATCGATGGACTCGACGGCGCCGGTGAAGAACGGCCACGCACCCTCGCTCCCCTGACGTCCGAGCGCCTGCAGGTACCCGCGGCGCTTCTCCTTCGCGAGGTCGGTGGTCTCGTTCGGATCGATGCTGACGGTGATCACGTCGAACTCTTTGCCGGCTTGCCAGTCGACCTGCTGCAACGACTTGGCGAGGCCCGAAAGGAGCAAGCTGCACAGCACCGGGCAGCGGTAGTACACGAGGGCGAGGATCACCGGGCGCTTGCCGAGGTAGTCGCGCAGCCGAACCACCTTGCCGTCCTGATTCACGAGCGGCACGTCGATCTGCGCGCGCTCGCCGAGGCGCTCCACGATGTCGACGCCGTCGGAGACGATACCGTCGTCCTTCACCGTCGCGCCGGGTGCGGTTGGATCGGGTGGGTTCTCGACGATACCCGACGGCTGCGCTGGAACCTCACGCGTGGCCGCTGCAGCAACGGGCATGGCCGACGAAATCGTCGGCACGGCCGTCATCGCAAGCAGCACCATCGCGGCGAGGCGCTTCACAGCTTGCCGTCCGGTCTTTCAGCATTGGCGGCGTCCGCGACGTAGGCCTTCATCGCGACGTCGATGGGCACGTGGGCCTTGTTGGTGGCGCGATCCGACCAGCCCAGCGAGTTCAGCTGCTGCATCTGCTCGAACTGGAGCTTGCGGGCGAAGTCGTTGGTGAACGAGGTCTGCCAGACCATGCCGATCTCGTCCTTGCACGACTCCGGAACGTCGGCGGGCGTGAAGGTGCGGATCGAGCCCGAAGACTCGACCTGGATCTGCACGGCCCAGAAGATGCCCACCGCGAAAATCACCAGCGCGGCCACGCCGACACCGACGATGGTGCGACTGTTGATCTTGTCTTCTTCTTGGCGAATCTCGTCGGACGACATGGCTTACATGCCCTCCACTTTGTCGGTGAGGTAGCCGGTGCCCGCGGTGACCGTGTGGTACGCGAGCGACTCGTCGAGGAACGGGTCTCGGATGGGCAGCGCGCTCTTGCCCTGGAAGCGGAAGATGGCAAACGCGACCGACACGCCACCCACGCCGATAAAGGCCGTGAAGTTGGACCAGTCGGGCGTGGCCCAGCTCGGGCTGATCTGCGGCATCACGCACCAGTAGAGGTCGACGTAGTGGATGAAGAGGATCCACACGGCGATGGGCGCGATGCGATTCGGGTTCAGCTTGCGAGCACGCGACAGGAGCAGGAAGAACGGCACGATGAAGTGGCCGACGGCGAGCAGGATGCCGACGTACTTCCAGGGGCCGGTCTCACGAGCAATGAGGAATGGCGTCGAGTCGGGCAGGTTCGCCACGAACGTGAGCATGTATTGATCGAAAGCGATGTAGCCCCAGAACGCGGTGAACGCGAGGAGGAACTGGCCGGTCGACAACCAGTGGGTGACGCGCATCGCGCCCTTGAAGGAATCGTCCTTCGAGAGGCTGCGCAGTACGAGGAGCAGCATCGCGATCATCGCAACGAAGCTACCCGCGAAGTAGTAGACGCCCCACATCGACGAGTACCAAACCGTCGCGAGCGACATGAGCCAATCGAACGCAGCGAATGCCAGGGCGAGCGCGAGCCACGGCAACATGGCCGGCCCCCACTTCCACATGCGCTCGGTCAGCTTGTAGTCACCCGTCTTGTCCTGCTTGAACGACGAGCTGGTGAGCACGCTGGCGGTCACGATCCAGATGAAGAAGTAGAGGACCGCGCGACCGATGAACATCGTTGGGTTCAGCCAGTGCTCGCGGTGGTGGATGAGGTGCAGCTCCTCCTCGGAGAGCCCCGACATGCCACCCGCCCACGGGTACAGCTGCTTCATGAAGGCGATGATCGGGATGAACAGCACGGCGAAAAGCGGGATGGTGGACGCGAACACCTCGAGCGGACGGCGGATGGCGACCACCCACTTCGCCTTGATGGCGTGCCAGATCGCGAGCAACAACAACGCGGCGAGCGCGAGGCCCAGCCAGTACGCGAAGGCGATGACGTAGGCGTGGAGCGCGATGCCGAGACCAGCTTCTCCTGGGCCGATGAAGGCGCGTCCCGCCGTGGCTGCAAGGCCCAGCGCACCGAGGCCCAAGCCTGCGGCGCGCAGTCCCGATCCCCCTTGAAAGGTCGGCCAGGTCTTCATCGCGTCTCACCCTTGTTGGTGTGGCCGTTCTCCGCGTCCGTATGATGAGCGTTCGGCACTTCGTCGTTACCCTCCGGCGGCGGCGGCACGAACTCCGGGCAGCCGCGTTGCTTCTTTGCTTCCACGCCGCGATGCTCGGCCTCTTGTTGCTTCGGCTGGATTTTCACCGGCGGGTGCTCGAGCTGCTGGCGCAGGTCAGCCGACAGCGTTTCCGCATCGACGCTCTGGCTGCGCTGCAGCGCGCGCACGTACGACACCACGGCCCAACGCTCCTGCGCGTCCAGCTGGGTGGTGAAGCGCGGCATGAGGCCATAGCCCTCGGTGAGCACACGATAGATGTACTCGGACGTGAGCCCGCGACGACGCGTGTCGTGCAGCGACGGCGGCTGACGCAGCGAGAACTTGTGCGCGACCGATCCTTTGCCGTCGCCGATGAAGCCGTGGCAAGGCGTGCACATCTGATTGAACTTCTCTTGGCCGAGCGCGACGAGCTGCGTGGTGACCTTCGGCGCACCCGTGAGGTCGCGTTCGCGCGGCACGGTGCCCTCGACGGGGATGCGCATGGCCGACTCGTCGGTGAAGTGACGCGTGGCCTCGTATTCTTGCAGCTTGCTCTGCTGCTCCATCGGGTCGATATCACCCGTGTAGCAAGCCCCGAGCACAACGGTGGCCGTGAACGGGAGGAGGTAGACGAGACGGTTCATTCGGCCGGCTCCTCGACGCTGGAGACATCTTCGGCCCCGAGCGCGGCCAGCTTGGCTTGCAGCGGCTCGCGCTTGCTCTCGTCCTTGGTGGCGACGGAGAGCCAGTAGCGGTCGATCTGCGCCGAGCGGAACGCCTCGACCTCGAAGACGGGATGATGCAGGCGCGGAAGGCCGTTGAGGGCGAGCATGCCGAACACCGCGCCGAACGCGCCGAGCAGGATGGTGAGCTCGAACGTGACCGGGATATTGAGCGCCCAGGCGTGTGCGTCACGACCACCGACGTTGAGCAGGTAGCCGCGCAGCGAGCCGGCCCAGGGACCCGAGAGGAACGAAACGCTGGTGGCGTTCGCCCACGTCTGGATGCCGTAGCCGTTGAGCGCACCGAACAGCGCGCAGCAAAGGACGATGAACGGCACCTTCGACTTCTTCATGCCGAGCGCTTCTTCGGCGCCGTGGATTGGATAGTTCGAATAGATGTCGAGCTCGACAGGGCCTGTCTCCACCTCGTCCTTGCGGAGCGTGCGAATGGCGTCGAGGCACTTGTCGGCCTGTTTGAAGCCACCGAGCACCCAGTGCGTCGACGGTTTTGGTTTCGCGGCGGACATCAGTGCGCCCCTTCCCCATGGCCCTGGCCATGCGCGTGGCTCTCGGCGAGCTCGGTCTCGTAGCGGAGCTCCTTGACCTCGGCGAGCGCGACGGCCGGAACGAACTTCAGGAACAGCAGGAAGGCCGTACCGAACAGGCCCATCGTGCCGGTGAACATGCCGATGTCGACGATGGTCGGCCGGTACATGCCCCAGCTGGCCGGGATGAAGTCCTGGTGCAGCGAGATGACGACGATGACGAAGCGCTCGAGCCACATGCCCACGTTCACGAGCGCAGCGACGATCCAGATGACGACGAGGTTGGTGCGCAGGCTCTTCAGCCAGAACACCTGCGGGACGACGCAGTTGCAGAAGATGAGGAGCCAGAAGAGCGGCGCGTACGGCCCCTTGAAGCGCGTCATGAGCTGACCGATCTCGAACACGGAGCCCGAGTACCAGTCGGCGAACATCTCGCAGGCATACCCGAACGTCACCATCCAGCCGGTGACGAGGATGACCTTACACATGTTCTCGATGTGCCTCATGGTCACGACGTGCTTGAGGCCCATGAACTGGCGCGCCGGGATGAGGAGCGATAGCACCATCGCGAAGCCGGAGAACACGGCACCAGCAACGAAGTACGGCGGGAAGATCGTGGTGTGCCAGCCGGGGAGGATCGACGTCGCGAAGTCGAACGACACGATCGTGTGAACGGAGAGCACGAGCGGCGTGGAGAGGCCGGCGAGGAGGAGGTACGACCACTTCCAGTTGTTCCAGTGACGGGCCGAGCCACGCCAGCCGAGCGCGAAGATGCCGTAGACGAAGCGGCGCGTGCGCGACACGGAGGCGTCGCGCAGCGTCGCAAGGTCGGGGATGAGCCCGACGAACCAGAACAGCAATGAGACCGTGAAGTACGTCGAAATGGCGAAGACGTCCCAGACGAGGGGGCTCTTGAAGTTCGGCCACATCTGCATCGTGTTGGGGATGGGGACGAGCCAGTACGCGGCGAACCACGGACGCCCAGTGTGGAGCGCGGGGAACATGGCGGCGCAGATGACGGCGAAGAGCGTCATCGCTTCGGCGAAGCGATTGATCGACGTTCGCCAGCCCTGCTGGAAGAGAAGCAGGATGGCGGAGATGAGCGTTCCTGCGTGGCCGATACCGACCCACCAGACGAAGTTGATGATGTCGAACGCCCAGTAGACCGGCGAGTTGTTACCCCAGACACCGACGCCGGTGAGGATGAGGTACGTGATGCACAGCACCAGGATGCCGAGGAAGGTGCTGGTGATGCCGAGCATCATCCACCAGCCACGGCCTGGGTCGCGCCATACGGGGTGGAGGATGGAGTCGGTGAGCGTGCGATCGGTCTGCGGGCCCTCGATGAGGGCCGGCTCCCGCATGTGCTCGGGCACTTCCAGCTTCTCCATCGCCGTTGCCGATGTGGGCGCTTCGGTTGCGCTGGACATGGCTTAGACCAGCTCCGGATTGAGGTTGCGGACCTTGGCCAGGTGGCGCGTGCGCGGCCTGGTGTTCAGCTCCCACAGCACCTGGTAGGCGCGCTCGTCTTTGTGCTTCTTCGAGACTTCGCTCTTCGGATCGTGGAGCGAGCCGAAGGTGATGGCGTTCGACGCGCACGACTGCTGACACGCGGTGACGATCTCACCGTCGCGGATCTGACGACCGACGCCGCGGTTCTCGATGCGCGTCGCGATGCGCGCCTGCTCGATGCGTTGCACGCAGTAGGTGCATTTCTCGATGACGCCGCGTGCACGCACGGTGACGTCGGGGTTCATCTTCATCTCCAGGGTGCCCTGGAGGTTGTTGTGCCAGTTGAGGTAGTTGAAGCGGCGCACCTTGTACGGGCAGTTGTTCGCGCAGTAGCGGGTGCCGACGCAGCGGTTGTAGACCATGTCGTTCAGGCCTTCATCCGAGTGCACCGTCGCATTGACCGGGCACACGTACTCGCACGGCGCCTTCTCGCATTGCACGCAGGCCATCGGCTGCGAGACCACCTGCGGGTCGTTGATGTCGCCCTCGAAGTACCGGTCGATGCGGAGCCAGTGCATCTCACGACCGCGGCGGACCTGGTCCTTGCCGACGATGAGGATGTTGTTCTCGGACTCGCAGGCGAGGATGCACGCATTGCAGCCGGTGCACTTCGACATGTCGATGGCCATCGCCCAGCGATAGCCGTCGTTCGACTCGACGGGATCGTCTTCCCACTCGTGCTGCATCGACGGCTGGCGGTGCTCGCCGTGCTGCTCCTCGATGAGCTTGAGCTGGCGCTTGCGCTCGGCAGGCTTCTGGTTGATCTCGCTGACGAGCGCGATCGGACGGCCTTCCATCGCCCAGTGCTCCTGGGTGATGCCGAGGCGATCCTTCTTGCCGGTGTCGGCGAGCTTCACGTCGCTGCCGAACCATAGATTCGCGGTGCTGCGAACCTTGTAGGCATTCGCCCCGACGCCACGCGCGATGGCTTCCGCGCCCTCGCGGCCGTAGCCGACGGCGAGGGAGACGGCATCGTCGGCGTGGCCCGGCAGCACGAACACCGGGACCTCGATGCTCTGCCCTTCCGCCTGCAGCTCCACGATCTGCTCGCTCTCGATCCCGAGGCGCTCGGCGGTCGCGGGCGACATCATCGCCACGTTGCCCCAGACCACCTTGGTGAGCGGCCCCGGGAGCTCCTGCAGCCAGGCGTTGTCGCCGTAGCGGCCGTCGTAGACCTTGTTGTCGACCACGAGGTTGAGCTCGAGGGCATTCGATTTGCGCGCCTTGAGCGAACGCACACTCTCGAGCACATCGATGGGCTTCACCGCCGGCGAAAGGCTCGCCTGCGCTGCGGCCGGCAACACACCCCTCTGTAGAATTCGCTCCCAGGCCGACTCGCCACCGTCGCCGAGGCCACCCGCGTGTGACTCTTTGAGCAGCACGTAGGCGCCCACTTCACCGCGGCCCGCGAAGGCGCCCAACAGATCCGCGCGTTGTACGCCGTTGAAGAGCGGCGCGATGAGCGGCTGCTGGATGGCGACGACACCGTCGGCGCTGGACGAATCGCCCCAGGACTCGAGCTCGTGCGTCGCTGGGATGTACCAGTGCGCGAACGGGGCGGTCTCGTCTTCGAACTGGCCGTGGTAGATGACGTTCGGGATCTTCTTCAGCGCGTCGCGCAGCGGAAGATCGTTCGGCGCTGTGTAGACCGGGTTCCATGCGGTGATGACGAGCGTGTCGATCTCGCCGCGGTTGGCTGCTTCGATGATCGTGCGCAACGACTGATGACCGGTGTCGACGGTCAGCAGAGCCGGCGCGGCGTAGCGAACGACCTGCGAGCTCAGCGCGGCGTTCATCGCAGCGGCGAGAGCGTGGACGGCGGCGGGCTGACGCGGACCAACGGTGACCACGGACTCAACACGGCGCGCAAGGAGATCCTTGGCGACGGCCTTCACCCACTTGTGGTCTTTCCAAACGCCCGCGATGGGCGCGAGGTCCGACGCCGCGTCTGGGACCATGTTGGCGTACACCCCAGCCGCGATCGCGACGATCTCGCTCGAACGCGCACGCAGACGGTGATCGGCCTGCGCGCCGGTGACCGAGAAGCCGCACTCCGCGACGTAAAGACGATTGAGCCACGGACCGGCGGCCTGGTGCTCGCCGCCCTCCTCGTGACCGGCTTCCAGGTGTGCAGCGCCTTCGGCACCTTCCGGCTCCTCGACGCGGTGCGCCGCGAAGTCGCGCGCATTCACGAGGCGATCGGGACCGTCCTCGAGGAAGTCATCGTCGAGCGCGAGGATGACGCGCGCCTTCTGAAAGTCGTAGCGGGGCTCGACCGCATCGCCGAACGCGATGCGCATGCCTTCGTAGATCGAGTCGCGCGAGACCGCGGCGTAGCCATGAAAGTGTGCATTCGGCAGCTGGGTCTTGATCTGCGCGCGCAGCCAGCGATCGAACGGCGACGCGGTGGGACCATCGAGGAAAAAGACCTTGGCGCCTTCGTCCTTCTTCCAGCCGACCATGCGCTCGCGAACGTCGACGAGGAAGCTCTTCCAGCCCGACGGGGCGCTGTCGCGCTTGACCGCTTTGCCGCGCTGCGGATCGTAGACACCGTAGGCGAGACCTTGCTCGAACGTGCCCGAGGCGCCGAAGCTCGACGGGTGCTCGGGGTTGCCCTCGACCTTGATCGGGCGACCCTCGCGCGCGGTGACGAGCAGCCCCATGCCGAAGCCGTCGAGGCTCATCGACGTGGCGTAGTGCAGCGGCAAGCCCGGACGCATGTCGGCGGGCTGGCGTGCGTAAGGGAGGATGCGCTCAGGCGGATTGCGCGAACAGGCAGCGAGCGAGCCTGCTGCCGTGAGGCCGACGAGCTTCAGGAAGTCGCGACGGGTGGCGCCGTCCATCTCGGTGGCGCCGACGGGGAACTCGCGACCGACGAGCTCGGGGTAGCCGTGCGACGCCTTCTCACGGCCTTGTTCGCCCGCTTTGAAGTCTTCGACGCTGCGCCAAAAACGCGGCTTGCTTGGGTCTATCTGTGACATGTGGAGCAGCTCACGCGAGTGTGGACGTTGTTCTTCTTCGCGACTTCACGGCCCACAGCCTCGGCGTCGCCATCCTTGGGCTCCCAGGTCATCGACGTGATGAACTCGCGGGGGCGCAGGTTGGGTGTCGGGTTGCGGTGACAGTCGAGGCACCAGCCCATGTTCATGGGTGGGTGCTTGTGGATTGCAGCCATCTCGTCGACGCGACCGTGGCAGGTGACGCAGCCCACGCCCTTGTTCACGTGGATGGAGTGGTTGAAGTAGACGTAGTCACGCAGGTCGTTCACGCGGACCCACTCGAGCGGCTTGCCGGTGAAGAGGCTCGTCCTGATCGTCGTCAGGTACGGGCTCTTGTTCCAGACCTGGCCGTGGCACGAGCCGCAGACCTCGGTGGGTGGATAGCCGGCGGACTCGCCCTTTTCGACCGTGGTGTGACAGAAGCGGCAATCGATGCCGTGGTCACGGACGTGATGGCGGTGATCGAACTCGACCGGTTGCTCGATCGGTTCGTTCTGACGGGTGAAAAGTGGAGAACGGAAGTAGGCGAAGGCGAACGCAAGAAGAAGGCCCGCGCCGATTCCGACCGCGCCGAGGATGGCTCGGACGAGGTGGTTGCTCCACCTTGGGAAGAGCAAGTGAGGGGTCGCCATAGCTCGGCTGCGGTTTAAAACTACGTCGACGTCACGTCAACAGATTTCTACAGTGCCGCCAACCATGTAGCTGCGTGTCTCGCGATCAATTTTCCATCGGGTCGAGGCGGTTTTATCGTCGCGGAAGGGACACGAAACCCTACGTGAGTCGCGTTCAATGTGCGAGTTGAGTGCTCGCGCCTGTCGGAGTCGCTCGCGCAACGTTTGCGCGAATTCCGCGGTCATTTTTGCGACGAAGTGAGATCTCGGAGGCCGGCACAGAAGTCGGCAACGAGGAGCGCGGCCAGGCGCGCGGTCACGCCATCGCGGCCGTTCTCGCCACCCACATCGAGAGGAGGCGCCAGCTCCATCAGATCGAGCGCACGCGCCCTGCTCTTGCCTGCGGCCCGAACGATGCAGCGCACGGTCATGGGGGCGAGGCCGACCGGGTTGAGCCAAGACACGCCGGGCGCATGGGCGGCTTGAATCGCATCGAGATCCACGCTCAGGTGCAGGGCGCGCTGGTTCGCGGACGCGCGCGCCATGCATTGCAACGCCGCGTCGAGCTGATCCTGCTCGGTCGCGGGCGGGTCGAGGAACGTGAGGCGTGCGCCGCGCGCGCGCGCGTAGGCCGTATGCTCCGCGCTGTTGATCGCCGACAGCAGCCCCACCTCGGTGAGCTCGCCGAGGCCGTCCTCGAGCATGCGGTAGAACGGATTGCCCGAGCTCGCCTCGTGGGTGGGCCGCACGTCGAGGTGCGCGTCGACGTTGAGCACGGACGGCTGTAGACCGGCAGCGACGAGCCCACGATAGGTCGCGAACGCGCAATCGTGCCCGCCCCCGACGACGACCGCGATCGCGCCGCGCGCGAAGATGTCGCGGAGCACCTCCTCGCCGAGCCGAAACAGGCCTTCGTAGTCGTGGCTTCGTTCGGGACCGAGGTCGCCTGCGTCGAACAAGCGCAAGGGGCCGAGGATGTCCGCCGAGAGCTTGCCGAGGGCCCGCCGCAACGCGAGTGGGCCCTCCGCTGCTCCGGCACGTCCGCCGTTCTGGCGCACGCCGAGGTCGTTGCAGATGCCGAGCAAGACGAGGTCACCGGCACGAACAGCGTCGAGGTCGCTCGGTGACTGCAACCGACGCACGACGGCTGCAACGCGCGGATCGCCGGGCTGGCTCCTGTAGCCCCAGCACTCGGCGCGATCGGTGAGTTCGGAACGCAGCGTCATTCGGCCAGCCGCGCGGGATCGGGGAAGCGATCGACGAAGAAGCGCGGCGGAAACGTATCGGGCACGATGGTGAGCGGCCCCACCAGCTCTTCCATCTTCTCCCACGTCACGGGCTCCGGGCCCCTCGTCTCCGGGTCCTCGAGCATCTCGTTGGTGATGAAGTGAACCCGCTCAGTTCGCGGCAGATACGTGCGCACGCCCTCGGTGAGAGTCGCCGTGCTGAGTACCTTGCCGTCGGTGAGCTCGAACACCATGGCGCGAGCGACGTAGGCGTCTTCGCCCACCTTGGCTTGCAACGTGTCGCGTTGCGCCTCGTAGGACCGAGCGCGATCGAGCACGTCGAGCTTGCGCAGCGCACGCGCGGCGGCGCTCTCACCCTCGAGCCGGAAGGAAACCCAGTCTTCACCGCGCAACATGACCAGCTCGCTCGAGACGTGCTTGGGATCGTCGAGCTGCATCTCGGCCAACGCCGCGAGACGGGCTAGCCCGTCTTCGTCCTCGCTTCCGCATACCAGCACCACGGCCGGGTTGGGCACCATCGCTACCACGTCACCGCGTACCGGGAGGCGCGCGACAACCTCGGTGAGCAGCAGCCGGCCGGAGTCGAGATAGTCGCCGTGTTCGGAGACGTACAAGCCGGGCGCCAGCTCTACGAACGGCGTAGGTACCAGCATGCGCAGGTTGAAGCGCGCGATGCGGAAGAGCTCGTCGGCAGTCTGCCCCCAGCCCTCGATCTGCTTCTGGCTCACCACCGCGAGGCTCTCGGCGTGGTTGATGCCGAGCATCGCGAACAACCGCTCTCCGATGGGCCGGCGCGATGGATCGACCATCGCCGACGGTTGGCCAAGCGAATGCTCCATGCTGGCGATGTGCGCGACATAGTCGGCGCTGCGCACCAGCAGAACCAGATTCGCTCGCACATCCTCGAACGTGCGCTCTTCGTTGGAGCGCGCACTGCTGGTCAGGATGGCGCGCACGTGGTCGCGTACGATCTTGCCGCGGCTGAAGAAGCCGGCCCTCTCGTAGTACGCCCACACGTTGCCAAGGTTCACGAAGCCGCCGTCGTTGCCGACCAGCGCGAACTGGTCCGCGTCGTAGCGCAGGCTGCGCTGGTCGCCGCCCTTCCTCAGCAGCTTCGCGACATAGGCCGCGAACTCCGGCTTGGTCTTCATTGGGGAGCCGTACCATACTCGCCGGCCATGGCACTACTCCTCGCCTCCGCCTCCCCCCGTCGTCGTGAGCTCCTGTCGCAGGCCGGTGTCGACGTCGAGGTGATCGCCGCCGACATCGACGAGACGCCACTCAAAGACGAAGCGCCGGACGCGCTCGCGCGTCGGCTCGCAGCGAAGAAGGCTCGCACCGTGGCCGAACGCACCGGCACGCGCGACTCGATCCTCGCGGCGGATACCATCGTGGTCGTGCATGACGGTGGGAAGCACACCATCCTCGGCAAGCCGGAGAATGACAAGGACGCGCGCGCGATGCTGCTCAAGCTTGCCGGACGACAGCATGACGTGATCACCGCGTTCCACGTAATCCACGACGGCAAGGAGCGCGGCCGCATCATCACCACCGAGGTCAACTTTCGCCCGTTGTCGGATGCAGAGATCGACGGCTACATCGCCTCGAAGCAATGGGACGGCAAAGCCGGCGGCTATGCGATCCAGGGCATGGCCGGCGCATTCGTACGCACCGTGCGCGGCTCGTACACCAACGTGGTCGGCCTTCCGCTATGCGAGGTCATCGAGGACCTCATCACCGTCGGTGCGCTCCCTGCGAATTGGGCTGCCTCGCGGTGAGCATCGCGCAGGCCATCGCTGAGGTACGCGGCAAGATCTCGGAGGCCGCACGTGCCGCGGGTCGCGATCCCGCCTCCGTGTCGCTCATCGCCGTCAGCAAGACGGTGCCAGCCGACCGCGTGCGCGAGGCCGTCGCCGCCGGGCAGGTCGATCTCGGCGAGAACTATGCGCAGGAGCTGCGCGACAAGGCGCCAGAAGTGCCCGGCGCGCGCTGGCACTACATCGGCCCTCTCCAGCGCAACAAGGTGAAGTACATCGTCGGCACGGCCACGCTGATCCACTCCGTCGATTCACTCGCGCTCGGTCAGGAGATCGCCGCGAAGGCCACGACGCGCAGCATCGTGCAGGCGTGCCTGGTACAGGTGAACGTGGGTGACGAATCGCAAAAGTCGGGCTGCAACGTCAGCGAGCTGCCGTCGCTGCTGGATGCACTGCGTGCGTTGCCGTCGCTGCGCGTAGATGGGCTCATGTGCATTCCACCAGCCGAAGGCGACCCGCGGCCGCACTTCGCAAAGCTGCGTGCGCTCGCTACGGCGCATTCGCTCGTACAGCTCTCGATGGGGATGAGCGCCGACTACGCCGCCGCGATCGCGGAAGGCGCCACGCAGGTGCGCGTGGGCACCGCGATCTTCGGAGCGCGCTAGCTAAGCAGAGTCGCGCGGAGCGCGAGTCAAAACTGAGCAGCCAAAGGCTGCGTCGCGGCGAAGTCGCCGCGTGAGCAGGGTGGGACCCTGACGGCTCGGCCGACAGGGCGGGCGGCACGCCCGATGAGATAGACTAAACAGCGACGCAACCTTGGATCTCCGAACAATGCGTTGCTGTTTAGGGGGCGAAGTTGCCTCGGTAGAAGTAGCGCGCGTAGACAAAGATGTACGGGGTCGCGAAGAGCACCGCGTCGATGCGATCGAGCATGCCGCCGTGGCCGGGCAACAACGTGCCCGAGTCCTTCACGCCCACGGAGCGCTTGAGCATCGACTCACAGAGGTCGCCAATCTGACCGAGGATATTGGCCGGAACGGTGAGCGCGACGCAATCGAGCCACGTGAGATGCGGCAAGTAGTACATCTTGGCCAGCACCGTCGCGACGAAGCTGCCGAGCAACCCGCCGAAGCCACCGACGAGCGTCTTCTTCGGGCTCATTGCCTCGTACAGCTTTTGGGGAAAGGCGGGCCCGAGGAAGCGCCCCGCGAAATACGCACCGGTATCGCTGAACCACACCAGCGTGAGCGTGAGCAGGACCCAGAAACCACCGTCGGCGCCGCGCTTCTTGAGGAGCGCGAGGAACACCAGCAGCACCGACACGTAGAGGAGGCCGGAAAGCATCGCGGTGAGACGCGCGGCGACGGTTTGCACCTCGCCGTAGCGAAACAGGAGATAGATGAAAGTGACGACGGTGGCACCGGTGAGGGTGAGCAGCGTGCCCATGCCGTCCGTGGCACAGAAATAGATCTGCGCCGAGAGCGTGAGGCCGAGGATCACGGTGAGCGCTCGCTCGGCGATCGGCGCGCTCGGCATGGTCATGTTGGCCCACTCGCGGAGGCCGATTCCCGTCGCCACGAACACCACCGCGAACGTCGCGATAGGGTTCGACCAGAACATCGCCCCGAGTAAGAAGGGCACGACCAATAGCGCGGTCAGGACCCGCGCGACGAGGTTGCTCACGGAGCTACCCGGCGTTGCCGTTCGCGATGAGTCGCACCTGCTCCGACGTGAGACCGAAGCGGCGCTCGCGACCTTGATACGTGCGAATGGCCTCTGCGAGCTCCTGCCGACCGAAGTCGGGCCAGAGCGTATCGGTGAAGTAGAACTCCGCGTAGGCAGCTTCCCAGAGGAGGAAGTTGGAGAGGCGTTGCTCGCCCGAGGTGCGGATGAGCATGTCGAGCGGTGGGAGCTCGCGCGTGGACAGCGCGGCGGCGAAGCGCTCGGCGGTGACGTCGCCTGGCTCGAGCGCTCCGGCGCGAACCCCGGCGGCGATCTTGCGCGCGGCCTCGACGATGGACTCGCGGGCGCCATACGAGAGCGCGAGGCACAACGTCATCCCACCGTTGCCGGCCGAGTCCGCGCGCAACGCCTCGAGCGGCTCCAGCACGAAGCCGGGCAGGCGTTCGACGTCACCGATGGTGGTGAGGCGAATGCCGTTGTCCATGATCTCGGTGCGCTCTTCGAGTAGGTAGTCGCGCAGCAGCTCCATGAGCGTGCGGACTTCGTCGACGGGGCGCTCCCAGTTCTGCGCCGAGAACGCATACAGCGTGAGGGCACGAATCCCGGTCTCGCGCGCGGCACGGACCACGGAGTGTACGGCATCGGCACCGCGCCGGTGGCCGTCGGCACGCGGCCGATTGTTGAGTTGCGCCCAGCGCCCGTTGCCATCCATCACGATGGCAATGTGGCGCGGCAGCTCCGTCTTGGAAGGCGACATCGGGGGCTCAGGTACCATAGTTTCGACTGGGCAAGCAACGCAGCCTTTCCGTCGGTTTCTCGTCGGTTTCTCGTCGGGGGCTTGACCCGGCGCGCGCGCGCGGGATACGTCCTCCCGTTCATCGCACCGTGCAAAGGGAGGCCCGCGTGGGACTGGTAGAAGATCGAGTCGCAGTGATCACCGGTGCCGGTCGCGGCATCGGTCGGGTGTGTGCCACCCTGCTCGTGCAGCACGGTGCGCGCGTGGTCATCAACGATGTCGATGAAGCCCCGGCACAAGAGGCCGTGGCGGCGTGCGACGCCATCACGCCGGGCCGCGCCATCTATCAGCTGGGCTCCGTCACAGACCCGAAGGCCACCGACGCGCTCATGAAACGCGCGGTCGATCACTTCGGCAAGCTGGACATCCTCGTCAACAACGCCGGCATCACGCGTGATCGCATGTCGCACCAGATGACCGACGAGGAATGGGACCTCGTGATCGACGTGAACCTCACCGGCACCTTCAACGCGATCCGCTCCACCGTCCCCTTCATGCGCGATGTAGCGAAGCGCGAATTCGAGGAGAACGGCCGCGCGTCGTATCACCGCAAGATCGTCAATTTCTTCTCGACAGCCGCCATCCGCGGCAACCCTGGCCAGCTCAACTACACCGCGGCGAAGATGGGCAACATCGGCATCACGCGCACCATCGCGCAGGAGTGGGCGCGCTTCTCGATCAACTGCAATGCGGTCGCCCCGGGGTTCACCAACACGCGCCTCACCGCGGCCAAGCAAAAGGGCGACGAGCTGGGCGTCCCCGAGGCCGCACGGCAGGCGATGCTCCAGCGCATCCCCATGGGCCGCTTCGGCGAGCCCGAGGACATTGCCGGCGCCGTTCTGTTCTTCTGCTCATCGCTGTCCGACTTCGTGACCGGTCAGGAGCTGAACGTCTCGGGCGGGATGCAGATTCCGTAGGAGCCGGGCCCGGAGACTGACCCCAGCCTGCAGGAAGAACCACGAGCGTAGCGCCGTACACCGTTCACGATGCGCGTGATCCTGGCTACCCTTCTCGTCGTCTATCCTTCGCTAGCTCGCACTGCCGAGCATCCAGCCTCCGTCGTGGAAGACCTGGCTGCATTGTGTCGCAAGCACTTCGACTACGCCGACTACAGCTGCGCGCCCGATCCGAGGTGGCGGACGGCGCACGCCGTGATCTTGCGAACGCACTCGGGCACGACGAGCTGCACCGGCAATCTGGAGTTTCACCTCGCGGTGCGATCGCCCAGTGGGTGGAGACTCATGGACGCGCTGGAGGAGCACGGCTGGACGCGACACGACAACTGCGACCGCTCGGGTCCGGTACGCGCTCTCGAAGAACGACTGATCGCGGGACACACGGTTCTTCGAGCTCGTGTGCACACTGATACGAACGACGTCTTCAACAAAGGCCCATGTTTGGGTCCCGACCATTGGGACGAGCGATCGCTTTCGAAGACCTACGACCTTTGGCTCGCGCTGGATGCGGTCGACGCCAAACTCCTCGATTCCGATCGGAGGTGCCGCGTCGACGAGACCTACGAAGGTCGCAGCCACGGTCACACCGGGGTGGGACATCACAGACCTCAGCTGCACCGTCGGCGCGCGGCACCATCCGGCTACGTCTCCAACGACGGGAAGCTCATAGGCTTCCGTTTCGACGAATCCTGCATAGCACATCCCGTGGCGGACACGATCTGGTGACTTTGGACCGCGGGCGCTGCATTTGCTTCGACGGTTTGGCTCCGTCACACTGAGGCGGCGTGCACGAGTCGCACTTCGACGAACTGGTCTTCTTCCAGACCATCGCCAACAGCGGTGCGCGCGCGTTGCTCATCGGCCGACAGGCGCTGATCGCGCTTGGGATCCCTGTCATGACGAGCGACTACGATCTGTGGATCCACCGCGACGATGCGGAGAAGCTGAACCTTGCGCTGGAACCTTTGGGATTTCTCCCCAGCCACGCCCCCGCCGAAGCGAGAGCCCGAGGACGGTACGTCCTGCAAAACGACGAGAAGGTCGACGTGATGGTCGCCAAGGCGGTGTCTACCGTCGACGGGGCACGTGTCGAGTTCGACGCGCTGTGGTCAAGAAGGGTCGCACTGCCGCTCAGCGACGACGTCTCACTCCTTCTACCCGAGCTCGCCGATCTCATCGCGACCAAGAGGTTTGCTTCCCGACCCAAAGACGCCGAGGACATCCGGCTGCTCCACACCTTAAAAGCCGATCAATCGAGATGATTCCACGCCTGACACCTCCGACGCGAGAACAGGTCGAACGGATCCGACAACTGGCGAATCGACGCTTGTCGGCGCAGGAGTTCGACGCCTATGTCGACGCGCCGATGGGCGCGGACGAGCTTCAAGGGAACCTCGAGTTGCTTGCGTGGTACCGACATCGCTATCCGACCGCACTCGCTCGCATGCAGCATGCGCGACGAGCCTGGGCTCACGCGAAGACCCGCATGCCGAGCGGTGGCTGAAACGTTTTCGACGTCTCGTGCGTTAGGCATTCCCGTAGGCATTTCTTGACCAGACACCGCAACTGCCTTGAAAGGTGCCCCTGCCTGCCCTACGCTAAAGCGCCGGTTGGGTGCCCGTTTACACCTACTTGGCGTAGCCCACCCTCAGCGAGGCGCCCATGAAGACCACGGCGGACATCCAAGACTTCTTGATCAAGCTCGAGCTCCCGTACGAAGAACCCCGCCCGGGTACGTTCGTGGTGCAGGCGGAAGACGGGCTCGACAACATCATCATCACGCTGGCGGGCCCCGTGCTCGTGTTCCGCGTGAAGCTGATGGAGGTGCCGAGGCAGCGGCCGGGCTCCGATCGCGAGGAGCTGTTCCGAACGTTGCTCGAGCTCAACGCCACCGAGATGATGCACGGCGCGTATGGTGTCGAGGGCGAGTCGGTGGTGATCGGCGACGCGCTCCAGCTCGAGAACCTCGACTTCAACGAGTTCGCTGCGACGATCGATGACATTTCTCTGGCAGTGGCGTCCCACATGGGCCGCCTGGCGAAGTTCCGGGAGGCCGCCTAGATGGGTATCTTTTCGCGACTGGGAACGCTGCTCAAGTCGAACATCAACGACATCATCAGCAAGGCCGAAGACCCGGAGAAGATGCTCTCCCAGGTCCTCGTCGACATGAAGAACCAGCTGGTCGAGGCCAAGAAGCAAGTGGCCGTGGCCATCGGTGACGAGAAGCGCCTCAAGAAACAATGGGACGATCAGGTCGCGCTCTCGAAGGATTGGGAGCGCAAGGCCATGGCCGCGGTCCACGGCGGTGACGACGAGCTCGCGAAGGAAGCGCTCGTACGGCAGAAGGAGCACGACGAGCTGCAGCACCAGTTCGAGCAGCAGTGGCATCTGCAAAAAGACGCCGTCGACAAGCTCAAGGACCAGCTGCGCCACCTCAACAGCAAGATCGAAGAGGCCAAGCGCAAGAAGAACATCCTCGTCGCTCGCGCGAAGCGCGCCGAGGCGCAGAAGACCATCCAGCAGACGATGGCCGGGCTCTCCGACACCTCCGCGTTCGACACATTCGATCGCATGGCCGAGAAGGTCGACCAGATCGAGGCCGAGGCGGAAGCGTCCACCGAGCTCGCAGGCGAGCTCACCGGCGACACGCTCGAGAATCGCTTCAAAAAGCTCAACTCCCCGCGAAGCACCGGCGCCGACATGGCGCTGGCCGAGCTCAAGGCAAAGATGGGCGTCGCGGCGCTGCCGGCCAACGGTGAGAGCGGCGGACAGAAGGCGCTCGCCGCTGGCGACGAGGCACCACCGAGCAAAGCTGCTTCCGGCAAGGCCGACTCCTAGACCTACATCGGCGGCGTCGACTCGCGGTCACGGAGCATCGTGAACGAATAGTCACGTCACCCGCCGCTACGACGGCCTTTCCATCAGATCCGTGGTTTTGGAATGTGGCATGCGACGTGCCTTGGTCTTCGTCTCATGCGCATTAGAACCCGTGTTTGGGTCGGTCTCGGCAGCTTGGCTCTCAGCACCCTCGGTTGGGCCGAGCCGGCGCCTCCACGACGCGTCGTCGGGCAAGCACTCTCCGCGAGCCAGGCCATCCTCCTCGACGAGGAGAGCGGCGAATATCGCGTGGTGCGCGTCGGCGATCAGCTGAACGGCGCCCACATCGCGGCCATCGGTGCCGAGGACGTGCTGCTCATTTCGGGTGGAACCCGCGAGCTCCTGCAGCTGGCGCCTGATCCGCGACCGCGCGCCAAGACGATCATGGAGCCGCTCGTGATCAACATCCGGCCGATGAATGCGCCGGTCGCCATCGCTGCGGCACCTGCTCCCGTTGTGGCGACCGCTCCCGTTGTGGCACCTGCGCCGGTCGTCGCGCCCACGCGCGTCGTCTTCGCTCCGCCCATCGCAGTCGTCGCTGCGCCAGCGCCCGTCCCCGTTGCCACGCCGGTCGCCGCGCCCGCCCCTGCGCAGGTCACCATTCAACCCGTGCCGAGCGCCCCGGCAATCGTCTTGATTCCCCCCGCGCCGGCGGCACTTCCGACGCTGGTTGCAGCGCCAGCGCCCGCTTCCGTTCCACCGCAGGCAGCTTCAATCAGCATCCCGCGTGCGGAGCTCGATCGTGGGCTGGGTGACATGGCCGCGCTCGACGCCTCGGTGGCCTTCGAGCTCGCACCGCAAGGCGGCTTTCGCGCGGCCGAGCTTCGCCCCAACAGCTTCCTCGCCCGCATGGGCCTGCGTCAGGGTGATGTCATCCAGCGCGTCGATGGTCGCCCATTGCGGGGTGTCGAGGATGCGTCGGCTGCGTACAACTGGGTCCGCGTCACCGATCACTTCGTGGTCGAGCTGCTCCGCGACGGCAAGCCCATCACACTGCGCTTCCAGATCAGCGCCTAGTCTCGACTTGAGCACTTTCGGACCGAGCCGTCGCGTCGCGAGGAGCCTCGGCAGCAACGAGCGACGAGGGAGAATACTGGGGGTATTCGACCGAGGAGCGAGGAAGCCGACGAGGCCCGCAGCAGCGACGGCTAAGGGAGAAAGTGCTCAAGTCGAGCCTAGTCTTCGCCTCGCTTAGCGCCTTACTTCACGTCGCTGGCAGGCGGCGCCGCGAGCTTTCGGATCTCGTCGGGCCGCGCGTCACGCATCGCGCAGACACCTTCCACGCAACCCACGCGCTTGCCGCAGCTCGGATCGCTCGACACCACCATCGTGCACATCGTGTCCGCGCAGCTCTTCTTCTGCGCGGCGATCAGCTTCGCTTCCTCGCGCTTGAGCGCCGTCTTGAGCTTGCCGCCATTGGCGCAACCGCAGCAGCCGTCGGAGACCAGCACGCAGTCTCCGTCGGTCTTGCATTGCGCCTTGGCAGCCGGCGGTGCCACCGCGACGGTCGCGGCGTCGAAGGTCGTGGCGGCATCCACCACTCCGGCCGTCGCGAGGTCGCGTTGCACGGCGCGCGTCGCCGGTCGTTGGTCGGCCGGATCGAAGCGCACCACGATGACGGGCTCACGCTCGCAGCCTCCGAACAAGACCGTGGCCAGCAACATGACGACCATTCCCGACGCGCGCGTCATCTCGCTCCTCCGACCTTGCTCAGCTGGCGCTGATAGTAGTCCGACTTCGGTCGTAGGGCGGCCGCCTTGCTGAACGCGTTGCGTGCTTCGCCGAGGTTTCCCGTCGAGAAGTACAGCTCACCCAGCGTGTCCCACAGGGCGTCGTCATCAGGCCACTCGGTGAGGCCGCGCTTGGCGGCCGCGATGCCGCGTGCCTTGTCGCCCCCCTCTTTGAAGGCGAACCAAGCGTACGCAGCGACCCGATCGCGATCTTTCGGCGCGCCCGCGATCCAGGCGTCGAGCAAGGCCGCGGCCTGCGGTGCGCGGCCGGTGTTCTGCAGCGCAATGGCGCGCGCGTAGGTGGCCTGGCTCGCCTCGTCGGTGGTGGGAAAGCGCTGCTCGAGGTCCGCCAGCGTGGCCTCGGCGTGAGCGTAGTCTTTCGCGCCGCGGAGGTAGTAGTACTTGCCGAGCGTGAGCAGCGCCGCGGCAGCGCGGTGCGACTTGTTGTCGGCGTCGGCCGCGACGATCTCGGTGAGCTCGCTGACCGCGCGTGGATCGCCGCGCATCGCGTGCCGCGTCGCGACCTCGAGCTTGAGCGCTTCGGACGGGACGCGCGCGAGCTCGGCTTCGAGACGGGCCAACGTGTCACGACCATCGCGCAGGTGCACGAGGCGCACCACCAGCTCCGTGGCGCTGCGCTCGCCCATGATGCGATCGACCTCGACACCGCGTGGATCGATGACGAGCAGCGTCGGAAAACCGACCACGTGATAGCGCTGCGCGATCGTGAGGCCCTCGCCCTTTTCGCCGTCGCGCCGCAACGGCACGAAGCTGGCGGCGATGGCGCGACCTACTTCCTCGCGAGGATAGATCTCCTGGTCCATCTTCTGGCAAGGCACACACCACTCGGCGAACACGTCGATCAGCACCCACTTGCGCTCGCGTTGCGCCTGCTCGAGCGCCTGCTGCAGCGGTACGTCACGCCACGCGGTCCCTGCCGCCGATACCGGTGAGGCATGGCTCAGCACAACCACGACGAGCGCGGTAGCCGCGATTGCGAGCCTGGCCTGCGATGAGGTAGTGGAGGAAGAGCGCATCGGGCGCCCGAGCATGACGCATGAGTGACGAAGATCGCGAACTTTCCTGTGCGGACTGCGGGGACTCGTTCGCGTTCAAGGTCGGCGAGCAACGCTTCTTCGCCAAGCGCGGCCTGCCGGATGTGCCACGTCGCTGTGCGGCGTGCCGCCGCAAGAGGAAGGCCGAGCGTCGCGACACGAGCGCACGGGAGCCGTGTGCGCCGGTCGTCGCGCCGGTCGCCACGCTCCCCACGTGTGCGTGGTGCGGCGACCCGGCGCGCGTGCCGTTCGAGGTGGCCTTGCACCGGCCGGTGGCTTGCGAGCCGTGTTATCGTTGGCGACTCGGGCTCGGTTCAGGGCTCGAGTAAGCAAAGCCAATCGTCGTGAGTGGACGCTTCAAGATCAACCTCGTAGAGCGCTCGGACATCCAGCGCTATCAAGAATCCTCGCTGGGGCCGAACGGTCTGTTCGTGCCCAACGTCGACCAGAATGTCGGCGAGCGCGTTCTCATCGAGGTCATCTTCCAGGGCGGCCCGCGGATGCTGCTGCACGGGATCGTGAAGTGGCGCCGCACCACCGGTGACTCACGTGCGCGTCCCGGCGTGGGCGTGGAGTTCGGCTCCGGCGAAGGGGCGAAGGTCTCCTACCTGCACGGCTACGTGCGTGGCGGTCTCCTCGACATGCGTCACAAGCGGCGCCTGCCGCTGCGGCTCAAGGTCGCGTATTCCACGGCGCGCGGACGCCGCCTCAACTTCACGCGCGACCTCAACGAGGAAGGCATCTTCGTGCGCACGGCCGAGCAACTCCCTCTCGGGAGCTCCGTGCCGCTGCTCGTGTACCCACCGGGGGGTGACTTCAAGCCGCTCGACGTGGGCGGCGAGGTGGTCCGGCAATCCGTGGGCAACGACCGGGGCGTGTGCGTCATGTTCCGCTTCGCCGACGAGAGCGCACGCGACGTGTGGCACAAGTTCATCGCTCGCCTCGAGTCCGAGTATCTCGAGGGCCGCCTGAACGACGATGCACTGTTGTAGCCCGCGCGCCCCCTACTTTTGCGGGCTCGTCTGCTTCGCGGTCACACCAACGTGTGCAACATGAGCTTGCCGACGCGCGTCGTCCCGGCGATTCCCTAGCGACAGCCCACGGGCTCGGCGACGACGCCGGCGGGCGGCTCGAGCATGAAACCCGACACCGGGAGCTCCGGGTTCGGCGATTGCTCGCGGTAGCGCAGGAACGCGGCGGCCTGGTGCCGCGGGTCTTCCACGTAGGTGCGCGTGGGCAAGCGCACCCCGTTGCCTTGGTCGGTGAACTCCGCATGCTCGACGCGCCACAGCACGACCCCATGCGCATCTCGTCGCTCGGCGCGCAGCGGATCCCACGTCCGGTTTCGGTGATCGAGCCACACGCGCGTGGTCGCCCCGTCGGTGCCATCGAGGCGCAGGATCTCACGGCCGCCGTTCGTTTGATCCCACTCCACGGAGGCCGGTGTTCCCGTGAGGGGGACCGAGCCGAGCAAGACGGCGACTATATCGGTGGGCGCGAGCTCGACCTGTATCAGCCTCGCCACGTTGCACGGCTCGGCGGGACCGGTGAAGAAGCGACCTTGTCGGGTGTCGTAGAGCGAGAAGCGATCGCCATCGGTGACCAACGTGGCGGCGCCGGAGTTGAGCGGGCCTTGCACCTCGAGCCGCAGCCGATCGGGGCGTAGCGCGAACACCTGCACCTTCACGGTGACACGCGGCACGCCCTTGGCGCGCTCGTCGACCTTCGCCACGGCGTCGATCGCGCGCGTGTGCTCGGCGCGGGCCTGCAGCGACGCGTAGAGGTCGGCCGCCGTCGGCGCCGGATACGGCCGGGCCACTGGCGGCAGATGTGCACACCCGACCGCGAGGGTCGCCACCAGCCACCAGCTCCGTTGCGCCGAAGGCATCAGCGGGTGCCCAGGCGACCGCGTTCCAGCATGAGGAGCTGGGCCTCGAGCGCTTGGCGCACCGGCTCCGGCGGACGCGTGGCCAACGCACCGCGCAGCGCAGCGACGGCGAGCGCCGGCTGATCGAGACGTTGATACAGCTTCGCGAGGTGGGTGAGCACGTCGAGGTCGCCGGGCGACAGATGGTTCGCCCGCTCGAGCAACCGTTGCGCATCGGCGACGTGACCGAGCGCGAGGTACGCGGCGCCGAGGCTGTCGGCGATCTCGGCATCGTGCGGCGCGACGCTCTCGGCGCGTTCGAGGTACGTCACTGCCTCGGGCAGCCGTACGTTCGCAGCGACCAGCGTGTCGCCGAGAAGGTGCAACGCCGCTTGCTCCCCCGCCTTCGCTCGCGGCTCGAGCCGCCGTACCGCGTCGATGGTGCGACCCGCTCGTTGCTCGAGCGTCGCCAAGGACAGCTGCAAGATCGTCGAGGCTGGCCGCACCACCGCCGCCGCCTGCAAGGCCTCGATGGCGGCATCGCGCTCGCCGAGCTCCGCCTGCAACAACGCCGAGGCGCTGCTGAGCTGGTCGGCATCATCGAGCCTTTGTCGTCGCTGGCAATCGGCGAAAGCGTCCTTCAGCAGCGCCAGCGATTCGGCATCACGGCCGCGCACCCGCAGCATCCGCGCCCGCGCGATCACCGCGGTCGCGTACTCGGCCTCGGTCGGGCCGATCTGCCGCCACGCTGCCAGGGCCTCTGCCGGCTCACCGCGCAGCTCGGCGGCTCGGGCCAGAACCTGGTACGCGGTCGCGCGCAGTTCGATTTTCCGTTCATCGGCGAGCACACGTTCCGCGATCCGCTGCGCCCGCAAGGGCACGCCGACGTCGAGGAACGCGGTCGCGATGGTGAGGCGGCCTCGACCGCTGCTCGCTTCTTCCTCGAGCCGATCGAGGACAGCGAGCGCTTGGGTGACGCGCTTGTTGTGGGCGGCCGCGCGCGCGAGCTCGAGCAACACCGTCACGTCGCGTGTACGCTCGGCGGCGCTGCGCAACAGCTGGAGGCCCGACTCGGTGTCGCCGTCGCCGATGAGGGTACGCGCGAGCTCCAGTCGCGCCTCGTTGCGGGCGTTGTCGAGCTCGATGGCCCTGCCGAGGTGAAGCCGTGCGTTCTTGCGATCGCGAGCCCGCAACGCTGCACGCCCGAGCGCCTCGTGCGCCGACGCCGAGGGCACGCGCTCCGCCAGCGCGCGCATCGTCCGCAGTGCGCGCTCGGGCTGGTTTCGCTCGCGCTGCGTCGACGCGAGCAGCAGGTACGCCTCCTCGAGCTTCGGATCGAGCGTGATGGCCTGGAGCAGCGCAGACTCGACGCCCGCATGATCACGGAGCCGCGCGGCCAAACGCGCGCGCACCACGTAGGCTTCCGCTGCCTCGGGCTCGAGGCGCAGCGCAGCGCTCAGCTCTTCACGCGCCTCGTCGAGGCGGCCACACGAGATGAGCGCATCGGCCAGACGCCAGCGCAGATACGCCGAGGTGCCGTCGGAGCCGAGCGCGCGACGCAGCTCGTCCACCGCCTCTTCGAGCTGCCCCGCGTTCTGGTACAGCATCGCGAGCACATAGTGCTCGTACGCGATGGGGCTCACGTACGGCCCCGCCACGAGCTGATCCCCGTAGCGGCGCACCACCTCGTCGCTGCGCCGCTCGCCATACGGGCCCGCGCAGCCGGCGCCGAGAACGGCGCTCAGGAGCGCCAATGGCAGCGCACAGCTCACGAGGGCCGAGGTGGCTGAGCGCCACGAAGAAGACATGACGCTGAAGAGCGTACCCCACCCCGGGCTGCCCGTCGAAGACGAGGGCGCAACGATGCCGGAGTCCACTCGTACCGCGCCAAGGTCGCCGATTGGGGCGATGACGGGCAGCCATCGAGCTGGGTGCGGAAGAGGGAGTGGCCACCAAGCGCATGCGAAGCAACCGCTAAGTCCAATGCCAGTCACTTAGCGGCGAGTCCCAAGTTATTCCGATCACCTATGGGGCCGGGCTCAAAGAACAGGAGACCGGCAACCGACAACCGGCGACCGGAAATGTTCGGAGTAGAACCGCTCGCGTCGTCGATGACGCTCTGAAAAATTTCAGAATTGCCTGTCGCCTGTTGCCTGTCGCCTGTTGCCGAAACAGACGAATCGCGAAGCGAGATTGATCACT